>NZ_CP012601.1:3100153-3470199 GCF_001278755.1 Bacillus sp. FJAT-22090 | reverse complement strand
GAAGCCAAAGAGAAGAGTCAGAAAAAGCTACAAACCCTGAACAATTATTCGCAGCCGCATACGCAGCTTGCTTTGATAGTGCATTACAAATTGTAGCTAGTAAAGAACAAGTAAAGTTTGATTCAGAAGTCACAGCGAATGTCGGTATATCAGAAGAGGATGAAGGCTATAGACTAGCTATTCACTTACAGGTAAAAGGGAATAATATAGAAAAGAGTCAATTAGAAGATTTCGTTCAAAAAGCAAATCAAATCTGGCCTTACTCCGAGGAAAAAAGAGCCAATATGGACTTTACCATAGAGGTACAATAATGAACTAAACGAAGAAGACCCAGAAGTATGATGCTCATACTTCTGGGCCAATTTTTATTTATTTTGGCTAAGAGAGTGGTCACAATCATCGACATTTAACTTTTCATCCAAAAACAAACCGAGGGACTCCAACTGTTCTGCGGATAAGTTTAGTTCATTCCACATTCCACCATAGTCTTTTAAGGGCAAGTCTTTTAAGGTCTTTTTGGTTCTTTTTATCCAACTACATAGCTCTTTCCAGACAATAAATAGCATTGTTATAATTAAGTTAGCATTCTTCGGCTTGCGACAACAAACGCCAAGCAAGAGGATTTGTTCCGTTTTCTATTACATAATCCTTTAACCCTTGCCTTGCTTCTAAAAGTAAAGGAACCGCTTTTTTTGCTGGGGCTCTCCTATCCCACGAACCTTGCATTGATAATTTTTGACCTTCGATTAAAGTTTCTTTTAATGCTTCGAGCTTTTCCATAAATACCTCACCTTTAATTCCATTTTGCTATATTTTGGTTTTCTATCGTTCATTTTCCTTATTCAACTAAACTGCTTCGTTAGTTCAATAAGAAAAAGGCTTCACTCCTTCTTGAAGTAAAGCATCCGTTAGTTGAAGAAGAAAAGTGAAGCTTATTCAACAATTTCCTTCAAGCCTTCGCTTCCACTTATTAACGATGTGACGGCCAAGAACCTTGCATCTTCCTAATTTGAATAATTTGACCGGTATGATATGCATCGTGAAGTATTATATTATATAACTTTTCTTCTAAATTATTTTGTTCAAAATCTTCATTTGTCGTTTTACTTATTGCTTCTCTTAAACTGCGTTGAACCATTTCTACACGTTTAACGATTGCTGACCATTTCTCATCATCATTTATTTGTTCCGTAAGGGAGAAGGTTTCATCACCATCAAGATTTTGTGTCCACTCATTGCCTTGTAAATTTGCTGTTAGTCTCTCTTTATAGTATATGAGATGATTAACATTTTCCCATATTGTATTTGCTGCCTCTCCTACAGGTCTCCACATAGCCTGTTCTGCGTTGAGTCCATTAATTGCAGGTTGTAATGGTGCATACCAACTCTCTTCGTTAAACGTTGTGTCAAGCATTCTTAAGAATAACTCGGATTGATTCATTACATCTTCCTCCTCTAAACTATTTGACCAACACTTAAAATTTCACCAGGAAGTGAAAAAAATCCTTCTTAAAGTAACCAGCTGCTTTAGTTCAATAAGAAAAAATGCTTTACTCCTCCTTGAAGTAAAGCACCCGTTAGTTGAAGAATATCATTAATTTCAACTTCCTTCTCAAAAATTCCTTCTGATTTTTAACAATACGACCCAATTACTGAACAGAATTAATTAGTTTCTTAACATACTAATACTCCCTATGTCTTTTCAATTAAATTCATAGCGCATTTTATGGCTCACATCTATAAATCCTTGCTTTTCATATAAAGTAATAGCACCAATATTTTCAGACAGTACATTCAACTCTAAGTAATCTAAATTTCGATTTTCAGCCCATTTTTTTGCTTCTAATAACCAAGCTGAACCAATTCCTTGAGATTGATATTTGGTTCCAACAATTATATCTGGAATAAATGCGTATTTATGTTCAACCAAACAAGTATATGATGGTGTGATTAGTTCTTGAATAAGTAAAAAACCTATAGTACAGTTATCAATTTCAGCTAATAAAATATCCGAATCCTTTTCATTTATTGTTTTCCTTATAAACTCTACATCCTGCTTTGTAGGCTTTATATATTTGGGCTGAAAGTTTGACATTTTAAAAAAAAGCTCTTGATATAAAATTTCTATTTGATTAACTTGCTCTAGCGTAGCTAACTTTATATTCATATTGTTCCTCCAAAGTTCTTTTAAAATTATTTAAAGCAATATACTCTAATGTGAAATAATAACATATTTCTAAATTTAAAATTAACTATTCAAAATCTGATATTTATTAAGCTAACCTGCTGCGTTAGTTGAATAAGAAAAAGAGCTACCTAAGCAACCCCACGATCTTTAACCAAAGCACCCGTTAATTAAACAACATTATATTTCTAACATTATGGATTCTATTTTGACATGTATTCTTAAAAACATTTATTTAAAATTAGCATGTAAATCTATGTGTGATTTCATCACGCTATAACTCGCTTTGAACCAACTGTAGGCTTTTTCATTTTATATACTGCTTTAAAAATGGCTCAATACCTGGATAGCTTTCATTTATTACGGTGGAGAGTAATTGATTACTGTCGACGATACGGTGCATCATTAACTGATGTAGTGCTGACGCTAAACATTTTTCAGCATTGATTTCATCAACAAACTGACACGTTTTCGACTCCAATAATGCTATTACTTTACAATACTGTTCCTCCTCAGCTAAGGAAAGCACCGTATCAACTACATTTTTCTCTTGCACAAGTAGCCGAAGTGCTAAATGTAGGCATTGTTTTTGCGCGTGCAATGTTACCTCATCTACTATGCGGATAACAGGTGGCTCTGGGGGGCGTGCATGAAGGAGAGTTTGTTCAAAAGCCCAGACGTAAACACCCTCTCGATTGAAGTAGCTCGGATCTACAAACTGTATCACACCACCACAATGCGTACAAACTGCCGTATAGTTTACATGAAACACATCAATCCCTGGCTTTTCCACATTTCTGTACGTCGTATACGGAATAAATACATCATGCTCGCAGAAAGGACAAATAAGCGGTCGGTTCAAAATAGTAATTTGACTTTCCTCACAGCTTAAATCTTCTACCATATTTAATCTACCTGTTTGTAAACGATATTCGTTTCCATACCTTTCGTTAGTTGTTGGAACTGCTGAATATTACCACAGTCTTTGCAAGTTAAAGACTGCAGTGTTAATTGCTGCTTTTGCTCTTCATCAACAAACGCTACTACATCAATATATACTTCTCGATGACTAAAAATAGCACCATCACAGTGGGGACAGCTTAGCTGTTTACCTACAACCTGTATTTCATAATTACCACGTCTTCTGACCAATTTGCGACATCCTCCCTTTTCTAAGCTTCGAAAATATCCAAATTCCACCCTCTGTTTAACCAATTGACTATGTATAGCTTTTCTTCTTCCACTAAACTGCTTCGTTAGTTGAATAAGAAAAAAGAGTTGCCTAAGCAACCCATGTTCTTTTACTAAAGCACCCGTTAGTTGAAAAGTAGAGCTAAATTTTCCTTTTTAATAAATTTATTAAATAGTACATGAGTGAAATCAAAAATGATAGAAGTAAAACGATTATTGTACCAAATGTATAAACCGCTGCTTCGGTATTATCACCGCCATCAAACACACCAGCAAATAGAAAAAATAAAATTACACTAGCCATTAATGTTAAGAAAAATATACTTGGACATATTCTACCCCTCTACAATTCAACTTTATTTACAATTTCGCCGCTCTGTCAAATATCCCTCCTTACTCAACTATCCTGCTTTAGTTCAATATGAAAAAAGCTTTACTCCTTCTTGAAGTAAAGCACCCATTTGTTTAACAAGAGTTAATTCAGTAGCTTGTTAAAAATACTTTCCCTTTGGACTCTTTTAAAGATTCAACAACAGCAACAGCTTTTTTTACGTTTATTAAGTCATATTGAGAATCTACCATCATCAAACTTAATCTTTTATCATTTATTAGGGTTATCAAATGGTTAAATGTTTCTTGCCATTTATCTGATGAGACATTTTTATTCCAATTCCGCAAATGAAATATACTAGCATTAACATTGGCTTTATTTACAATATCTGCCCAGTTTACTTGTATCCCCGATAAAAGACCGATGGCTAAAAAATTGCCATTAGGGTGCACACAAAAAGCCAAGTCGTTTCCAGATGAACCTCCAACAGAGTCAATAGCAGCATCTGCACCCATTCCATTTGTTAATTCCATCACTGTTTCGTAGAGTGGAACATTAGAGGTATCTATTACATAAGACGCACCAAGATGAAGTAAATCTTCTGTATATTTATTATTTCTAGTGACTGCAATTAATCGAAAACCTAATATCTTCGATAATTGAACAAAAATATGTCCAATAGATGAACCACACGCATTAACCAACAAAACATCACTCGGTCTTAATTTTAATACTTCCGTACAAGTCACCCATGCTGTAATTGGGTTTATATACATTTGTGACGCCGTAAAATCATCAATAGAATCCAGTATAGGAACAGCAAATTCTGCTGATGTCTTAACAAGTTCTTGCCAAGTACCTTCCCCACGTAAAGGTAAAACACGTTTCCCAATAAGATTTTTAGAACCTAAAGGGCCTACTTCTTCTACAATACCAACTCCTTCATAACCGGGAATATTCGGCAAAGAAATCCGATGTGAATATGCCCCTCTAATTGGTATCAAGTCAGAAGGATTTATAGGTCGTGCTAACATTCGAACAATGACTTCATTATCTTTTGGTGGTTCTATGCTTTTATATTCAACTTTTAACACATTTTTAGGACTACCGAATTCGTAGAATTTAATACATTTAGCTTCCAAAACTATAAAGTCTCCTTAATAATAATTCAGATTTATTTAATTATATCATCTTCAACTAAACTGCCCCGTTAGTTGAACAATAAATAAGAGCCGTCAATACAGCTCATTGATCTTGAACAAAGGATTTTAAGGTCTTATTCTTTTTTTAGATAAATTTATTATTAAAAGAATAATAGCAAGTGCGAAAATTAAAATAAACCCAACTATGCTAAGTATAAAAATTAGTCCAGGAAATCCTATGTTGTTCATAATAACACCTCCTCATAATGCAGAAACCACTACTATAACAACTACTTCGTCACTAGTCTAAACAACACCTGCTTATTCAACTAACCTGCCCCGTTAGTTGAACAAGAAAAAAGAGTTGCATTGCAACCCATGATCTTTAACTAAAGCATCCGTTAGTTCAATTAAGGAGTAATACATTTAATTTAATGGTCCATATAAATTTATAAATTCTCCAGTGTATGCATCCATCACAATAGTTGATTCTTGACCAGTGTATTTAATTGTAACTTCCCACTTCATTTTATTAGTTATGTCATTCCAATACCCGTGCTTCGGAGTGAGATTCACACTAATATTCTCAGGTGGAATTTCCTCTAAACCATTGAAGGATATTGATTTTTTCCACTCTTCTGGGGGATTTAGCAAATATTTTTCTGCTTTATTTATTGCTTCTCCTGTACTAATAATAGGCGACTGATAAAAGTATAAAAAAAACATTACCAGAGTACCTACTAAGCCAATTAGTATTTTTTTCAAAGGAGTGCCTCCTCACACTAAATCACTGCTTTATTTACTCTGTGGTGCTTTAGTTCAATAAGAAAAAAGAGTTGTCTAAGCAATCCATGTTTCGCTAAAGCACCCGTTACTTGAATAAGGATTGCCTTTTTTAGTCATCAAAATTTTTATCATAAGGGTTCGCGTACAAATCTATATCAAATTCAGCTTTTATACTATTTGCAAATTCAATCTGTTCGTTATCAATATGCAAACCAGGTGTATATCCATTTTCCATTATTATAACAATTGAGAAATGGCATTCCAGTTCATACTCCGTTTTCAACTGATTTATTAAAGCTGCTTTATTTTTTAACGGTCCTAAGATTTGGTCCATTTGCTCTTTCACATCAAAGGACTCTTGATAACCTGTACTTAATTCCCAAGCTGTTTCTAATCGATAATGGGTTTTCGTTGAAGTAACTTTTTGATTAAAGGGTCTTACGATGATATCACCCTTTTTATAGGTTTTTGTAGGTTCAATTTCTAATGTTTCGGTCACATAATCAATTGGAAACTCCTCTCCATACAAGCTGAAATAAACCATTACTTGAGTTTTGTCCAAATTAAACCTTCCCCTCCGATAGTTCTCATTTTCCATCTTTATATGGAAATTATTATATCATCCTTCTTCAACTAAACTGCTGCGTTAGTTTAAGTGCATTCTTTAACAATCTTTATAGTGGTTTACATAAATATACAGTAAAACAATTCATTCTTAGAAATAATAGAGATGAGATGTTTTTTATTGTCTGGCTCTTTTTGGGCATAAAAAAAACCGAAGATTACTGAATTTATTTCAGAAAACCTTCGGTTTATATTTACTTTATTGTAAAGTTACCAACTGTAATGTTTGGTTAATAACTATAATGTCGGTACACATCAGTAACGATCAGTAACGAACTTTTTTTTAAGTAACAATCTTTTTTTAAAAGTAATAATCTTTTTTTCAAGAAACAAAAACTGTTCTCAGACAACTTAGTCGTGATGTAAAAATTTTTCAAACACTTATTCTCACGTTGTAAATAGAAATATTTAATACAACTCAATCTTGATGTAACTTTTTTAACAACTTATTTTATAAGACAACTACTCGTGATGTAAGATCTAGTTTATGTTTATTTGATAACAAATATTTACTTAAATTCAATTGTGTTGGCACATCAAATTGGAGTTGTCGATTTATATCGATATCACCTTGAAAAAAACTATATTAACAGAACGAGAGTTCTCGCAATACAATTACTCCAAGTATTTTTTTATTACATACTTAATTTCTATTTATCAGCTTCCAATTTAAGATTGTATAAGGTTTTAAGATTCTTAGAACCCGCAAGTAATAGAGTAGAAGCCTTCTCAAAAGTATTAGGTGTCGTTGGGATTGCTCCAAAGTGTATTGCATTACGCGCTTCCCTTACAACATCTGTCCAAATACGTATTTCTACCAAATGACTAATTTGAATTCCACTTTTCTTTCTTAAATCAATAAACCAATCTTTATGATGACTTGAATATAAGTTAACAATCTTTTCTACTTTCTTATTGAAACCATCTGGACCCTGTAAATATTCTATTAATACTTCGTTTTTTTCTTTATCATTATTTTGTTTAATTGCAAAATTTGCTAATGAAATGCCCGTTTCAATCCAAGCACCTTCAACCACTTTTCCAAGCATTGTTAATGAAGGTCTATAGAGTTCGTTTTTAAAACAATCAATAGTATCCCTTAGAGCCTCAATAACCTCAATATGAGCATTATTTAAATTCAATTCAGTAATATACATATCCGCGTCAAATAGAACGAAATTTTCATTTTTAATGGATAGAGCTCTTTTAACTTTAGACGGTATCTCGGTTATAAGATGGTTAAAGTTCCATGAAGAATTTGTTCCACCGTAGCCTTGAATCACTGTAGTCCAGGAAATTGTGTAACCTGAACTATTATAAGGGTATTGTTGTTTACTCGTTGCTATTAAATAATTTGAGTGTATTAACTCTAATATTGCTTCAGAAAATGCGATTGAATAAGAAAGATAGCCAGCTACTTTAGTTATTTGTTTTTCATCAAATATAGAATCATGGACGTTAACTACACCAGGATCTGAATACCCGTGCAAACTTAAGAATTTAGGAAGTTCATTTGCAATATCTATGTGAGTTGTATTTAATTGTAATATGTATTTTTTTGCAAGTATTACAATTGTTCTCGTAACATTTACTTGATCATTAATCATCTGTTGTTTCGGATCATTATTGTTCATTTGGTTGCTCCTTTAAAAGTATTATAGTGTTCATAATGTTGGTTATTAACCTCTAATTTAATCTTTATATAATTGTGGATCCGGTGCAACAGAATACAGTTTGGATTTGTTACTTAATACAATTGTCCATTCACCGTCAACCTCTACTAGCACAGGGAAAGTACCATCTGCTTTTGGTTGAACATATATTGTCTCTGTATATGTATAATCTATGTATTGTAATTTTCTTAAATCAAACTGTTTATATTCCGTTAAATTGTAAAGTAAATTAGAAGCATCATTAAACACAATCCTAAAGTCATCTGCATAGAGTAGTTTTAATGATGTAATAGATTTAGTAACTTCTTTTTGAGTGAGGAAAAATTCTACATTAAACCCTAAAGTAATTTGATATTTTTTTGATTTAAAATCCTTAAAAAAGTTTATTGCAATATACGGCAATGAAGTTTTTCTTTCCTTGTCATAAGTATGTGCCTTAGCTAAATTTACATCATTAGGAGCAAAAGACAAATTTTCAATAAGACAATTGAAAGCATCATTATCATGATGTTCTACAATAAATCCTTTATCTTTAACTTCCTCAAATCTTTCTAATCCATACCAATGAATCATCACAATTTGATGTAATGACTTATAATTGCCGAGCTTTTTAGAATGTGTTTTTATATAAGTTTTTTTTTCTCTTTAATGTCTTTTTCTAACATACCAATTGACACTTTGCAATTTTTCTATTAAATCGGCGTCATAAGATGTATATCCCATAAAGCCAACCTCTTCATTTCTAAAGTAGATTCGATGTTCATCAGTAGTAACAATTAGATTCACTTTACATACCTCACTTTTTCTCTTTCGATTGGGTTGACTACATCATATCCGAGTAGTCAGGTTATATAGATATAAACCATGAAAAGACTATATTAATAGAACGAGCGCTCGCATAATACAATTTTTATTATTAGTTAACCATCAATCTAGTAACGAAAAATTCATATTATTTATAATTTCTTCTAATGTAATAGATGACTTTTCTGAGTAATTCTTAATTTCGCTCCATATGTCCCAAAGATCTTTTTGCTTTAAGTAGGTAATTGGATTATTATAATCGTCCGAGTCTACTTCTGTAATGAGTTCGTAGTTAATTAATAGTGAAATGCTCTTTTTTAGTTCTACATGCTCAAGACCAGTTACTTGAGAGATTTCTTCAAGGTTTATCAAAGAGTTTACTGATCTATCAACCATAATACTAAATATTGCTCGTGTATTAGGGGACAGCTTCCTAAGTATATCCACTAGTTTATTAAATTTTGGAACATCTAATATATGTTCTTCTCTGCTAAGTCCCCATTTTAAAACATTATTCATATTAGTTAGAGAAGTACAATATTCAAAATCTTGCTGAAGTGTTTTGTCAGATACTGTACTATACAATTTCTCTGCTGCATCACTAAATTTCTTTTCATGGTCAGCTTTCATTTTTTTTAATCGTTCTACAGAGAATTGCTTCACTTCGTTCGTTTCAATATGGTGATCGTAGCAAAGTAATATGAGATTACTAAAAGCCCTTCGTTCTTCATTTGATTGCTTCGCATTAAATCTCTCGCCACCCGGCATAGCTGCTTCTATATGGCATATCTGACCAACAACGTTCCCTTTATTATTTAGAATTGTTTTACTGCATCCTGGAAAAGCGCATTGATTACCTGATTTTAAATATAATTCTCTTAACACTTCTTTAGTAGGAGGTAATCTTTTTACTCGGTTCATATATTTGCTCCCTTCTATTTTCCCTTGTTCTTTAAGAAGATTTATTATTCATATGGTTTTTAAGAGTTTCCTCATTGCTAGTGTAAGTAAATGGCTATTCCTCTTTAGTTACAAAACCCTCATTGGCAATTAATTTTACTACTATCAGATATCATCACACCTCAACTAAGTTTGCCAAAGGAATTAATATAGCTTTTATTTATTTTTGTGTATATAATTGGAGATATTATCCTATATAGTAGTCGTAAAGGGAGATGATTACAATGACAAATATATTTGAATTTAAGTCAGTTGGTAAGTATATCGTCACTGTGGATGAGCACACTGTAAAAATAGAATCAAAGGGTATGCTGAATTATATTAATAAAGGTGGTTCAAAAGGTACGAAATCAATTCCGCTTAAATCTATTACCGCTATACAGGTGAAAAAACCGGGCATGACAAACGGATACGTCCAATTCGCATATTCGGGTTCCAGCGAAACAAAAGGTGGCACGATGAGTGCTGTTAAGGATGAAAACTCTATCATGTTTGCTAAAAAGGAATTAGATAAAGCACAGGAATTAGTAGATTTAATTGAAAGTAAGCGACATACTACCTCTGCACCATCTTCCACTCCAATCAGTGCTGCAGACGAATTAATTAAATTTAAAAATCTACTTGATGCTGGCGTACTAACACAAGATGAATTTGATGCTAAGAAGAAACAATTACTAGAGTTATAAACAAAAAAGCGACCTTCTCAATATGAGATGGACGCTTTTTGTATTAATTATTCCTTCCTTCGTAAATATGCTTTATCAAACCTGTTTGATACTTAATTTAACCGTATCTAAACCCATCATTCATGACACTATTAAAAACTTACCCGTTTGAATAAAATTCTATTGCTCTAATTTTTCTATAATAAATTCCTCTGAAAAGTATTCTTTGAAAACTTTTCCTTAGAACCTAAGGAAATAGGTATCAATTAATAAATACCAATATATTACAAATTATTAATAGTTGAATATAGAATTGTAATATAGTACTTTGTTTAGACCAAAAAAATGAATTAAGGCTGGTATAAAAATGAAAATAATAAAATTTAAATTGAATAACTATAAAAGTATAGAGAAATCCGGAGAAATTGAATTAGACAGTAAAATAAACATCTTTGCAGGGAAAAATAACTCGGGCAAAACAGCTATGATTGAGGCATTGTACTACGCTGTAAGTGCAAAATTTCGGGATGCATTATTCAACTCGGAGCATACAGAATTAGAGTTAGAAATATCCTTAGATGACTCAGATATAGCTACTCTTAATAGAAATTTAACACCAGAGATGTCTATTAATTATATTAATATTATAAAAATAAATATTTCCTATATAAATAACTCTTTGGAAAATTCACGAATAAATAAAGTTGAATTTTTTAGAAATGATCGTTATCAGCCTTTTTATACAAATAATAGTGAAAGTGATGCATCACCAATTTATATTGTAAAATTTATTGAAGGCGGTGGAGTAACATATGGTGGAAGACCCGAATTTATTAATAACTTAATAAAATTCTTAAGAGACAGGATAGTTTTTATAAATGGTACTAGATATGTTCCAAAAATGGATTCAGCATCTGTTCAAAATAGCTTAAGCATTGAAGGCACAAATCTAAATGCATTCTTATTTACTTTGCATAATAATGATGAAAAAGCATTTGATCAGATAATAGATGTATTTAAAAAAATATTTACTGATATCATTAGTGTTAGTACCCCTATAAACGGAGGAAATACTTATATAAGTCTTTATTTTGAAGGTAACCCTAACCCAATTCCTTTATCTAATTGTGGTAGTGGATTTACTCATGTACTTATAATATTATGCGTCCTTTTCACAGAAGATAGTCGAATAGTATTATACGATGAACCACATGTTTTTTTACATCCTTCTGCTGAAAAAGCAATTTATGATCTAATATCTGAAACTAAAAATAATCAATATTTATTAACCACCCATTCTCCCTTGCTAATCAACTATCCATTCCAAAAAAATATATATCTTGTTCAAAAGGAAAAAGGGAAAAGTACTTATACAAAACTAGGTGATATACAAGAAATATTAGCAAACATTGGTCTGAATAACAGTGATTTTGCGTTAGCCGACAGAGTAATATTTGTTGAAGGTGAAACCGAAGAGACAGTGATACCTTTAGTGTTAGGACACTTTGGATTGAAACAGATTGGATATAATTATAGAATTTTAAAAATGAATGGTACTGGAAATGAATTTAGTAAAAAGTCTGCAATGACAAGAAATAAAGAAAAACTGGATTTAGTTTTGGGTGGGATAAATAAGAGCCCTATTCCTTATAGAATATTAATAGACTCCGATGAGAAAACTGATGACAAAATTCTCGAAATCAAAGAAAAATATGGAGATAATGTTGTAATCCTTGAAAGAAGAGAAATAGAAAATTATTTTTTAGATTGTCCAAAGGAGCTATCTCTATTAATAAATAAAGATACTGATAATGACGTTAATCAAGATGATATTGAGGACTTTATAAATAATATCTTCTTAAAAAAAGCCGATAAGAAAATTTTCCCAAGAGAAGAAAATAACCCTTTAAAGAATGCTGTGGGAAGTGAAGTATTGGAAAGATTGTTTATAAATTATGGTTTAACATATAACAAAGTAATACATGGAGTACAATTAACAAAATTGATACTTACAGAGCAGCCAGAAAAACTTAAGTTTTTAATGGATGAATTAGAACATTTTTTTAAATAAACAATATTGTTTCTGATCCCGTTCTAAAACAGAACGGGGTTTTGCTTGAATAAAAAGGTTCTACAACCAACCATTACTTTTCTATAACAAAGCAAAAACATTATTGGATACTATTTATTAAGCTAGAACATCAAATAAACCCTCCAAGAATCTCGGATTTCCAACTATTAACAGCATTATTTTCAATAGGGAAAATTTTCTCCATATAATTAGACGTTGTTTCGATACTGTCATTGCCCAATAGTCGGTGGATTTCGTAAAAATCTATATTATTTATTTTTGAAATAAGAGCAAATGTATGACGAAATGTTAGTGCACCAAGAACTATATTTCCTTGTGAAAGTATTGGTAACTCCGATTGTTGAATTTCTTTCGATAAAAATTGAGTTAAATAGGAAGGGGAGTATGCTTTTCCGTTAGACGTTGTAAACAAAGGTGATTCAGGCTCTGCTACATCAATGTCTTCTAACCCTCGTTCTGTTCTGAATAAGACTAAACTATTATATGCTTTTTCTTTTATAGGCACTTCTCTTATTTTGCTCCCTTTTCCTTTAACAACAAGACAATTCTCTTTATAGTTTGAATTATATATAAGATCTTTGACCTTTAATCTGCAGAACTCCCCATTTTTTAATCCAGTTGCAATTAATATATGAATAATACTGAAAGTTACATAATGATTATTTTCTCTAAAATAATTCAAGAGTTGAACCACTTCATACGGTCCTAATTCACGATTAGGCCTTTCTTCTTGAATATTACTACATATCAATAAACCTTGGTGAATTGAATAATTTATATATTGTTTTTCATATAAAAAGTATAAAAAACTTCTAATAACCCCAACTTTACGTGAGAGTGTAGCCGGAGCGTAACTTCCTCTTTTTTTAACATAGGGACTGCTTTCAATTAACCATTCTTGGTACTTTCTTATATTCATTGTAGTTAAGGATTTAATCAGAGATGTATCTATTACTGTATTTGCATCCACATCAAAATCAAATTCCTGCCCATAACTAATTAAGTGCTCAACAAAAAGAACCAACTCATCTCTATATACTTTAATAGTTCGTTCAGACCAAACCTCTTGAACGTTAGATTGTCTCTGTCTGTATAAATACACTTGTATCATTTCTATATCATCGAAATCGTGAAATAATAGAGTTTCTTTCTTTCCAGCTAAAGATAATTTCTTATCAAGTTTAGAAAGATTAGTTATATTAATTACTTTATTTTTCCACTGTTTTAAAAGAACACTCATATTACTATGCGGATATTTAGTCATCAAATACACCTCACATACTTAATGATTATACTCTCACGAACTACTTACTCTATCAATTAAATTAATTCTCCTTTCGAAACTACTAAAATCTTTATAGAATATTACACAAGCAATTCAGCCAAAAGAGATTGACCTAACCCTCTCTTTGACGAATTTTTATGTAAAACTATTCCTGATAAAGATTTATAAAAGAAATTTATTAATACTAAAATTTCTATCGGCGTCATACTATTACTAAAAAACAACGGTCTTATAGAAATTTCTTTAAATATCTCTTGGTTAAAACCTGCTAATTCCAAAAATTCGCTACCAAAAAATGAAACTATTTCTTTATCAAGTTTTTTTTCATGAACTACTGAATCCGACACAAAACCTCTCTCAATAAATAACCTATAAAAATCTTGTGATTGAATTTTGTTATAAAGATTAAAATTCATTTTATTAAGATAATAACTTTGTTTAGCAAATTGCTTCGCATAAAACAATGTTTTTTTAGTTAATGGTTCGCAGGGAATATTATTTTGTTGATGAATAATAATTGTGTTAAGCCCAATATCATTATTAGGAGTATCTATTTGTTTTAAAGGGATTTCATGTATCATACAAACGAAAAGCGTAGGTAATTGATGTGAAAGCCTCCAATGAGTTTCACCTAAGAGCTCGAAATCTTTTTGGATGCAATCAGGGCAATACTTCAGATATTTTTTTTGAGAAAAGTGTTTATCGCTTACATGAGCACCAATTTTACCAGTACCTTTGGTCATATACTGATACAGCTCCTTGATATCAGTTGGAGATATAAAGTTTGAAATATAATTATACATAGTGTGAATATTTAAGAAGTAATCTATATCAGGGGCGTCAAAATACTTTAGCTTATAAATAAGGCATTGAATATTTTCAGGGAGCAAAGGGTTTATTTTAGTTAAATGAAGTTCCTTAATTGTTTTGTTCTCACTTTTATTTAGACTCCGTTCATGATATCTTGCATAAATACTAAATAAAAGCTCATCTTTTTGAATAACTGGAAAGAATGTATGCATGTAACCACCTCTAATGATTAAATTGAACTTTCTTTTTCCATTCATCAAGTCTCTCTTTGTATTGAAATTTACTTTCAGATATCGATCCGATAAACTCTTTTGTTAATGGGAGTATGTCTAACTTTTTCTCAATTAGTGCTAATTTATCAATTGCAACTGCGACATGTCTTTTGGTTAATCGTACAGGTCTCGCATTTATATCTATAGTTAACAAATAGTTCTTTATTTGCTCTAAAGTCTTTTGGTCTCTTTCATTCCAGTTAACCCTTTGATTTATGTTTATTCTATTTAATTGCACAGGGGAGTTATTATCTAACCATTTTTTGTCATTTCTATATAACCACATATACACTTTTTTATTTAAATTTCTAAGTTCTGTTTTGGAACATGTAGGATTTGTTTCTATACTTTTTAACCAACTAGAACGATAATCATTAACCAATGTTGATTCTTCACCATGTATGCTCTTATTATTTTCATTTTTCAGCAGTTTGTAATATTTAATTACAGTCCCTACATCTACGTTTAGATTTAAAGAGGCTTTCCGATAACTAAAGTTTTCCTCCTCAATGTACTCAGTTAGTTTTTTCATCCATACCTTACCAAAATTTCTAATGTATCGGTATCTGAACTTATCTTCTAGAACGATATCAGGACCCAGTCGTGAATACTGAAATTCACATGAACAAGTAAAAATACCAATTGGTTTTCCAGTATCTGAACATCTTTTTATTTTTAGATCCGTGATTACAAATTTTTTATAATGTTCAGCAGCAGGATTAAGACAAGGGAACGGGCCTTTTCCAAAGGGACCTGCATAACTTTCTGAACCAATCATTTTAAGTTCTTTTCCCAAAAAGTTTAATAGCAGCAAGTGTCTTACAGGATGAAATGAAATTCTGTGTTTTCGGGTAATAGTTTTTAACCAGCATGACTCTTGAGCTAGGGATGGAACCGAATGGAAGTAACTTAAAAATTCAACTCCATAGAAAGATACAAATTGTCTATATAAATCAACTTGCCTCACTCTTCCTTTGATTGTGATTAAACCTTTCTTTCTTAGTAAATCTTTATATATTGATAATAATTGAGTAAGATCACAGTTTAATTCATTATTTAATAGCACTTTACTTTCATTAGCTATCTTACACAATTGATAAAATCCCTTCTCAGTCATGCTCTTACTAATAGAACGATTAAGAGGGGAGGGAATACAATTTATCTCATCCGGTGGTACTAATTCAGAATTGTTATTTCTGTATAAAACGGAACTAAAATGAAGTAAAGATTTATGTTCTGTACAAATAAATACACTAGGAAGCTGATGTGATATACGCCAATATGATTCGCCATATTTTTTTAGATCGGTCTCTAAGCAAATAGGACAATATTTAAAGTACTTAGTTTCTTTCACTATACTCGCAACTAGTCCAATCGACATGTGTATATTCTTCGTTTTCGGTTTAATAATTTCTTTCATAACTTCTTCTTTTTGAGAGGTTATGAGAAAATTAGTAAAGTAATAAAAGGGAGTATGTTTGTATATTAAAGACTCTAAACTTTTATAATCAAAGACTTGAAGCTGTTCAACCAGTGCTTCGAGATTTGAAGGAAAATCAGGTGTTAGTTTGGACCTTTGACCTCTAAAACACTTTTCAAGAGCACTTCTAGTACTAACATTAATACTTTTAGTAAAGTATCTAGCGCATAGACTATAGATTAACTCATCCTCATATGGCTTTGGAAACCAACCAAGCAATATAATCCCATCCTAAAATAGTTTATTATCGGAGAGGGGAGCAATCATTAATCCATTTTCAACCAAGGAATCGTGAGCTGATTTCCTCTCTTTCCTACCATTATCAACTATTTTAAAAATAATATTCGTAGTTCTTCTATTTTTGGATTTATTATTAGCTGCTTTCTTAGATTCCTTACGTTCATTAATAATCGTTAAAGCTAATTGAACTGCTTCTTGTATTGTGATGTCTTTGTTTTCGTTGATTACTTTTTTTGCCGTCATCTCTGCCAATTTGTCATTTATTTCAATACCCATTAATGTAAGTGTGACTTTTTGAAGTACTGATATTTCTTTTTGTTGCCTTTTTTCTGCTATTTTCTCTTTCTCTCTAGTTATTTTTTCTCTCATGTTTATCGGAGTTTCTCTTTGTAACAGAAAATCTTCAATATCAAAAGGTGTTATATCATCATATCTCACGATATCCTCTAATCTTCCTTCTTTTAATGCTTTAAGCATAGGTTGCATCGAATTTAAGTACTTTTTGCTAACTTTATTTATCATATTTGGAGAAATTTTTTTATACCCTTCCTCCATAGCATAAGACTGTGCCAATAAAAACAACTTAACTGCAATATCTACGATCCCTTGGCTCTCGTCATGCATTAATTCCAGCCATTCTTTCGTTAAATCAACTTTCTCCTCTGTCCATTGATATGTCCACATACTTTTCATTAGGACTTCCCAATTGTCATCCATCTTCATTTGTTCCCAGATTAACTCGCCATGACCACTAGCTCTTCTAGCTTGTCGAAAATTAACTTGAAGTAATTGCTTTGCTTTTGTCGTTCCAATAAGCACCATTGGAATTCCAATTTCGTTTACTAAAGTGACTAAAAAATTCATCATACTATTTGAAACTTCAGATTTCGCTGTTAACATATGCTGAATCTCATCAATAACTAACACACCTAAACAATGTGTTCTAGCTAATTGTCCGATATATATAATTAAAAAACTTAAGGATTCTCTCTTAAGACCTTGTTTAAAATAGTTTGTTCCTAAAATCTCATCAATCTTTGTAATAAAATCTAAACATAGTGTCTTTGGAGATCCATCGTTCGGGCAGTTTAATTTTAGCCATGGAACCTGCATTATATTTAAAGGGTATTTATGAATTATCACCTTAGGGTAAAGAGAAAGTATCCTCTCAATTGCAGACGATTTCCCCATTCCAGAATACCCTATAATAGAAAGGGTAGATGCTGTTTTTCTTATATCTGGCGGAAGGCCTAAGGGCTCTTTATTTTCTAATCTTCGGTGCATTTCTACTAATGCTTCTGCATGGGATTTGTTTTTAGGATTTCTATATACATACCCATTTCTTAATAATCTTGAGAAACGATTTTCTAACACCAATGTCTGATCCACCACTTGATAAAATCGAGTTAGCCTAATAAGGGCATGATAACGATGTAAGTTCGAAAGACCTCTCTCTTTTTCGTTATATTCTGGCAGATAACTTAGTTGGCTATATGCCTCATTTACAGAAAGCATGGGTGGAAGAGCTTCAATTAATGGATTTCCCTGATAGTCTGTATTATCCTGCACAGTGTACTCCGCACTAAATGCATAATCTCCATTATTTAATTTAATTAGTTTTTTCATATTTTATTTTGTCCTTCGTTTTCAAATAATTGTTTAATTGAAATTTTGGAAGTTTTGTTCTCTTCAATATCATCATTTTGCTGCGAGGTATTTGAAATTTTATTTTTATTATCAAATTCCAAGTTAAATGCTTCTTCCTCTCTTCGATGAATTCGTTCTTCACGTTTATGATCCTTTATATTTTTTGTTCTTTTGGACTTGCTAATGGACTTATCCAACTTTTCCTCTTTATTCTTATTAGCAACTTTTACAATATTTATCATGTCCGAGTAGAAGTTAAGTTCATTCTCTAACTGTGTATGTTCAAAGTCTTTAAAATCATCTGTTTCAAATTCTAAAAGTTGTTCAATTTCTTCTATAGTTTTGTCTTTATACCTAGCCTGATGATTTAAAAGAGTACACGGAATATAAAGATTTTCATCATAAGTATGCAAATAAATTACACTCATATTTCTTGGGTCATAAGAAAAATCTACTTTCCAACTTCCATCTTTTCTTGCTTTAGAATACCACTGTTCATCTATCGCTCTAGCTGTAGTATAAAACATCTTTTTATATCTAATTCCTTTTTCAGAAATAGTTGCTTTATCTCTTGGCAACAAATAAAACATAATCTCTTTCATGTTAGGTTTCTTTAATTTACCCGAAGCATTTTTTACTCCCCATTCCCATAGCTTGATTGGAATCGGTTGAACATTATCTTTTATTTGTTGTTCAGTTCTAACATAATCCTTCATATAAAAATTGTGGTTATAGAAAAGAATAAAGTTAATTAAAATTTTGGTGTATTCTTCAATATTAAGACTCGCTTCTAATCGATAATCCTTTGCTCCTCTTTCTCCATGATCTTCATGTACATATCCAGGCAAGAAAGGTTTTATTTTCTCTTGTGAAGTATCGAATAGTTTTTCAACGATTCCTTTCCAGTCCGGTCGATAGGGAGGGGTGTTGCTAATATTTGGACCTAACCCTTCAATTAAATGGTCTACCCCATGGCTAGCTAGTTCACCTCTATCTCCTATAAAGTTGTTTGGTAAGTGCATAGAAGGCCACATTTCATTTGATATATTAATTCCAAATCTCTTACAATATTCATTTTTATCTGTACACGCATTAGCAATTGCACTCATCATAGCTTTCCAAGAGGCGTTCTCTAAGCCAACATAAAGACCAGTTATAAGGTGAGTATAAACATCCACTATGAAATAAGTTGTAGGTCGACCAACTATCCAATTTGGATTAAAACGATTTACTAAATATACATTACTAGGTGTTGCATCAATCTGATAAATATCTCCTGGGCCATCTGTTTCGGCTGTTGAAGAACCTAATATCGCTCTGTGATTTTGTTCGAATTTCTTTACTCCTTCTCGAGCTATTGTGACTGCGTCATTTTTATATTCTGTATTAAACCAGTGTAGAAATTGCCTCATACTTGGTCTCTCTTCAACAGGTTTAAGTCTTACTTTTTCAACATTAGAGTCGTCAAAGTATTTAAACTTTGTATAATAATCAAGGAGCATCATTTTATAAGAGAATATTAAAGACGGTTTCTTTGACTTTAAATAATACTTTTTTATTGATTTCGAAAACTGTTCCTTTATTTCCGGTGTTATAATAATTCCTATTAAACCATTCTTATTAGGTCTTCCTGTCTTTTTCTTGTATTGCTTTTCTTTATTCTTTGAATGAAAGTCTGGAAGAACAGAGTCTTTCATCATTCCTCTTTGCCAATACTTTCTTAAATTTTTATAAAAGGTATTTTGAGATTTAATATTATGCTTGACCATTGCTTCTTTAATTAATTTATAACGTTTTTCCTTCTGATAAATACCAGGTTCCATTCCGACTATATCTTTAATTATCATCCAAGTTTTATCTCTGTGTTGAATATCTTTTTCGGTTGGTATTCTTTTTAGAGTTACATTCTCATCTACCTGCAAAGTATAAGAAGCTGTATTGATTTGTTCTTCTATCTCCTTAATAGTCATAATAAAAGGACATGCTTTACAATCATTAATGTCTATTACATACGCAATCACATAACCACTATCAATCCATAAAATTCTATAAGATTTATCTATATCAACATCTACAATGAGTTCATTAACTGATAGAACTACCATAATTTCTGTTGAGACCCCTTTCATTAAAAATTATTTCACTAAGACTTATGTTATGCGGTTGTATTGTTTTTTCCATGTCACATGCTTCAATATACTGGCGAGCATATAAATGTCTCATGTAATAAATACTTGATCCATCATCAAGATTGTACAAAGAATCAAATTCATCACAACATGTAGCTAACTGCTTTGTTGGATTTAATTGTAGCTCTTTAGCTAAATAATCAAGAAAATGCAAACTCAATTCTTCCTCTTGACCTTTCTCTAGATTGTAATACTCATGTATATATTTCATATTCTTCTTAAACTGAGTGGACATAACTTTTTCATCAATAAGGGCCCACTCTATATCCCTGTCTTCCCAATATTGTCTTTCTATCTCAAGTTTTCCCATCACACCATCTTCTTCTAACTTAATACTGGGCTTTATTGATCGAGCTAAATGAATAATATTATTGTTAACGCGACATGTTATTAAAAAATCTGTGGTCATAACAATTGGTGTTTGGGTACTTTTATCAAAAGGGTGGGGAATATTTTTCTCAGAAGCTATTTGTAGTGTGTTCTCTCGCTCAATGGGATATTGCTCTCTTATATCTATAACTTTCTTGCTCCATTCCAAATAATAAAAATATGAGAGCTCTAGATCAGATAGTAATTGATGTATTCTACCCGTTTTCCATCCTTTCGGTCTATGAGACCTACCATCACTTGGTACGTCTTGAATTGTCAGCCAAGGGAGATAATGATTTAATTCACCTGAACCTCTACCTTCTTTATAAAACCTTGCTATTTTTTGTTCCGTCCAAGAATATTTATTTTTCGACAAAACATCACCACCTATCGTCTTCTTTTTATTATTAATACCAAATATTCTGATAATTCGCAAGTAATAGGTATCTAAAAGTAGTACTTTTGTATACAGAAATATACCTTTTATTAGACCATGATTTTCACTAACGAGTGCTTTAGTTAAACAAGACCATCATTTCCGATGGTCTGTTTTTACGTTCAAAACATCAATTAGATTTCGGCGTTCCATTGTGAAATGTTACACTTAAACTAACGAAGCAGTTTAGTTGAATAAGAGGTTATTGGCACTTAGCTTGATAATAGGGGGATTATTTTGGAACTCTTTTCGTTTTGGAGCGTATTTACAATTATAAAAAACGCTAAGGAGGTGTTGTTCATGAAAAAGTGGTCAACTTATATATGGAAATTAATTTGGGTTATTGGATTGTTTTTATTAACAATCATCAGTTTCGATATTAAAAATCAAATTAAAGATAGCTCCCATTTCTATATGATTGATTGGACTAACTTTATGATTCTCTTTATATGGGGTATCTACATTTCACTTATTTTTATAAAAAAATGGTCAATAAAAATAAACCTACCTTTACTTATTTGCGTATTCATTCCTTGTATTCTCTTTTCGTTAATTGTGCCATTATACGCATTTGGTAGTTGGTCTCTAAAAGTTTTTAGTAGCAATTTGATTGAAATTGTTGCAGGTTTAACATTGATGCTAAGTATTTTTAATAACTCAAACAGTGAGAGTGAATAAAACAGTTTGTGAAGAAATGTACTTAAACTAACGGGTGCTTTAGTTAAACAAGACCATCTTTCCGATGGTCTGTTTTTATGTCCAATACATCAAGAAGACTTCGGAAAACCATTGTGAAATGTTGCACTTAAACTAACGAAGCAGGTTAGTTTAAGAAGGAATCCGATTATAAAATACAGAATAAGTAATAAGTAAAAAACTAAAGTTGTAAGGAGGAATATGACTGAAAAAATTATTTTTCTTTTTCATGTTGATGCTACTTATTTTTGCGTCTGGCTGCAGTTCTAATACTCCGACTAATCCTTACACTGGACGTGTTTTAAACATTGGGATTATTGGAAATTCCCCTACAATAATAGAAAATAAGACAGTAAAATTTGTTCCAATTACTTTTGAAGATTTAGCTAACGACAATTATAAAAACTATGATGCAGTTTTTATCATGAAAGAAAAATTAGCAGAAGCCTCAAACGATAATTATTCAAAAGTTTATGCTGAATTACAGAAACCAATAATATTTATTGGAACCGATACATTAACCCCCTTTATCTCGGATGCTATGGAGTATCATCCAAAGGATTTTCAAAAAGGATCTTCTTTTTCATCGGGGTTAATTGAAGGGTCAAGATATGGTTTTGGATTATATAACGATAGAGAAAATGAAGCATCGTTAAAACTTTTTTATTCTGACCTTTTTAGATTGATAGAGTAAACAGGAAAAGTAAAAGTGAAATTTCTTATTAAACTAACGGGTGCTTTAGCAGAACAAGACCATCATTCGATGGTCTATTTATATTTACAGAACAATCAAATAGATTTAGGAGATCCAGTGTGAAATGTTTAAAACGACAAAAAACTTGGAAGTAAGCAAATTATTAATTGGTATTCTACAGATTTCTTTTGGAGTGGTTTCAGCTGAAGTTACAAAATAAAAAATGGAAAAGTTCGCAAAACTATATAATAATCCAATTATTATGGAAATATTAATAGTGTGAAGCTTATAATTGAACTAGGTGATTAAAAGTGACTATACAATATAAAAAGATAATTGATATCTGTGATAACCGCAGACTATTCAATAATAATTCACGTAACAGTACTCCAAGCGTAATCTTCATAGCAGGGTTAGGCGATAGCTATGAGACATGGAAAAAAGTCCAAGACCGAATATCGCAAAAAACATCAACCTTTTCCTATAACAGGTCGGGTATTGGCAGGTGTCAAGTCGCATCCGTCCCGACGACTTGCTATGATCTAGTCGAGGAGCTCAACGAATTGTTGCTAGCACTTGAAGTGGAGAAACCCTATATATTGGTGGGACATTCTTTTGGTGGTTTGGTCGCTAGATTATATGCCAGTCTTTATCCACTGAACATCTGCGGTATGGTTTTGGTTGACGCTGCACCGGAATATAAAGAACTTGCCTATGAAAAGGTTCTACCCGAAAATCTGCTTGCAAGAAATAGGGAATATTACGAGAATCCTATGTTGAATAGTGAGAAGATTGATAAAATACAAAGCTATAAGCAAATCGTTGATCATTCAAAGCAAAGTAACCTCCCTCTCGCAATTATTACAAGAGGTTTACCTGACAATGTTGAAGAGGGATGGCCATCTCAAGAAATATTGGAAATTGAGCAAAGACTCCAAGCAGAATTCCAATGGCTATCAACGTCAAGCAAGTACCGGATTGCTAGTCGAAGTGGACATTATATTCATCATGATGAGCCAGAAGTTGTTATAGAGGAGATTATGTTAATGTTGAAGGAGATGGGGAAATGAGAGATACAAGGACCAAATTGATGCTGGATTTGCAAAGAATTGAGAAGGATGAGTATCAGTTACGCGAAGGTGAGCAGCATCAAGATTTCTTACCTTTGTTACTTCAATATATTGGCGATCCTCAGCCAGAATTACGGGATAACCTGATTTATCCGATGTTTTATATGTGGATTAAGGAAGAGAATAGGTTCAGTGAAGAGGAGTTACGAAGCCTCTTAACTGTTCTGACTGATGAGAACCATTTGTTCTATAGTATTGGCAGCGAAGATGATCAGTCAGTTTTTACAAGGACGTTCTCTGCCTTACCTATCGCTTTGATTGTGCATCGCCACAGACAAAATCCATTTTTCAATCAAGCGGAAATTGAGCAATTAATGCATGCGATGCTTCGTTATTATAAAGAGGAAAAGGATCTGCGAGGTTACCTTTCAGTAGGAGGCTGGGCTCACAGCGCGTCTCACGGTGCGGATGTTTTTGTCGAGCTGGTTCAGTGCGAGGAGAGCAGCGTCGCAATGCTGCGTGAGGTTCTTGTTGCTATTTCTGACCTGCTTCATAATGGGAGACACATTTTTAGCGATGAGGATGATGAGCGGTTAGTCAACATCGTAGATACGATGATTGACAAAGAGTTACTTCCACATCAAGAAATCGCTGATTGGATTAGCGACTTAGCGCAATGCTGCAATTTGCCGAGAAGTCGCAGTCAGGTGATTGCTCGCGTGAACAGCAAGAATTTTTTACGCAGTCTCTATTTCAGAAGGGGACAAGATAGCCGAGGGAATGATCTTAACACTGTCATACTTGGTACTGAGGCAAAATTGAACAGGTTTTCTATCAGTTAAAGGATTAGAGGGGCTGTCCCAAAAGCCATGGGAAATTGGCTGAGGGATTTTGCCCTTTTTTATGTCAAGAAAAACAAAAAGAAACCATCCTTTGGTAAAATGGTAGTACCACCCACCACGCACAAAAGGAGAGGCAATGGCTGCAATTAAGGTAGTTTTTTCTTATTGAACTAAGGGCAGCATTTCTGTAAAGATTGTGAAAAAATGTACTTAAACTAACGGGTGCTTTAGTAAAGAACATAGGGTTTCTTAGGCAGCTCTTTTTTCTTATTGAACTAACGGTGCAGTTTAGTTGAACAAGGATTTTTGTTCTATTTCATTGAATATAGTCTCATATGAGGAGGCAGAACATGAAAATTGGTTTTTTAGGAGTTTCAATTATACTATTTGGTATTTCAATAATATTGGCATTTAGTTCAACAGGACTTGGCTACTCAAGTGGAACAAAAATAGGTATCGCTATTTCATTTATCGGTTTATTGATATCGGTGGTAAATTGTTTTGTAAGAAATGGTGAATAAGCAGGTAAGTTTTGACAGTGGTATAAGTATTTTTCTTGTTGTACTACCGGGTGTTTTAGCAGAACAGGGCTGTCAGTCGACAGCCTTCTTGTTGTTCAACTAAAGGTGCAGGTTAGTGAAAGAGGAAATAAAAAACGAGAATAGAATATAAACATTGAGGATTAGGATTCTTATCAATTAATACACATTAAATTATTTTAGGGGAGTCAGTGACATTAATATTAATCAAAATGTAAAAACGTCGGGAGCTTACGTTTTATATCGGGGGCTGTTTATTTTTCAGGTTGGTCCTACAGAAGAGGCAGATAACCTTGGAGTAGTTAGACTTGGTGGGCATAAAGAATTTGAAGAAACCGCATTAGAGACAGCTAGGCGTGAAGTTTTTGAAGAGGCTTCAATGAAAATAACTCCAATAAATTCTCCAATAACTTATCATATGAGTGAGTGGGGAAATAAGCCTTCCATAATAGGGTTAGGCGAGGAAATAGCTCCAATTTTAGTTAAAGGAAATGAGCAGGAATCTTTATCAATAATGTATCTTTCCTACTCTGAAAATGAACCAAATCCCTCTTCAGAAACTAATGGACTTCTACTACTAACTCCAGAAGATGTTCATCTTATCTGTAATAATAAAATTACTTTAAATGATTTTATTAAACAAAATGGAAAAGCGATATTAAAAGGAAATATAAATAGAAATTTATTTTTAATACCTTTTCCTCAACTATTATTTCTTTCAAAATTGTTAAAAGAACATCCAGATTTATTCATCATAAAATAAAATCAATTAAATGAGGATGTTTGTTGAAATTATATACTTAAACTAACGAGGCAGTTTAGTTGAATAAGAAAAGTTCAATGAAATAAATTAACGAGGTGCAAGAATGGCATTAAACAACTTTATGAATGAAAATTTCCTGAACTTAGAACTTAGACCTGCATTGTTTTATAACTGGGACATTGGTATTCGGTTCCAATTAGGCGTGGACTATGATAGTGACTATTGTTACGAAAACAGTCCCTATCTTAAAGGAGTTTACAATAGGGTTATCACTTTGTTTAAGACCTTACATCTTCAAGAAGATGAGATTTTTGTGGTAGCAAATGTGAATGATTTTGGAGATTTTGCAGCATTCAATCGTAAACTGAACATTTTCTCTAAATACATAAAGGATAAGTCTGTTTTGAATAAGTTGACGCACACGACACTACCTTATGTTTTCCCCGAGGATGATGAGGATGGTAAGTACAAGACGCATAGATTTATTCTTAAATGTAAAACATCGGAAATTAAATATATTCCTTTGTTAAAAGCAATTTGTAATCTAGACATGGGAATTAAACCTAAGATTTATCATGATGTTTTTTTCATCAATATTAATAAAGAGACAATTTTCCATGTGTATGATGATAGAGGTTGTGATTTGCTGGCGACCTCACCCGAGTCAATAAGAGATATTTATGACAAATACAATGATTGGATATTGGATTACGACAGAAATGAGATAGACCAGGTGTTCATATAAAGCATGTCTCCTTGTTCAACTAACGGGTGCTTTACTTCAAGAAGGAGTAAAGCCTTTTTTCTTATTGAACTAAAGAAGCAGGTTAGTTTAAGAAGAGAATAGGAGTTTTTATGTCGCATTTGACACAAAAAGAGTAATAAAAAACCCTACATCAAATGTAAGGCCAGGAACTATTTCTTTTCAAGTTCTTCTATTCTTTTTTGTAATTTTTTCAGTCTATATTCATTGCCGACAGAAGAACCAAGTCCAGCTACAGCAAAGCCAAAAGCAATATAAACAAGATAATTTTCCATTGAGACACCACCTAATATTTGTTAATTTAACTGTATAGTAAATATCTTGACTATACAAGATGCTTATTCAACTAACGGGTGCTTTAGTTGAAGAAGGAAACCAAAGTATATATAAATAATAGCTCAGTTCTTTCGAGAACTGGGTTACTTTTTAGTATGCATTTTTATTTACAATTCGGTATCCAAATTAGAGTTTTGCGATAGGTAACGGAACCCGTTACCTAAAAGTTCCTTCTTTTTATTATATAAATATCAACAATATTATTTATAACATAAATATACACTAAAAGAGAGTATCATCGACCATATGTCCTGACTTTACTCTTTTTTCCTCAAATTTATAAGTAAATACAGACCTAGTCGGACTAATAATGTGACTTATTTGACATGGGCTTTTTGTTTTCGCTTATTTTGTGACCGATTTTGCGTTGGGTTTTACTAATTCCGCTCACTATTTAATTATTACTTAGCTTTTCTTATGTTCACAACTAAAGGTCCGCTTGTTAACCTCCAATTAAGTAGCTTCCCAGCGTTTTTCTCTTCACTTCTCATACGTTTGCTCAATTATTTTTTATGCTTACCTCAATCTATCCTAGATGCTCTAACTCACTTGAGATATGATAATATTTTCAATTAAAATATATAGCGTCTAGATTTTTTAAATTGGAGCTTCCATAATTTTTATTTAAACTTTAGCTTTAACAAATCCCGATGAAATGAATAACTTTGAACTTTGTATAAGTTATCAAGTGCAATTGTATTTGGATGCCTTGGTCTATTTTTACACCTAAGTGAAAGGCATAGTAAATAAGATCATACATTTGACAAAAACACTCATTAATTTTACCTTTTACTCAATTCCCCAGCTTTGTCATCTATCAGTAAAATATTTTGGGCTGTGTATCACTTTCACTATTATTGCTCTAAAATTTCATGAAATTAAACTTACACCTAAATAACTTTCATTCAACATTTCCACATTTTGTAGATTTAATTTTCAAATTAAGTAGAAGCTATTTCTCTTTTGAATAATTTTCCATTTGCCTTCTTAAAAATATACTTTCATCGACTTTTCCATAAAAATACAGAAAACTCTCTGCAACTTCAGTTAGAGCGTACATAGCTGAGGAAAATGCATCTAATGCTTGTGTATGATTTACGTTAGAAGAAGATTGCTGTAACTTAGCAACTCCATCTTCTATATATATTTGATTTATCGCATTGAGAACATGAATTTCTTGTGAAAACATATTATACACACCATCATACTGCTTTTTTCTACCAAGAAATATTGCGAGTTGCCTTAGTGAGACAATATTAGTTTTTAAGTTGTACCACTTAGGATAATTAATTTTTTGTTTCGACTTGGTAATTTCCTTTTGCACATCAGAAAACTTTTTGTCATCCTTTAATACATTTAATTTATTTTCTACCTCCTTTTTTTTATTTTTTAAAATTTGAATTGTATTAAATAACTCCTTATTACTTTCTTCTCTAATTTTTATTTTTTTTTCAATTTCTATCTTAGAATTTATTCCATAATTTTTATTTAAAGCGTACTTAAGTGCAGCAGGATCGTTTAGCAGTTTAATAGAAGTAAGTCTACTATAGTTGTCTTTTAGCAATCTTAAATTGTCTAGATTCTTTTCAATGTAACCCTGTGTTTCCGAGATATGATAGTCATAACTAGTAATTTGGCTGTTCAATTGTGACTCCAATGCAAGATAGTAATAAGATAAAGCACGGAATTTACTGTCCTGTTCAATCATAAACATAAGATTCCACTGAGTTTCAATTACTACTCTTGCGATTCCTTGAGAACTTTCTTTAATTGAGGAGTCAGCTTTCTTTTTTAAAACTTTTAATGTCGAAATTTTATCCAATATATTCTTAAATAATAGCAATGGAATTATTTCTTCTATTTCAGGAGAACCATTTCCTTTTATTAATTCATCATAAATTATATTAATTTGTTCTTCGCAATATTTATACAAGTAAGTATCCATATTCATTTTTGACATTATTTAACCACCTATTAATAAGATGTTACTAAATTATTTAGAAAAATGTAATTACGCACAATAACTTAAAGAGAAGAGAAAGCAATAAAAAGAACAAGTAGGAATATCAAAACACCTACTTGGTAGTTTTTTTAAGAATAAATAGATAAAATTAACTAGTAATATTTAAGTTACTTTTGAATAACAATCAATAATCTGAAGTATTATTGCAGATGAATAGTTACAACGCACTTATTTTCACTATATATTTAGTTATTTTCTATTCCAAGATGAGCGTGGAAAGCTGGATTAATTTTATATCTTTTAGAACGAGAATTACGTACAGCTAATTTCTCTGCAAGTATATCCGTAATTTTCCTCGATCTTTTCTCACTATAATATTCATATTCATCCTCGGCTATTTCTTGTCCAATAAATGTCATTTCACAAAGAATATTAAGAACTTCATTAATATTTTGTTTACTGTATTTTTTTATACAATTTTCTATTTCTTCTTGAGTAAGTATAGACTTTTCTCCTGCAAAAGCATAAAAAATGATTTCTATATCTTCAATTCTACCTCCATTTTCCGGAAATAATGATTTTATTGCATAATCCGAATATGCAAACTCTGCACTCTTGAAATCTTCTTCCTCTACTTTAACATGCCCCCTATTTACAGCCTCTTGAAGTGCCATTTTAAATAGAAATATAATATCCCTTGGTCTAGGAAGAATTAGATTTTCTATATATTTCTTTAGGGGAATTCCATTAACTTCTTGGCAAAAATATTGATTCCATAATACATCGGGACTTGTAATACCATTATTGCTATACTTAATTCTATTCTCAATTACTCTAAAAAGTAAACTATAATCTGACCAACTTAGATGTTTAATAGGAACTTTATCAATCTCAGAAGCATAACTTGTTATTCTAGAAAAAATATCACTTCTTAAGAATACTATTAGTGATATATTTACCTTTTGATATTTATATGAATTTTTTTGAAATTCATCGGATATTTTATGTACTACGTTCAACAAACCAAATAATAATTCGCTTAATTTTTTTAAATCTGCCTTATCATTCCAACTCTTATCTAAATTATCAATTAAGATTGTTACTTTTTCTCGTTTTTCTAAAACTTTACCAAGATAATTCCTTAAATGTTTTATTATATTATCATGCAAATATTCGCTAACTTTATATCTTTGCTGTTCCGTAGAATCAGACTTCTTTAAAGAAGAAGTGAGATTACTTACAATGTTTTCTAATCTTAAGGTAAAATCCGCATTAATAAGTCGTTCATTTTGTTTAACAAAATCTATGAATTCTTGTTCATCTTTATTTTTTTGATAATGAAGAGGGAGACTATCTAGATACTCATAGTATTGTTTAGCAATTTCTGTGTATATTAGATGTTTCCAAACACTTTCAATAAGATGAGCTTGTTCAGATTCATTCTTTAAATTATTAAGTATATTTAAAACACCTTCGAATTCATGGCCTTGTGGTTGTATAGATATAATGAAATTACGCTTATCAATAGTTAACTCATTTTTAATTTTTAATAAATTTGCAGTTTTCCCAGTTCCTTTTCTTCCAACGAAGAGAACTTGTTGTGCAATTAATGCCTCTTTATATTCTGCAGTTTCCAAAAAATAATGTACTAAATCATGGTTTTCATTCTCAGCAACATAGTCCCCCATAATTAAATTAGAAATTTTACCGAGAGCTTTTTGTCCCGTTATATATTCTTTATGATCATCTACAGATACTTTATATTCTTCTATAATTGGCTCTAACCACTCTTTTATTGCTTTTTCGCACTGACTCGCACTAACATGCACTATTAAACTATCATGATAATCTAATGGCTTTTCAAATGGTGAATGAGCTAATAACAAGGTTTTTAACCCTAAACCTTTTGCAATTCCTGCAATCAAAGCTTTTCTTCCTGTTGGTATTGGATTTTCAACTTGACTCTCAGATGTATGAAAATGTATAACTATACCGAAAGAGTCTTGCAAAACATTCAAATACCAACTTAACGGTTGAGACCCCTCGTATGGATCATCAATTTTGATTGGTATTTCGGATTTTCCAAGCGTTATCTTTAAAATGTTTGATGCACTTGTGCTATTCTCACATGCTAGATAAACTAAGTGCTTATTTAAGCTTTCTTGACTATATTGAATAATATTTTGAGATGTTTCATGAGGTAGCTCGCTATAAAATTTTTCTACTAATTCTCTGGAATTTTCATAGCCTGCATAGCCAATAGTAGTTATCAAACTAAAAGCTTTATAATTTGCTCTCGCTTTTGCATGAGATTTGTTTAATGTAATCCATATTTTCTTCTCTTTAGATATAGCATAGCCCAATTCATAAAGTACATTAAAATTTAGATATGTAAGATCACAAATAAATAGGTCACATCTATCAATCGCATCTAAGATACCGTCAATGATATACCTTCCACCTATCGATAAATCTTCCCACGTTGTTATACTTATAATTTTGGACTCATTAATTAATCTTACAGCATCATGAATGTCTTCTGTTAAGTCTGTTTTTAGACCCGGATAAGCATAAAAAGCTTTAACTACTGCCAATATGAACACTTTCCTTTCCCTAATAAATTATTTTTGTACAATAAACCTAACCTCTCATAGCTAAGTGAAATGTAAAGTCCCATAATTACTAATTTATTCATTACCTACTATATTCTGTACTATTAATTAGATATCCTTCTTATACTTTTATATTCTTTTACTATGTTCCTGACTAAAACTAATTTTCCAAACCCCCTCCCCATCAAACGCTTCTCCCACCTATCTTCTCCCCATTTTTCCCCCATCCTTGACTAAAACTACTTTTCTAGCCTTTTTCCTCTTTTTTCTTCAAATATGTAAGTAAAAACAAGTTGTTAGTGTGGTTGGACAACTGTTTTAAATGCAAAAAGACCAAGTAAGGCCCATAAGGCTCTACTCGGTCGATCATTTGGAAAACTAGTTTTTGTTAAGGATTGCTTTTATTAAGCAAGGAATTTTATTTTTTGACGGTGACAATTAAAAAAACTGGTTAGTATATCTAACCAGTTTTTACATCACGGCTGAGTTGTTTGCATCACGACTGAGTTGTCTGCATCACGACTGAGTTGTGTACATCACGACTGAGTTGTCTGAAAACAAAAACAGCCACAAATAATATTTTACTTACTCCACCGTTACCGATTTTGCCAAGTTTCTTGGTTTATCGACGTCACAGTCTCTGTGTAAAGCAGCGTAGTAGCTTATTAGTTGAAGTGGAATTACTGCTACGAGTGGAGCGAATAGCTCGTGTACTTTTGGAAGAATGAATCGATCGCCTTCTTCTTCAAAGCCTTCCATTGCGATGATGCATGGGTTTGCACCACGTGCTACTACTTCTTTTACGTTACCGCGAATATTTAAACTTACCGCTTGCTGAGTTGCAAGTGCAATAATCGGTGTACCCTCTTCAATTAGAGCGATCGTACCGTGTTTTAATTCCCCTCCAGCAAAACCTTCTGCTTGGATATAAGAAATTTCCTTTAGTTTTAATGCACCTTCTAGACTTACGTAGAAGTCGATGTTACGTCCGATGAAGAATGCATTTCGAGTTGTTGCTAAGAATTCAGTTGCGATTTCTTCCATTTCTTCTTTGGAATCGACAATTGTTTGGACAGCATTTGCTACAATACCTAGTTCTTTGACAACATCAAAGTCTAATTCTATGTTTTGAGATTGCGCGTATACAGATGCTGTTACCATTAATGTCGCAACTTGTGCAACATAAGCTTTTGTTGATGCAACGGCAATTTCAGGACCAGCATGAAGTAGTAATGTATGGTCTGCTTCACGAGAAAGTGTTGACCCAGGCACGTTTGTCATCGTAATAGTTGGGAAGCCTTTTTCTTTAATTTTTACTAGCACTTGTCTGCTGTCTGCTGTTTCACCTGATTGCGTGATGAACATAAATATTGGTTTTGCTGATAGAAGTGGCATGTTGTAGCCGAATTCACTAGAAATATGCACTTCTACTGGAATACCTGCAACTTTCTCAAAGTATTCTTTCCCAATTAATCCTGCATGATAGCTAGTTCCTGCAGCGATAATGTACAGACGATCTGCCTCATTTAGTGCATCTAAAATAGCTTGGTCGATTGTAAGCTCGCCTTGTTCGTTTTGATACGCTTGTATTATTTTACGGATAACAGCTGGCTGTTCATCCATTTCTTTTAACATATAGTGAGGATATGTCCCTTTTTCAATATCGCTCATGTCTAGTTCTGCCTTGTATGGAGCACGTTCTATTTTTGTGCCATCAAGCTTTTGAATTTCAACAGAATCTTTATGCACGATAACGATTTCTTGGTCATGAAGTTCTACATAGTGCTCTGTCACTTGAAGCATTGCCATTGCGTCAGATGCTACTACATTAAATCCATCTCCTAATCCTACAAGAAGAGGTGATTTATTTTTTGCTACATAGATTGTGTTTTGATCTTCTCTATCAATAAGAGCAATTGCATATGATCCGTGAATAAGATGCAATGTTTTTCTAAGCGCATCTACAGTAGATAAACCATCTTGTGAAAATTTTTCAATAAGCTGTACAATCACTTCTGTATCCGTGTCAGATGCCATTTCTACATTTGCTAAGTAAGCTTTTTTCATAAGGTGATAATTTTCAATTACACCATTGTGAACTAAAGTAAAACGCTTTGTAGTACTTTGGTGTGGATGGGCATTCAACTGATTCGGAACACCGTGAGTTGCCCAACGTGTATGACCAATTCCAAGCTTTGCGCCTACCTCTTCGTCTACTACATCGCGTAAGTCTGCAATACGTCCTTTTTCTTTGAAAACGACTACACCCTCTTCATTTAACACAGCGATTCCCGCCGAGTCATATCCGCGGTACTCTAATTTTTCTAAACCTTTTAATAGAATTTCCTTTGTATCTGATTCACCAATATATCCTACGATTCCACACATAATTTCATTTCCTCCGTTTACATTCATGTCAAAATAAACTTGCTTCAGACTGTTGTATTGAGAAACGCTCGCATTCTTCGTTACTTGATCCTGCGGTTACTCGTACAAAGTGCAGGCCCACACGATGTGGGTCATGTAACTGTTGCGACATGGATGTCGCGAACTTAGGTTACCTCGACTGACAAACGTTTTCAATCAGCCTGAAGCTCCACATTCGAATGAAGAATTTGTTTCTACTAAGTCTTACCAAGCTCATTATGCTAAGAATGCCTTCTTTTCCCTCTGTCATACAATCACTTGCATGGTTTATGAAAAAGAATAACAACCGGGCAAATACGGTCGGGAGGCATCCGCCGAAAATTCGATAACCTCCACCTCGTCTGCTGAAGATCTGTTTCGTCCAATTTCTTCAGCTCAGGCGCTATAATTGTTTTCCTTATTTTACGCGTTTTCTTTTCCCTCCATTTCAACGCGGGTACAGAAACGATTAGATTTTCTGAGTCTGCACTTTATCTATAATACTTAAATTACATATGTTAGTCAATTAAGTACCTCTATCTATATATGCTATAAAACAATATTTTGCTAAGCAAAAGAGCCAGTATACGGAGACTCTTTTGCAAGCAGGTTGATGGAACTATGGCTAAAAAAGGTTCAAATGAATCAAGAAAACTACTAATCTACCAGACAGCAATGGATCCATCTGTTCGAGATTCCGTCCCACCTTGCAGGACTCCTGTTTCAGGGTTTCTCCAAATTATTTGCCCACGACCGAAAGATCCAGTGTCGGATGCGACATGAATGTCATGCCCCTTCCTAACTAAGCTTTGCACTAGATAGTTCGGAAATTCAGGTTCTACGTGAACCGTCTTTCCTTTTATCCACTGCCAGCGCGGCATATCAAGGGCAGCTTGCGGATTTAATAGATAATCAATTGTATTGGTCACTACTTGAAAATGACCCTGTGGCTGCATATATCCACCCATCACTCCAAATGCCCCAACTGCTTGACCATCATGTGTTAGGAATCCAGGAATGATTGTATGGAATGTACGTTTCCCCGGTTCAATAAAATTAGGATGTGATTCATTTAATGTAAAATCATGCCCTCTATTTTGCAATGCAATACCAGTCCCTGGCACTACAATACCTGAGCCAAACCCCATATAATTGCTTTGTATGTATGAAACCATGTTCCCTTCTTCATCAGCAGTTGCCAAATACACAGTACCGCCTTTAGGTAATTCATACGGTTCTGGATCGCTTGCTTCTTCCAAAATGGTTTCTGCTCGCGCTTTAGCGTATTCATCTGATAATAAATGATTTACTTTAACAGGCATTGCATCTAAGTCAGTAATGAACGCTTTCCCGTCAGTAAATGCCAGCTTCATCGCCTCTATTTGTTCATGAAGGATATTTGCATTTTGCCACTCTGGCTTATTCAGTTGCTTGTATATATTTAATGCCATAAGTGCAATCATGCCTTGTCCATTTGGAGGGATTTCCCATACATCGTATCCTTTATAATTCGTAGAAATTGGTTCTACCCACTCAGGTTTGTATGTTGCTAAATCTTCTTTGGATAAGAAGCCCCCGTGTTTTTTCATGAAATCATCTATTTTTGTCGCAATTTCTCCTTCATAGAAGTCTCGTGCATTTGATTCACCAATTGCTCGTAATGTTTTAGCATGATCTGGAGAGGACCAAATTTCTCCGATTTCAGGAGCTCTCCCATCCGGTGCAAACGTATCAAACCAAGCTGCAAATTCCTCTGTAGTAAAAGTACTTTTGAACCTTTTATATGCTGCTTTCCAGTACTTACCGAGGATTGGAGTTAAAGGATAACCTTCCTCCGCATATCGAATTGCCGGGATGAGCACTTCTTGAAGTGGGAGTTTCCCATATTGAATGGATAACTCGGCCCATGCTGCCGGGACACCGGGAACCGTTATAGGAATAAGTCCAAATGCAGGAATAGTTTCATAACCCTTTTCTCGAATTGCTTTTGCAGAAATTGACTGTGGAGCTGGACCCGATGCATTCAAACCATGTAATTTACCTTTTGTCCATACGAGAGCAAATGCATCTCCGCCAATTCCGTTGGATGTTGGTTCTACTACCGTCAAAGCTGCAGCTGTAGCTATGGCCGCATCAATAGCATTTCCACCCTTTTGAAGAATCTCCAAACCCGCTTGTGCTGCTAATGGTTGCGATGTTGCCACCATACCTTTCTTAGCAAAAACAGTATGGCGTTTTGCTTGAAACGGATGATATAAATAATCCATAAGAGTCCCCCTTAATATTAGATAAATTATTATAATACATTTAATAAAGGGAATCTATATGAATATTCGAATAATTAAAAAATAAAGAAAGACATTCATTTAAGAATGCCTTTCAACCATATAATTTACAACAATTTCACAATTTCTCTGTTGAATGCTGGCAAATCATCTGGTGTTCGGCTTGTTACGAGTTGATTTCCACAAACAAATACTTCCTCATCGTGGAAATTAGCTCCAGCGTTTTCTAAATCGACTTTTATCGATTTATATCCCGTAGCATCTCGCCCCTCTAATGTTTTAGCAGTAATGAGAAGCTGTGGTCCGTGGCAAATTGCGAATACAGGTTTTTTATCATCCATAAATGCTTTAGCAAAATTAACGAAGCGATCATCTGCGCGTAAGAGGTCCGGTGAAAATCCGCCAGGAATAAATAGTGCATCAAAATCTTCCGGCTTTACATCATCGATACCATAGTCCACCTTCAAATTCGCTTCACCTTGTTTACCTGTCACTTCATTTCCTGCTTGTTTTTCAATAATGAATACTTCATGACCAGCGTCGTTTAATGCTTGTGCTGGACTCGTATATTCCACGTCTTCAAACATATTTGTAACTAATGTTGCTACTTTAGCCATTTCGTCACTCCTTATCTGTTTGTTTCTCTCTCTTGTTATTCCACAAAAGTATCTAAACTAAACATTCAAATAAGAAGTATAAAAAAAATCCGACATCATGTCGGATTTTTATATATGTTATTCAGCTAAACCCATCTCTGCTTTAACCACTTCGACGATTCGGTTTACATAATTTTCGCATTCCTCTTCAGTTGCTGCTTCTACCATTACACGTACAAGCGGCTCTGTACCAGATGGACGAACTAAAACGCGTCCATTGCCCGCCATCTCCGCTTCCACTTCGCTTATGATTGCAGCCACTTTTTCATTTTGCGTTACAGCATGTTTGTCAGTTACGCGAACATTTACAAGTTTTTGTGGGTAAATGGTCATTTCGGAAGCAAGCTCTGAAAGTTTTTTCCCAGTAATTTTCATAATGTTTACAAGCTGTAAGCCAGTTAACAAGCCATCCCCTGTCGTGTTATAGTCTAAAAACACGATATGCCCTGACTGTTCTCCGCCTAGATTATACCCATTCTTTTTCATTTCTTCTACAACATAACGATCTCCAACTGCCGTTTTTACACTAGTCATTTCATGTGTTTCTAGTGCTTTATAAAAGCCCATATTACTCATAACTGTGGAAACAACTGTATTTTTATTTAGACGTCCTTGTGTATTTAAATGTTTTGCACAAATATACATAATTTGATCGCCGTCTACAATATTCCCTTTTTCATCTACAGCAATTAATCGATCTCCATCCCCATCAAATGCAAGTCCAACATGTGCTCCTTTTTCTAGCACAAATTTCGACAGCTCTTCGGGATGAGTAGATCCTACACCATCGTTTATATTCAAACCGTTAGGTGATGCTCCCATTGTGGATAAATCAGCTTCTAAGTCTGCGAAAACATGTGCAGCTAGCGAAGAGGTTGCGCCATTTGCACAATCTAACGCTACATGAAGTCCAACAAACTCTTCATCAACCGTTTGTTTTAAGTATTGGATATACTTTTGTCCACCTTCAAAGTAATCAGATACTGATCCAACACCTGCTCCAGTTGGACGTGGAAGTTCGTCATTTTCAGCATCTAGTAAAATTTCAATTTCTTCTTCTTGTTCATCAGAAAGTTTAAACCCATCTGAACCAAAAAATTTAATACCATTATCTGCAACCGGATTATGAGATGCTGAAATCATTACTCCTGCATCGGCACTCATCACTCTTGTTAAGTAAGAAACACCTGGTGTACTAATTACTCCGAGACGCATTACTTCAACACCAACAGAAAGAAGTCCTGCTACAAGAGCACCTTCCAACATATGACCTGATATGCGAGTATCGCGCCCAATTAAAACCTTCGCACGATTTTCTGTTTCTTTTGTTAGTACATATCCGCCAAAGCGTCCTAATTTAAAAGCAAGTTCCGGTGTTAGTTCTGAGTTTGCTACTCCTCTCACACCATCTGTTCCAAAGTATTTTCCCATTAATCTTCTCTCCTTAAAAACCTGTTGTCCTGCGTATTAAGCTTCTTTTACTGATAACTTTATCTCGGACGCAGACATTTCCCATTGAACATCTGTAGGGGCATCCATTTTTAACGGAAAAGTATTCTCCCCCACTTGTGCATTTTGTGCTTCTACATATAGAGCAATATTGTTCTTATTTATCTTTTCTAATGCCTCTGGTGTTCCTTTAGCTTTCACAGTAACTAAACCGTCTGTAGGAGCTAGAAATTCACTCACTAGCTGATCGGAAAGTCCTCTAACTTCAACTGTAACTTGCTCAAAAGTTTTTTCACTGACAGCTGATACAGATTCTTCTTTTTCTTCCTTATCTTTATCTTCTTCTGTAGGCTGCTCTGTTACTGGAGCAGGCGTGACATCTGCGGTAACTTTGACTTTGTCGAGCGACATCCTTGTAACTCCATCCGGAATCGCTAACTTCACGTCGAAATCCCCAGATTTTTCTAGCTTACTTATATCTACATCAACAGTCAACTGCTCAAATCTATCAAGAACAGCTCGTGGCCCATATAGTCGTATAGTTTCTACATTAGTAGTCAACCTATTAATCGTCACATCTTGCTTCGGTGAACCCTTTGGTCTTAATACAACAGGGACCTCCTTACTAAGTTCTTCCACTTTTACTTTTACTTGTACTTGTTTTGGTTCCACTGTCACATCTAGTTTGTTTAAATCACGATCCAGAACTCTTACACTCGCTTCTTGATCAAAAGATTTAGTAATTCCTGGATCGCCAACTATAGTTGCTTTTACATAGCCTATGCTATTTATGACACTTTTTGCACCTGTAATTGTAACCATTTTTGGATTGACGTCATAGGACTTAACGATGTAGTTTTCTGCTAACAAGCCTTCATTCATATCCGGATCTACTCGGAATTCCTTCGATATTTTTTCTTCAATATTTACATTTACGTATACAGGGTCTATTCGAACCTTTAATTTATCAGAAAAATTTTCATTTGAAATAGCAACTCTATGCTCACCATAGGTTAACTTTCTCAAATCCACAAATACTTTATAATCCTTCATCATTTTAGCGGATAATACTACTTGTGTTGGGCCTTCTATATTTACTGTAACTGTTTCAGGAACACCAGTTACGACTGAGTTTTCATCATCATAATAAACTTCAACCGGTACGTCTCGTAATACATCAATTTGAGTTCCACTAGTACTTGAACCTGTACTCTCTTCTGATTTCACGGAAACAAATAACAGAATAGCTAAAGTTAATGCTATTATTCGTAAGAACCATGGACTATCCATCATTTTATCCATTTTGTTTCCCCCTCCATAACCATTTAGAAGAAGTTACTTGTTCATCCGTTGGTCCAAACCAAAGTCGCTTCAAGTGTGCTTCAAACTCTTCCATGGATAGATTTCTATGGAGATCACCGTTAGATGTCAAACTAACTGCACCCGTTTCCTCTGATACAACAATGGTTATAGCGTCTGTTACTTCACTCAGCCCGATTGCTGCACGGTGTCTTGTTCCAAGCTCTTTAGATATAAATGGACTTTCTGATAACGGTAAGTAACAAGCGGCAGAAGCTATTTTGTTTTTTTGCACGATTACTGCTCCGTCATGCAATGGGGTATTAGGAATGAAAATGTTAATCAATAACTCGGAGGTGATATTCGCATTTAATGGAATACCAGTCTCGATATAATCCGATAATCCTGTTTCTCTTTCAATCGATATTAAAGCTCCAATTCGACGCTTTGCCATATAACTAACTGACTTGGTCATCGCAGTAATAAGACGGCTTTGCTCTTCTTCTTCTTGTAGAGAACTTCTTGCAAACAATTTCCCTCTACCAATTTGTTCAAGTGCTCTTCTGATTTCTGGCTGGAATATAACAATAATTGCAAAAAATCCAATATTAATTACATTATCAAGCAACCAACCTAACGTATCCATACCTAAAAAGTCAGTCACTACCCGCGCAATAATAATAACAAATATCCCTTTTAATAATTGAACTGCCTTCGTTCCTCTTATAAGGGTAATTAACTTATAAATAACAAACCAGACAAATAAAACATCTAAAATGTTTACAATTACGTTTACTGGCATTAAATCCGTAAATTGCTCCATAAACGACATGTGGCATCCCCCACTTTTCATAACAAATCCATACTCTGTAAGTATAACATGATAATGAACATTCCGCCTTTATGAAGCAAAAAAGTCTACCTAAAATAAGGTAGACTTCTATTTGAAAAGGTAATTGTAAATTATTTAGTTTCCTCATTTTCAAAAAAAGAAACAACCTGCTTGCCCGCATCTTTTATATGGAACCATAGCCAATCAAACACTTCATTGATTTCCTCAGTTTTTCCTGTAATAACTGCTGTAGATGCCATATATTTAGAACCGTTAATGACAGTTAAATTCCCATCCAGCTCACCGTCAATTTGAACATCTCCATTTTTCACAACAAGATCACCTTTCACGACTTGTCCTTTAGGAATTATAACTGTTTCTCCTTTGACAACTACATTTTCTTGTTTGGTGAAAGAGAACTGTTGTTCCTCATTGAAGTTTGTGAATAGAGCACTACTCATAAATAAGCAGAACAATGCTGCTGCAGTAATAATGGGATGTTGTCGCAACCATCTACTAACACCAGCATGAGATTTTTCTTTTGGAAGTTTTGCCATAACTGATTTGGTAAAATGAGTAGGTGCCTCTGCACGAGCTGCTCCCTTTACGAAGGCAACTACATCGCTTAGCTCATGCATATGGGCCTGACAATCCACGCATGACTGCAAATGAGATTTAAGTTCAAGCTCATGTTCACGGCTAATTTCACCATCTAAATATTCATGCATAAAGTGAACAATTCGCTCTGGACATGCATTCATCGTGATTCCCTCCTATAAAAAATTAGGCTGTTTACTTAGCTGTTTTCTAAGTGCTTCTCGACCTCTATGAATTCTTGTTTTTACTGTCCCAAGTGGTAATTCTAATATCTCACTTATTTCTTGTAAAGATAATTCTTCCATATATTTCAGGACTATCGCTGATCGATATTTGTCTGGTAATCGACTTATTTCATATTGTATTCGATCCTGTAACTCGAGCTTCATCAGTTCTTCTTCGGGAAGTTCTTCTGATGCCGCTATTTGAGAATACATATTAAGTCCCTCTGTACCTGCAACTTCTGCATCTAAATGATAATCTGGCTTTTTTTTACGAATACGATCTATACATAAATTCGTAGCAATTCTATACAGCCAAGTGGAAAATTTCCTTTTTTGATCAAACGTGTGAATGTTAATATATGCTCTTACAAAAGCCTCTTGTGCTATATCTTCTGCTTCATGACGATTCCCTAACATACGAAAACAAACTTGAAAGAGCTTATGCTGATACAGGTCAACAATCTCCGCGAATGCGTCTTTGTCGCCTTTTAACACTTGTTTTATTCGCTTGTTCACCAACGCATCCATCGTGATTCCCCTCCGCTCCATGCGGCTGTCTTACCTATACGATTAAAGGTAGTAACAGGTTTCATTTATTTTTTCTTTATTTTAATTTTATCAAAAAATCTTCCAATTGTGGGATATTTTCTAAAAGAAAAAGCTAACACCTCAAAAGATTGAACGTCCGATCCACTCCTGCAGAAAAAGCGAAACAACCGACACCTTACAGGACCATAGACGAAGCGGCTCTGCCACTCTCCTGCGGTAAGCTTCAGAAAAATGTTATTTTTTCTATACATCTATAAAAAGGCTGTAGATAACTCTTTTTTTTGAGTTTCTCTACAGCCTGAGCAGACACCTAAATGTCTTTTTTACACGTTATATAAGACTTTCCCCAAACAATGATCCCATGAGGGCAACCGCAACATCTGCGGTCTTATTTTTTTCATCAAGTATAGGATTTACTTCCACAAACTCAGCCGAAGTAATTAGGTTTGATGAATAAAGCATCTCCATAGCTAAATGACTTTCACGATAAGTAATTCCCCCAGGAACTGGAGTACCAACACCCGGTGTGTAGATTGGGTCTATTCCGTCTAAGTCAAGTGATAGATGAACTCCATCCACTTCTCGCTCTTGGAAATACTCGATTGTTTGCTCCATTATTTTCGTCATTCCAAGTTTGTCTATTTCATGCATAGAGAACACCTTAATGCCTTTTTCTTTGATTAATTCGCGTTCACCAGGATCTACGGAGCGCGCTCCAATAATTACTACATTTTCAGGTTTTATCTTAGGAGTGTATGAGCGTATTTTTACTAAGTCAGTATGTCCTAATCCCAGGCTCACAGCTAATGGCATCCCGTGTATATTACCTGAAGGTGAAGTCTCTTCCGTATTTAAGTCCGCATGTGCATCGTACCAAATTACTCCAAGGTTTTTATATTTATCTGCTAATCCTGCTAGCGTTCCAATAGCAATACTGTGATCTCCACCAAAAATCAAAGGATAATCACCTTCTGCTATAATTTCCCTTACTTCGTTTGCAAGCTTTGTATTCCCCTCAACTACCTCTTCCAAATTACGTAGCTTTGTATTCTTTGACATTTCTTTTCTTCCTATTACTATGTCGCCTTTGTCTTTTACCGTATGGCCAAGTGCTTTTAAACGTTCAATTGCTCCTGCGTAACGAATAGCGCTTGGTCCCATATCGACACCTCTTCTATTTTGACCAAGATCCATCGGTACACCAACAATAGTTATATTTAATTTATTCATGATTTTATACCCCCAATTATTTATATACCTATTGTAAATCCTAAAGGGCTGTTGGCTCAACCAAGCAAAATCATGAATATTTATTCATAAGCTGAACGAGATGATTTTTCACATCTGCCCACTCACTATCGATTATTGAGTAGACAACTGCATTTCTTACGGTTCCATTTGAACGTAAGCGCTCATTCCGTAAAACACCTTCTTTTACTCCACCTATTCGTTCAATCGCACGTTGTGACTTCACATTTAATTCATCGGTTTTAAATTGAACTCGAATCATTCCGAGATTTTCAAAACAATGTTTTAATAACAGGTATTTACATGTCGTATTAACATGTGTTCGTTGAAACGTTTGACCATAGAAAGTTGAACCGATTTCACACGCATGATTTGCTGTGTCGATTCCATATATACGTGTCGTACCAATTATTTCTTTTGTGTCGGTATGTTCTACGACAAATGCGAGAGCGGTTTTGGCAATGTTCATTTGTTGGATTCCTACTTGTAGCCATTGCTCTAGCTGTTCATAGCTTTCTACTTTATTCAACATAAATTCAAAGATTTTAGGGTTATACAACTCCCATAAATGTTGAATATCTGTTTGTTCTAATGGACGTAATGTCACATCTCCAAATACAATTACTTCTGCCAAATCCAAACACCTCACTTTTTCTTTTATCATAATAGAAAAAGTGAGGTGTTGAAAAGAATTATTTTGTTAATATATCTCCTACGTATAGAGACTGTGGACGAAAGAGAGATGCATCCTCTATCTGTTCTAGTATATGAGCACTCCACCCTACCATGCGTGCTATGCTAAATGTTGGAGTAAATAAAACAGCAGGCATGTCGATTGAACGCATAATAGCCGCTGCATAAAATTCTACATTCGTATATAGATTTCTTCCTGGCTTGTATTTTTCTAATAGTGAAGTAATCTCTTTTTCAGCCTTTGTCGCCAAATCTAGCCAAGGATCAGAGCCTTGCAAACGGACACATGCTTCTCTTAGCAAAATTGATCGAGGATCCTCGGTTTTATAAATACGATGTCCAAAACCCATAACTTTTTCACCATTTTTTAGCTTTTCTTCGATAACAGGTCGTATCCTTGCTTCCTCTTTTATTTCATCGAGCAAATTTAATACTTCGGCGGGTGCTCCCCCATGTAATGGACCTTTCATTGTACCAATGGCAGAAGTTATCGCTGCAGGTACATCAGATTCAGTCGAGATAGTCACTCTCGCTGCAAAAGTTGAGGCGTTTAATCCATGCTCCATTGTTAGCTTTAAATACGTTTCCAGTGCTTTAACCTGCACTGAAGTTGGAGGAGTACCTTGGAGCATCCATAAATAATTTTCTGTATGCGAAAAATCACTATTTTGCTCGATTAACGGAAATCCCTGTTGCTTTCTATAATGCCTTGCAATTATTACTGGAAGCGCACCTATTAAGTGAATCGATTGCTCCATCTTGTCTTTTTGTAAAAATTCAGTTGTACCAAATGCAGATATAGCTGTTCTCATGGCATCCATAATAGAAACTGTTGCCGGAAGAGTATCGATGATTGTACAGACATATTCCGGTAACTTTCTACCTTTTATTAGTTTTTTATGGAATTCCTGCAGTTCATTCTCCGAAGGTAAATCGTTATACAATAAGAAGTAAGCAACTTCTTCAAATGAATAATCTAGTACTAGATCTTTTACGTCCATCCCACGATATCTCAATACTCCATTGTCACCATCGACCAGACCAACTTTTGTATGCACTGCAACTACACCTTTTAATCCTTTTTGAAACATATTCATACCCCTTCCTTTTCTTTAGTATAAGAAAGTTTTATAATTAATAAAATTAAATAATTTAAATGAAGTTGATTATATTTTTTAATTAAAAGGAGAAGAAAAATGGAATATCAATGGTTGAAGACTTTTATTATCGCTGCCGAAACATGTAATTTTAGAAAAGCGTCCGAAAAATTACTAATTTCTCAGCCTGGCGTCACGGTTCATATAAAATTATTAGAAGAATATTTAGGGATTTCTTTATTTGACCGAACAAACAGACGCGTAGGTTTATCTGATGCTGGTAAATTGTTTTATGAAGAAGCTGTTCTACTTACAAAGAACTTAGAAGAAAGCGTGCATCGATTACATGCTTTTACTGAAGGATATACCCACAAGTGGATTATCGCCATTTCTCCCTTAATGGCAGAAACCATCTTGCCCTACATATTACGTTCATTTATGGACAAACATCCGGACTTGGAAGTATCTATAAGAGTTGAAGAATCTAATGTCATTGAAGATTTAGTATGGAAAGGAGATGTTCATATTGGCATCTCAGCACTAGAGGCTACACGGAAAGAAATACAATCTATTGAGCTCTATGAAGATCCTCTTATATTTGTTGTTCCTTCCGATGGGTATGATGAGGAATCGGGACCTATCGTGAATCCAGAAGAATACTTATCCAGCAATTATTTGTTCACTCATCACCATCCAGTTGTGTGGGACACACTTCTTTTACAGCTGCGCAAGCGAGTGACTAACATACGAACTATGAAAGTTACGCAGGCACATATAGTAAAACGCTTTATTCAAGAAGGCTTAGGTATTTCATTTCTTCCACAATCCATTATCAAACGAGAATTAACCGAGGGACGTGTGATGAATGTACCTTTCGAGTTATTTCCACTTCCCAAAGTAAAAACATTTTTATTACTTAAAAATAGAGGGGATCTCGAGCAGGAGTTTATAGAAAAAATATCTAACTACTATTTTGGATAATTAATTTTACGAGGTGATTAAATGAAAAAGAAACTATTTTTAATTAGACATTGCCAAGCGGAAGGGCAGGAAGCAGACGCACCCCTAACTGAAAAAGGTTACAAGCAAGCGTTAGAACTTGCTAGCTCCTTGAATAACATTCGTGCAGACCAAATAATTTCAAGCCCTTATTTAAGAGCTCGACTAACGATTGATCCATATGCAAAGGATACAAATCTAGAAATTAAAATAGATACACGTTTATCAGAACGTGTATTAAGCACGAGCAACCTGCCGGACTGGCTTGATAAGTTAAGGAGTACTTTTGATGATATGGACTTAAAGTTAGAAGGCGGCGAAACTAGCAGTGAAGCACAGGCACGAATAGTGGAAGTCGTGGAGGAAATCTTAGATAGTAATATAGAAAATACAGTTATCGTGACACATGGTAATATTCTGTCCCTACTATTGAGGCACTACCAGAATAGTTTTGGCTTTGAGCAATGGAAGAGTTTAAGCAATCCAGATGTATTTTTGATGCAATTCACGAATAATGAATATACAGTTCACCGAGTTTGGAAAGAATAATGAACATAGAAAAAAGGGTATTCCATATAAATGGAATACCCTTTTTTTAGATGGAGCCTAGCGGGATCGAACCGCTGACCTCCTGCGTGCAAGGCAGGCGCTCTCCCAGCTGAGCTAAGGCCCCGAAGTTAAAACAGTGTTGGCTGGGGTACCTGGATTCGAACCAGGGCATGACGGAATCAAAATCCGTTGCCTTACCGCTTGGCTATACCCCAATAAACTGGTGGAGGGGGACGGATTCGAACCGCCGAACCCTAAGGAGCGGATTTACAGTCCGCCGCGTTTAGCCACTTCGCTACCCCTCCAAAGCTATATAAAAAATAAAATGGTGGAGGATGACGGGCTCGAACCGCCGACCCTCTGCTTGTAAGGCAGATGCTCTCCCAGCTGAGCTAATCCTCCTGGGTTATAAAATTCACGATAAGCAGCGCATCTCTGCGTCAACTTCTATCGTTCATTTGTATACATGACCTGCTTGCTTCTCCTGATTTTATGAATAAGGGTCAGTCAAAACTGGACAAGAATAATAGTAACATATTTATTCTACTAAGACAAGTAGTTCTAAGTAGTTTGTAAAATTTCTACTCCATATGTAAGCTTCCAAGCGGATTCGAACCGCTGACCTCTTCCTTACCATGGAAGCACTCTACCTACTGAGCTATGGAAGCATAGACAAAAAAATGGCTCCGAAGGTAGGACTCGAACCTACGACCGATCGGTTAACAGCCGATTGCTCTACCACTGAGCTACTTCGGAACGGATGATATTTAAAGTACAAATATAATTATAGCAATCCTTTGTTAAATTTCAAGTATATCTTTAATAAATACATAACAATTTCTCAGCTTTTTTCATGCAATTAATTATTTCCTAAGAAATAATTTTGATGGATCTCTTGAATGGATTTTAAAGTGGTTAAGGGATTACAATTAATGGCAGAACGAGACTAAATTTGCTTAATTCGCAACTATTTAAGTTAGATTCGAGACCATTTCTTTCGATACGAGACCATTTCAGGTGAATCCGAGACCAATCTTGTTAAATATGGATAAGGGAGACTAATTTGTCTTGGAGAGCAACCAAATGAGTCGTATAAGCGACTAAGGATAATCTAAAAGCAATCAATTTGATAATGAAAGCGACCATTTCTCACAATAAAGGGTTCACTTTCTCTAAGATGACACATTTTCCTTCTGTCCTAAATGGAAACACAAAAAAAGCCATCACCGATTACTCGGTGACGACTTTTCAATTGCCCAGCGACGTCCTACTCTCACAGGGGGAGACCCCCAACTACCATCGGCGCGCGAGCTTAACATCCGTGTTCGGGCTGCGAAAGCAGATGAACGGCAGATTTCTTCGTCAGCCGCGGTCGTTCGATTCTCGCGTATATCATACGCTGCGAGTCTCTCTTCCTTGCTTCCTCGAACTCTTTGTTCCTCTACTTTCTCGCAAATATAACTACAATTCTTTGCCTTCGGCACTCTCTTACCATAAAAAAAAAGCCATCACCGATTACTCGGTGACGACTTCTTGGTGCCCAGCGACGTCCTACTCTCACAGGGGGAGACCCCCAACTACCATCGGCGCTGAAGAGCTTAACTTCCGTGTTCGGTATGGGAACGGGTGTGACCTCTTCGCCATCATCACTAGACTTTGAGTTGTTCACTCAAAACTGGATAAAAGACATTGGTGCTCGCAAATTCATATTTGGTTAAGTCCTCGATCGATTAGTATTCGTCAGCTGCACGTGTCGCCACGCTTCCACCCCGAACCTATCTACCTCATCGTCTTTGAGGGATCTTACTTACTTGCGTAATGGGAAATCTCATCTTGAGGGGGGCTTCGTGCTTAGATGCTTTCAGCACTTATCCCGTCCACACATAGCTACCCAGCGATGCTCTTGGCAGAACAACTGGTACACCAGCGGTGTGTCCATCCCGGTCCTCTCGTACTAAGGACAGCTCCTCTCAAATTTCCTACGCCCACGACGGATAGGGACCGAACTGTCTCACGACGTTCTGAACCCAGCTCGCGTACCGCTTTAATGGGCGAACAGCCCAACCCTTGGGACCGACTACAGCCCCAGGATGCGATGAGCCGACATCGAGGTGCCAAACCTCCCCGTCGATGTGGACTCTTGGGGGAGATAAGCCTGTTATCCCCGGGGTAGCTTTTATCCGTTGAGCGATGGCCCTTCCATGCGGAACCACCGGATCACTAAGCCCGTCTTTCGACCCTGCTCGACTTGTAGGTCTCGCAGTCAAGCTCCCTTCTGCCTTTACACTCTTCGAATGATTTCCAACCATTCTGAGGGAACCTTTGGGCGCCTCCGTTACACTTTAGGAGGCGACCGCCCCAGTCAAACTGCCCGCCTGACACTGTCTCCTACCCGGGTTACGGGTATGGGTTAGAATTTCAATACAACCAGGGTAGTATCCCACCGACGCCTCCTCCGAAGCTGGCGCTCCGGGCTCTAAGGCTCCTACCTATCCTGTACAAGTTGCACCAAAATTCAATATCAAGCTACAGTAAAGCTCCACGGGGTCTTTCCGTCCTGTCGCGGGTAACCTGCATCTTCACAGGTACTATAATTTCACCGAGTCTCTCGTTGAGACAGTGCCCAGATCGTTACGCCTTTCGTGCGGGTCGGAACTTACCCGACAAGGAATTTCGCTACCTTAGGACCGTTATAGTTACGGCCGCCGTTTACTGGGGCTTCAATTCGCACCTTCGCTTGCGCTAAGCACTCCTCTTAACCTTCCAGCACCGGGCAGGCGTCAGCCCCTATACTTCACCTTACGGTTTTGCAGAGACCTGTGTTTTTGCTAAACAGTCGCCTGGGCCTATTCACTGCGGCTCTTCTGGGCTATGCACCCAAAAGAGCACCCCTTCTCCCGAAGTTACGGGGTCATTTTGCCGAGTTCCTTAACGAGAGTTCTCTCGCTCACCTTAGGATTCTCTCCTCGACTACCTGTGTCGGTTTGCGGTACGGGCACCTCCCGCCTCGTTAGAGGCTTTTCTTGGCAGTGTGAAATCAGGAACTCCGGACATTCGTCCTCGCCATCACAGCTCAATGTTACAGAGTGCGGATTTGCCTACACTCACACCTCACTGCTTGGACGTGCATAACCAACAGCACGCTTACCCTATCCTACTGCGTCCCCCCATCACTCAAACGGCGGGGTGGTGGTACAGGAATATCAACCTGTTGTCCATCGTCTACGCCTATCGGCCTCGACTTAGGTCCCGACTAACCCTGAGCGGACGAGCCTTCCTCAGGAAACCTTAGTCATACGGTGGATGGGATTCTCACCCATCTTTCGCTACTCATACCGGCATTCTCACTTCTAAGCGCTCCACCAGTCCTTCCGGTCTGACTTCAACGCCCTTAGAACGCTCTCCTACCACTGATACCATAGGTATCAATCCACAGCTTCGGTGATTTGTTTAGCCCCGATACATTTTCGGCGCAGCGTCACTCGACCAGTGAGCTATTACGCACTCTTTAAATGATGGCTGCTTCTAAGCCAACATCCTGGTTGTCTAAGCAACGCCACATCCTTTTCCACTTAACAAATACTTGGGGACCTTAGCTGGTGGTCTGGGCTGTTTCCCTCTTGACTACGGATCTTATCACTCGCAGTCTGACTCCCAAACATAAATCATTGGCATTCGGAGTTTGTCTGAATTCGGTAACCCGGGATGGGCCCCTAGTCCAAACAGTGCTCTACCTCCAAGATTCTCGCGTTTGAGGCTAGCCCTAAAGCTATTTCGGAGAGAACCAGCTATCTCCAGGTTCGATTGGAATTTCTCCGCTACCCACACCTCATCCCCGCACTTTTCAACGTGCGTGGGTTCGGACCTCCAGTAAGTGTTACCTTACCTTCATCCTGGACATGGGTAGATCACCTGGTTTCGGGTCTACGACCACATACTCATTCGCCCTATTCAGACTCGCTTTCGCTGCGGCTCCGTCTCCTCGACTTAACCTTGCATGTAATCGTAACTCGCCGGTTCATTCTACAAAAGGCACGCCATCACCCATTAACGGGCTCTGACTATTTGTAGGCACACGGTTTCAGGGTCTATTTCACTCCCCTTCCGGGGTGCTTTTCACCTTTCCCTCACGGTACTGGTTCACTATCGGTCACTAGGGAGTATTTAGCCTTGGGAGATGGTCCTCCCGGATTCCGACGGAATTTCACGTGTTCCGCCGTACTCAGGATCCACTCAAGAGAGAACGAATTTTTGACTACGGGGCTTTTACCCTATCCTGCGGACCTTTCCAGATCGCTTCGTCTAACTCGTTCCTTTGTAACTCTATGCTGAGTGTCCTACAACCCCAAGAGGCAAGCCTCTTGGTTTGGGCTCTTCCCGTTTCGCTCGCCGCTACTCAGGGAATCGATTTTTCTTTCTCTTCCTCCAGGTACTTAGATGTTTCAGTTCCCTGGGTGTGCCACAGATGCGCTATGTATTCACGCAAATGTACTGCTCCATTACGAACAGTGGGTTTCCCCATTCGGAAATCTCCGGATCAAAGCTCACTTACAGCTCCCCGGAGCATATCGGTGTTAGTGCCGTCCTTCTTCGGCTCCTAGTGCCAAGGCATTCACCGTGCGCCCTTATTAACTTAACCTAATTCGGCTTTCAATACACGGCGCATTTCTTCGTCAGCTTCGCTCGTTCACATCCTCACGTACGTTAGTACGTTCCGGTGTTCACTCACTCGCTTCCTCGAACTGCTTGTGTCTTGAAACCCTCAAATATAGTAGTTAAAAGTACTACACAAAAAATAATCACGAATGTGATTACAAATTGAATTTCTTGAATTTGTTGCTTTCAATGTCGTTTTATCCAGTTTTCAAAGAACAAGTTTGAAATGCTCAAATGAATGAACATTCAAAACTGAACTGCAAAACGTTAAGCTACAGATAAAGATCTGTATTCCGTGTTTATCCTTAGAAAGGAGGTGATCCAGCCGCACCTTCCGATACGGCTACCTTGTTACGACTTCACCCCAATCATCTGTCCCACCTTCGGCGGCTGGCTCCCAAAAGGGTTACCCCACCGACTTCGGGTGTTACAAACTCTCGTGGTGTGACGGGCGGTGTGTACAAGGCCCGGGAACGTATTCACCGTGGCATGCTGATCCACGATTACTAGCGATTCCGGCTTCATGTAGGCGAGTTGCAGCCTACAATCCGAACTGAGAACGGTTTTATGGGATTAGCTCACCCTCGCGGGGTTGCGACCCTCTGTACCGTCCATTGTAGCACGTGTGTAGCCCAGGTCATAAGGGGCATGATGATTTGACGTCATCCCCACCTTCCTCCGGTTTATCACCGGCAGTCACCTTAGAGTGCCCAACTGAATGCTGGCAACTAAGATCAAGGGTTGCGCTCGTTGCGGGACTTAACCCAACATCTCACGACACGAGCTGACGACAACCATGCACCACCTGTCACCGCTGTCCCCGAAGGGAAAATCCTATCTCTAGGACGGTCAGCGGGATGTCAAGACCTGGTAAGGTTCTTCGCGTTGCTTCGAATTAAACCACATGCTCCACCGCTTGTGCGGGCCCCCGTCAATTCCTTTGAGTTTCAGTCTTGCGACCGTACTCCCCAGGCGGAGTGCTTAATGCGTTAGCTGCAGCACTAAGGGGCGGAAACCCCCTAACACTTAGCACTCATCGTTTACGGCGTGGACTACCAGGGTATCTAATCCTGTTTGCTCCCCACGCTTTCGCGCCTCAGCGTCAGTTACAGACCAGAAAGTCGCCTTCGCCACTGGTGTTCCTCCAAATCTCTACGCATTTCACCGCTACACTTGGAATTCCACTTTCCTCTTCTGCACTCAAGTCCCCCAGTTTCCAATGACCCTCCACGGTTGAGCCGTGGGCTTTCACATCAGACTTAAAGGACCGCCTGCGCGCGCTTTACGCCCAATAATTCCGGACAACGCTTGCCACCTACGTATTACCGCGGCTGCTGGCACGTAGTTAGCCGTGGCTTTCTAATGAGGTACCGTCAAGGTACGAGCAGTTACTCTCGTACTTGTTCTTCCCTCACAACAGAGTTTTACGATCCGAAAACCTTCTTCACTCACGCGGCGTTGCTCCATCAGACTTTCGTCCATTGTGGAAGATTCCCTACTGCTGCCTCCCGTAGGAGTCTGGGCCGTGTCTCAGTCCCAGTGTGGCCGATCACCCTCTCAGGTCGGCTACGCATCGTCGCCTTGGTGAGCCGTTACCTCACCAACTAGCTAATGCGCCGCGGGCCCATCCTGTAGTGACAGCCGAAACCGTCTTTTAACATTCCTCCATGTGAGGGAATGGATTATTCGGTATTAGCCCCGGTTTCCCGGAGTTATCCCAATCTACAGGGCAGGTTGCCCACGTGTTACTCACCCGTCCGCCGCTAAATCAGAAGAAGCAAGCTTCTTCATCATCCGCTCGACTTGCATGTATTAGGCACGCCGCCAGCGTTCGTCCTGAGCCAGGATCAAACTCTCCATAATAGAGAACTTAAAAAGCTCATTTTGTTTTGCTGGCATCATCATTAAATGATGTCAAAATTGTTTGCTATCCGACTAACCGAAGCTAGTCTATCAAGCTATATGTCTTAACGTTTTGCATGTTCAGTTTTCAATGTTCATGTTGTCGTTTTGTTTTGGCGACCTTTGTATCTTAACATCGTTTTAACATGAATGTCAACACTAAATCATAAAATTTATTAGAAAGAATGGAAAGGTGCGATATTACAATGAAAACAAAGCTTTTACTAATCGGAACTGTGCTGGTATTTTTAAGTCTCTTTTTTATTATCCCAAATAAGTATTCATCAATGCTTCCTGTTTTTCAGTTAACTGAAGAACCTACTGTTGTCTCTAAAGGATCACATGGCAAAACGATTACAATCGATTTAACTTTTGGAAAAGAGGATATAGAAACTTTCATAAAAAGTTTGCAAGCGCCTTATCCACATTTTTTCATAAGTATTGATTGGATCAAACGTTCACCTTCTCTTATTAAAATAATGAAAGAGAAAAGTATTCCTATTAGTCTATTAGGGCAAGATGGGCTTAAATATATAGAAGATCCTAATTTATTTAAAAAGGAAATTGATGAATTTGAACAATCTGTTGGTGAACTTCCGCTTTGGTTTCGGACAAAAGATTATGAGTTTCCTATGGAATTACAAAAAACAGCGTGGGAAAATGAAGTTAATTTACTAAGTTCGAGTAAGTACTGGATGGAAGGAGATCCATTTCCTAAGCTCGAGAAAGGAGATATACTAAGTGTTCCGCTCCATCAGGAGGAACGAATAGATATAAAGCAATTAAATCAACTACTTAAATCTGACTCTCTACTTTCTGTTGAACAAAATATTTTTGGTTTAACAACAAAAAGCAAAACTATTCCTGATTAACACCATACGAGTAAAAAAATGCTCTGACCATTAGATGTCAGAGCATTTTTTATTTAGAAACGGCTTCTTTTCTTGCTTTTCTACGTTCTTCTAGTTTTTTTCTATCTTCATCTGATTTTGCATTGTATTTTGGCAAAGCTAATAATTGGTAGGCATTAACTGCGAGAATTGGGAATAATAATAATGTCACCCAGCTATCTACGTTGTCTGCTCGTACCATTAATACAGGCAACCACTCTAATGTAGAAACAACAATCATAAAGAATAATGCAGATATAAGCGTATGTTTTTTAGTTATTTTGGCTTTAGTTATCGCTACTACTACTGCAGTTACAATTAGTATGAGTAATAAAATAACATATAACCAAATTTGCCCGGTTGTTTCTGCATTCGGTTTAAAACGGAAGAAAACCAAATCAAAAATAACGATAAGTATTATTAATAGTTGTACCCAGTTCCATAATGTTAATGTTCTAAAAATATTTACACCCATTTGATGAATTGTTAAATAAGCAAAAAAGCCCATTTGAGTGATTACGCTTATCGTAAATCCCATAATAACCATAAAAGCGAATGCTGCGAAGAACTCACTCCATTGACCCGCTTCAAAATATTTAGCAAAAGCATCGTCCCAACGTATAAATAAACCTAACACACCTGTGATTAGTCCACCTATCCACATAGCATTTAGAAAAAATTTAAACCAATTTCGAATTGTCACGGCAAAAAATCCTCCATATCCTTCTACTTCCCATATAGATTGTAACAACCATTAACAAAAAAATCTATTTGTTACTTACTTCAGTACATATTTAAATAAAAAATGTGAACAATAATTGAAAGGATGGTGATTGATTTGAAGTATTTTGCCTTCATTTTATTAACTATTGGCTTACTGGCTGGATGTAATGGTAATCCTACCTCTTCCACGCCTTCTTATGATGAGATGAAAAAAATGGTGATTGATGCATTACAAACAGAAGAAGGAAAAAAATCTGTTCGAAAACTTTTAGATGACCCTGAATTTCAAGGAATGTTAGTTATTGATAGTGAGCAAGTAAAGAAGTCGGTTGAACAAACCATGTTATCCAAGGATGCAGAAGAATTTTGGAAAGAAGTTTATCAAGACCCTAAATTTTCAGAAACAATGGCAAAAAGTATGATGAAGCAACAGGAAGAATTAATGAAGACCCTCATGAAAGATCCGGAATACTTGAAAAGCCTCGAAAGCTTTTTTGGTTCTGCTGAAATGAATAAGGAGCTAGGAAAAGTATTACAATCTCCTGAGATGCGTAAAGAAATGCAAAAAGTCGTGGAAGAAACAATCCAAAGTCCTTTATTGCAAACTAAGTGGCAAAAACTTGTAGAAGAGGCTGGAGGAGGAGGACAAAAAAGCGAAGGTGGTGGCGGTGGCTCCGAAGAGAAGGGATCAGAACAAGGAAAAGAAGCAGAAAAATAAGGCCGCTCCTCTTAAGGAAACGGCCTTTTTCTTATGCTTTTTCAATAACTTTTCGAGCAATATCTAAATATATTTTACCTGTATCATGTGTTTCTCCATATACAGAGGGAGCAAAATCAATATCGTTCCAATCTGGTTGTCCTAGTGGTATTTGACCAAGTAATTCTGTACGAAGTTCATCCGCAAGTTTTGGTCCCCCACCTTTACCGAATACAAATTCACGCTCTCCAGTAGATTTAGATTCAAACCAAGACATGTTTTCAATTACGCCTAATATTTCATGATCTGTTTGAAGAGCCATTGCCCCAGCACGTGCTGCTACGAATGCTGCAGTAGGATGCGGTGTTGTTACTACTATTTCTTTAGAGGTAGGTAACATTTGGTGAATGTCTAAGGCAACGTCACCTGTACCTGGAGGTAAGTCTAATAATAAATAATCTAACTCGCCCCACTCCACATCTTTAAAGAATTGATCTAACACTTTTCCAAGCATTGGCCCACGCCAAACTACAGGAGTATTGTCTTCTACGAAGAATCCCATCGAAATTACTTTTACACCTTTACGATCTACAGGGATAATACGGTCTTCTTTAATTTGTGGCATATCTTTGACACCCATCATATCTGGAACACTAAACCCGTATATATCTGCGTCTACTAAGCCGACTTTTTTCCCTAGACGTGCAAGTGCAACTGCTAAGTTTACGGATACAGTTGATTTACCAACTCCACCTTTACCAGAAGCAATTGAAATAATTTTCACTTTGCTGCCAGGGGAAAGGATGCTTTCATTATCGCTTTCTTTTGCTTGACCGCGAAATTGCTCTAATACTTCTTTTGGAAGTTCTTCAAAACGAATACCAACAGTTGCTGCTCCTGCGTCCTTTAATACTTCCACTACTTTTCCTTGCAATTGCATTTGCTCTGCAGAATTAATTTTTGCAATTGCTAACTTTACACTGACATGATTTTTTTCTTCTTTTATAGATACCTCTGTAATTCCGTTTGTTTCTTCTAATGTTCTATGTAAAAATGGATCATTTAATTCTCCTAATAATGCTCTTACTTGTTGCTCATTAATCATTTGTAGACACTCCCCTTTAAGTTAACTATTCGCAATATAGTATACCATATACGAGTGTCTACAATCCCTCACATTGACTCAGTAAATATTATCTTCTACGAAACGACGTACACCCTTTGTAATCGCGTCTACCATTTGGTTTTGATACTTATCGGATTTTAGCAATTCTCTTTCTTCATTATTGCTCAAAAATCCAGTTTCTAGTAATACCGTAGGTGCTTTTGATTTCTTCAAAATATAAACTTGTTTGATGGCAAGTGCTTCTCTTTCTGTATTTCCAATATCTTCACGGATTGCCCCTTGAATGGATTTCGCTAGTAACTCTCCACCTTCATGTCCCTCCGCATGATAGAATACTTGCGCCCCTCTCCATCTTTCCTCTGGGACCGCATTTACATGTAAGCTGATCACTATATCCGCTTCCGCATTATTAATAATCTCTTCTCGCAGAAGTAAATCTGCACGCTTTCTTGAACGGATTGTCGGGAAATCTTCATCGGGAGCATGCTCGGCAATTGCATCCCCTTCTTTACGACGTGTCAAAACAACGGTAGCACCATTTTCCTTTAAAGTCTTTTCCAGTTTTAGAGACATAGCAAGCGTAATATCTCTCTCTACTGTTTCACCATGACTGGCGCCTCCGTCCAAACCTCCATGCCCAGGGTCTATTACTACTTTAACCCCACTTAATGGTTCCGGCATGAAAAAACTTAAATCGCTTGCTTTTGTACTATAAAACACTGCAACCAAAGAAATTAAAAACAATACTCCAATAACCAGCCACTTTTTCAGTTCCATCGCTCCTTTTTCACTCATTATACGTATGAGGGACAAAGAGTATGTTTGCTTTTTGGAACAAGTTATCTAATCTTTATCAATTCTATAAATTCCTTTTTTATTTCTAATAACACAGCCATTTTTCTTGAAGATATTGATCATATGCTTATTGCTTTCATCTGTACTGCCTACGTAAGTTTTGGCGTTCATTTGTTTCATTAGATATAACGTGATTTTGTGAATCTCTGCTCCCAAACCGAAACCTCTCTTGTTAGGCACAATGCCGAAGTAGAACATTTTCCCTTCATCTGTTGTTCCCATCTCCATATGGGGAATACTAATTCCAACCAATTCATTGTCTTTTAAAAAGTAATAGCAATGACTTCTCCAGTTTTCTCCTAGTTCTTGAGATAAGGCGGCCATTATTTTCTCAATTAATTGTGGGATGTTTTTATTTGCTGAACCTGAACGACATAATTCATATGCATCGGCAAACTCTTTGTCTGTCATTAACCCTTCCGATAGAGCGTGGAATTTTAACTCACTTTCAATTAGCTGTTCTTCTTCTAACGATTTTGTATATTCATGGATGACCGAAATTTTTCTAAACCCTTTAGAAAGTAACCAGTTTTCAAAGTGTTCTTCCATTAGTAATGATAAATATTCAATTTTTTGTTCCTCATATTCTTTTAATAACTTGGTAAATTCCACTTTATAATCTTCTTCTGACTTGCCCTCTATATTAATTTGATCTACCAACCAGTATGCTTTGTTTTTAATGGTGTTGTATAGGCGCATTTAAATCTCTCCTCACTTTGTTACTTAAATAAAAGGATGGTACGGCCAGCACAGTAATAAGTCCAATGATAGTAAATACCATTCCCCCACCATTCAAGCTATCTAATAGGAAACCACCTAAACTTGGGCCAGCTATTCTACCAATCGATTTCACTCCTGATAATGCAAAATAGGTTCCTTTTTCATGGTCTTCGCACATGTCATCAATATGAATGTCCACCATTGTGAACACTAAAACTTCTCCAGCTGTAAAAATGACCATCGCAATGATTAACATGAAAATGTGCTCACTCTGTCCAAAGAAAAACAAACCAACCGATAACAAAGAGCTTCCAATCATCAACGAAGTCGTTGTACTAATTATTTCCCCTAACTTATAAACAAAGTATTGAATCACGATAACAGTAATGGCATTGGTTGTGATGAGCCACGAAAAATACTTAATCGCTAGCTCATAATCAAACGTAATACCTAAATACTGACTAAAGGTCGAATCGAATTGGCTATAACCGAAACTGATAAAAATTAAAGCTAATATAAATATGCTAAATGCTTGATCCTTTTTAAACACATAGAACGATTGAAATATAGATATTTTCTTAGAATCTGCCGCCACTTGTTTCATCGGATACTTTTTAAAGATAACGGAAAATGTCACTATATTAATTAAGAATATAAAACCAACAGCGAAAAACAACTTCTTCATGCCAAATTGCTGAAAATAGACAGACGTTAGCGGAGCGATCGCTGCAGAAATATTAATTAAAAAATACCGAATATTAAAGATCAACCGTCTATTTTCAGGCTCCGTGTACAGACTTAACAGCACACGATACGTAGGCTCTACAATTGCTTGACTTATCCCTAATACCGCAGCAAACAAAATGAACCCAGCGTAATGATCAATAAACGGGAAATAGAAATAACACCCTAAATATCCGATCAGCCCCGTAATGATGACTTTATCTTTTCGAAACTTATCAATATATGGCCCAATAAAGAAACTCATAAACAAATTAGATAACGCTAAGGTTGAAATAATGGCTCCAATCTGAAAGCTTGAATAATGAAATTCATCTAATAAAAATAGTGTAAGATACGGTAACACTAAAAAAGTGCCAAACCTCGCAATGAAAATACTAAGCAGAATAGTAGACGTAACAACATTAAATTTACTTCTCATAATTTACCTCTTCATATGTAATAATTGCCTTTTTAATATACCCCTCCCAATTCAACGAAACAATATATTTTCATAAAATCTCTCAAGAATACTACAGGAGTGTTACTGGTGCCTGGCACCAGTAACACTCCTGTAACACAATATAAAAACACGTTAAAGAAAGTTATAAGTAATAGGTGCAAAAAATCCTTTCCATTATTAAACACAATAGGATACAAAACGCAAAATATTTTTTCTTTTCCAATTATTATTCTAAAAAAACAATTGACTTTTTCATTCAAATCACTAAAATTTACATTACGACATTTTTTTATCATCCTATTTTGCCTTAATAGTCATATCTATTACGTTTTTTTATCACAATAGCACTGGATGTGGAGCCATGTTCAAATAAAAATATAGTAAATATCTAAGAATAAATATTATTCTAAAAAAAGAAAGCGCTTTATTTTTCAAACAGAAGGGATAGATAGTGGTGCCAAAAGATGAAAAAAACCTTTTACAGTCCGCCATTCAACCAGAAGAGCAAAAATTAAAACGGGGATTGAAAGCTCGTCATTTAACGATGATTTCAATTGGAGGTTCTATTGGTACAGGACTATTTCTAAGTAGTGGCGCAGCGATCAATACAGCTGGCCCAGGTGGTGCTTTACTTGCATATGCTTTAGTTGGTGCAATGGTCTATTTTGTTATGACAAGCCTTGGAGAAATGGCAGCTTTTATGCCAACTAGTGGTTCCTTTAGTACGTATGGTACAAAGTTCGTAGATCCTGCATTTGGATTCGCAATCGGTTGGACATATTGGTTTAACTGGGCAATGACCATAGCGGCAGAGTTATCTGCCTCCACGATGATTATGAAGTTCTGGTTTCCAGATAGTCCATCATGGGTATGGAGTGCATCATTTTTAACGCTTATTTTTCTTTTGAACTATTTATCTGTTAAAGGGTACGGGGAAGGTGAATATTGGCTTTCCTTAATTAAAGTAAGTGCGATTGTTATCTTTATCGTAGTAGGTGTACTGATGATTTTCGGAATCATGGGTGGAGAAGTAGTAGGATTTAAAAACTTTACCGTTGGCGATGCTCCTTTTTCAGGAGGTCTCATTGGTGTATTTATTGTTTTTATTGCAGCAGGGTTCTCTTTTCAAGGAACCGAGATTGTTGGGGTGGCTGCTGGTGAAAGTGAAAATCCAGCGAAAAATGTACCTATCGCTATAAAAAGTGTTTTCTGGAGAATTCTTTTATTTTATATTTTAGCGATTCTCGTAATTGCTTTGATCATTCCTTACACACATCCAAGTTTACAAAGTGAAAATGTCATGGTTAGTCCTTTTACACTAATTTTTGAAAAAGCCGGAATTGCATTTGCAGCCTCACTTATGAACGCAGTTATTTTAACAGCTGTTTTATCAGCAGGTAACTCTAGTCTATATGCATCCACTCGTATGTTATATTCCATGGCTAAAGAGGGACAAGCTCCTAAGATTTTTGGCAAGCTTAATAAACGTGGTGTTCCAGTGGCTGGTATGATTTTAACGTGTGCTATCGGCACGCTTGCCTTTTTGGCTTCTTTCTTTGGTGATGGTGTCGTTTATATTTGGTTGATGAATGCTATCGGTATTACTGGGTTTATCTTTTGGCTCGGTATTTCGATCAGTCACTATCGTTTCCGTAAAGCCTTTGTTGCTCAAGGTCATTCACTGGACCTATTACCTTATAAAGCAAAATGGTTTCCGATCGGTACAATTTTTGCGATTGCATGCGGATTAATCGTTATTTTAGCTCAAAACTTCCAAGCTTTCCTTGCAGATAAAGTAGATTGGGGTAGCGTTGTTGCTGCTTACTTAGGCATACCTCTCTTCCTTTGCTTATGGATTGTCTATAAATTAAAAAATAAAACGAAATTCGTTAAACCTGAGGACGTAGAATTTGAATTTGATTATGATAAAAAATTAAATAAATAATCTTTCCACGGACAACATGTATCATGTTGTCCCCAGGCTGTAGAAAAACTCGAATAAAACGAGTGATCTACAGCCTTTTTTAGTGTATATTAACTTCTTCGAACCTTAGCACTCTCCAGCAGGTATTATTAAATGACCAGTTAAACATACGATGCGTTTTTAGTATCCTGAAATTTGTCTAGCTCCCTTTTATAAGTCGTTTCTTTTTTAAAGTACTTCATTATTACTTAAAATAGAAATATTAAGTAAAACCGAGAGGATTTTTGGTATGGGGAATGTTTACAGTGAGATTGTTCAATTTCAAGGAGATCATTATAATTTCGGTTATATGCAAGGGAACCTTTTAAAAGAATCACCAATAATAATAAATAGAAAGAAACAGTGGGCTTCAAAAAGTCGCCACTTCCTTATTAATGAAATAGAATTCAAAAATGTAATTTTAACATTTGCCCCTCAAATTTGGGATGAGATTCAGGGACTTGCTGATTCTTTAAAATGGAAGATGGAAGATGCGATTCGAGAATTTGGTGGTTATTATCTTGAATATGGGAGAAGCGGTTGTTCCATTTTTACAGGAAATGAATATATGGTTCGCAACTATGACAATCATCCATTTTCATATGAAGGGCGCTTTACTATATATCGGCCGACCGATGGAGGTTATGCCGTAATTGGGCCTTCCATGCAAATTACAGGTCGTACAGATGGGATGAATGAAAAAGGGCTTGCAATGGGCTATAACTTCATTAATAGAAAGAATTCAGAGGATGGCTTTGTCTGTAATATGATCGGCCGCATTATTTTAGAAACATGTGCAAACGTAGATGAAGCAATTGATCTCTTGAAGGAAATTCCGCATCGTCATTCATTTAGCTATGTTTTATTGGATACTAAAGGAGAGACATTTGTGGTAGAAGCTTCACCAAGAGCGGTAGAAGTTCGTCAATCAAATGTATGTACGAATCATTTTGAAGAATTAACAGAAGAAAATAGATATCGTATGGATGACTCCTTCCGAAGACAACAAGCCATTCTCCAACAACAAAAAAATGTAACAGATCCTTACACAGCATACCGAATGATGAATGACACGGATAAAGGCATTTTTTCAAAAAAATATGGAGCATGGGCAGGTACTTTGCATACCTCCTTCTATTTTCCACAAGAAATGAGGATTGGATTTACACTTGGTGGTGATCGATTACCACTTATCTTTGATTTCAACGAGTGGATGCAAGGAGAAAAAATGAAGGCGAAACGAATAAAAGGCGTACTCGATTCAAATATGCCTTTTATCAATATGGAAGAAATCAATAATATAAAACATCTGTAACTTCTTTCGTTACAGATGTTTTTTCTATCGGTGTATATAGTTTTAAGTCTTTCTCATATTAATAAAAAAGACCCCCAACCAAAATGGTTGAGAGTCTTTGAAAACGCAATATTAACGTTTTGAGAACTGAGGTGCACGACGTGCGCCTTTAAGACCGTATTTTTTACGTTCTTTCATACGTGGGTCACGTGTTAAGAATCCTGCAGATTTCAATGCTGGACGGAAATCAGGATCTACTGTAAGTAGAGCACGTGCAATACCGTGACGGATTGCTCCTGCTTGACCTGTGAATCCACCACCATTAACGTTTACATGAATATCATAGCTACCAAGAGTTTGAGTAGTTACTAATGGTTGTTTAATGATTTCACGTAAAGTTTCGAATGGTACGTAATCTTCAACGTCACGTTTGTTAATAATAATTTTTCCTTCGCCTGGTACTAAACGTACGCGTGCTACTGAACTTTTACGGCGACCAGTGCCGATATATTGAACTTGTGCCAAGTGTATGTCCTCCTCTTATTAATTATCCGCGAAGCTCATATGCTTCTGGTTTTTGTGCTGCATGTGGGTGTTCTGCTCCAGCGTAAACGTTAAGTTTTGAGAACATTTGACGTCCTATTGTGTTTTTAGGAAGCATCCCTTTAATTGCTAATTCGATCATTTTAGTTGGGTACTTAGTACGCATTTCTAATGCAGTACGTTGTTTAAGTCCACCTGCAAATTGAGTGTGACGGTAGTAAATTTTGTCATTTAACTTGTTCCCAGTTAAATGAATTTTGTCCGCGTTGATAATGATCACATGATCACCTGTGTCAACGTTTGGTGTGAATGTTGGTTTGTGTTTTCCACGTAAAATAGCAGCTACTTCTGAAGCTAAACGACCAAGAGTTTGGCCTTCAGCGTCAACTACTAACCATTTACGTTCTACTTCGTGACCTTTAGCCATGAATGTTGTACGCATGTATTTTGTCCTCCTAATTCAATCATAATCGATCTATAATTTTCTATATCCTCATACCAATAAGTTTCGGGGCTTATATTGTGGGGTTAATGAAAATACCATACATCATCATATAACGAAAACTCGATTAAGTCAAGCGTTTTTCGAAAAACACCTGGAAAAGTTGTTTCATGAGAAATACTCCACATTTTCTAGGTATAAACCGTGTGCTGGCGCGGTTTTTCCTGCTCTCTTTCGATCACAAGAATTAACTATGTCCCGCATCTCCTCCACACTTTTTTTACCGATTGCAATTTCCCATAAAGTTCCTGCAATAATGCGAACCATATTATATAAAAATCCATTTCCGTTAATCACCATATGCAATTGATTAGACTCTTTTTCTACTTCTAAATGGATGAAATGAATAGTTCTTACAAAATCTTTTACACTAGTATTAGAAGCGCAAAAACTTGAAAAATCGTGCGTTCCCAACAAATAAACTGCAGCCTCTTTCATTAGCTCCACATTAGGTTTATATCGCTCAACATGGACTGAATAATTGCGTTCAAAGGGGCTTTGCACATCATTTAATGACCAAATATAGCGATAGGTTTTCCCTGTAGCATTATATCTTGCGTGGAAATCATCTTGAACTTGTTCTACCGATAAAATGCGAATATCTCCTGGAAGTTGTACATTCAATGCTGTTCGCCATCTTTCCATTGGTAACGTTAGCGAACTATCGAAATGAATAACTTGTCCAGTAGCATGAACTCCAGCATCTGTACGCCCACTTGCAACTACTTTTACGGATTCTCCCTTATGCATGATTCCAAGAACACGTTCTAGCTCCAGTTGTACTGTGCGCTTTCCCGGTTGAACCTGATACCCGGAAAATCCACTTCCATCATAACTGACAATTGCTTTTAACCTCACACCTACACCTCGTCTAACTTCTAAAATAAACAAGAATTCCAGCTAAGAGAACAAGTGACAGTATACTAATCGTATCTCGCGTTTCCCATTCTAACTTGCGATATCTTGTCCTACCCTCTCCACCTTTGTATCCTCGTACTTCCATTGCTGTAGCTAAATCCTCTGCACGTTTAAAGGCACTCACAAATAACGGAATGAGAAGTGGAACAACGGCATTCATTCTTTCCTTCATACTTCCAGTCGTCATATCAGATCCTCTCGCCATTTGTGCTTTCATGATTTTATCTGTTTCATCCATTAATGTTGGGATGAATCTTAGCGAGATTGACATCATTAGCGCTAATTCATGCACTGGGAGCTTCCATTTCTTTAAAGGGTTCAATAATGTCTCTAATGCATCTGTAATCGATATAGGGGTAGTAGTGAGCGTTAGAATCGATGTTAATATTACTAATACGAAAAAACGTATAGAAATAAATATCCCTTGTCGTAAACCTTCCTCATAAATAGATATAAACTTCCAGTGAAAAATGATGTCACCTTCACGTGTAAATATTAAATGTAATAAAAACGTGAAAATGATTAGTATAACAACTGGCTTCAATCCATTTATTAAAAAGTATAGGCGAATCTTGGACATACGGATAATTAAAAATGTAAACACAAGCAAAATACCATAAGTAATCCAGTTATTCGCAATAAAAACGATAGCAATAAATAAAAAGACAAAGATCAATTTAGCCCGAGCATCTAACCGGTGTATAAAAGAATCTCCCGGTATATAGCGACCGAATATCATTTTCTCTAGCATTAAACCTCACGCTCCTTTTTAATCATTTGCGCAAGCTCTTCTGCCAAGGATTCTTCAGTTAAGCATATTGAAGGCAGTTTTTTTCCTGTCATCTTCTCTATCTTTTTTTGAAATTTAACACTTTGAGGTAATTCCAAGCGATAATCTGTTAAGCGCTCTTCGTTATCAAAAATTTCATTTGGTAAACCTTCTAATACACACTTACCATTATGCATAATAGCAATACGATCAGCATATCTCGCTGCATCCTCCATGCTATGTGTTACCAAAACAGTCGTCAAACCTTTTTCTTTATGAAGCTTATAAAATAATTCCATTATTTCTTTTCGTCCTCTTGGGTCCAATCCAGCTGTTGGCTCATCTAGTACTAATACTTCTGGATTCATCGCAAGTACCCCAGCGATTGCCACCCTGCGCATTTGTCCTCCTGATAGATCAAAAGGTGATTTCTCTAATACCTCATCAGGGAGTCCTAGCAGCTTTACTAATTCTATTGCACGTCTTTTTGCTTCCTCTTCTGATACACCAAAGTTCATGGGACCAAACATAATATCTTTTAACACCGTTTCATCAAATAATTGATGCTCTGGAAATTGAAAGACAATACCTACTTTTTGTCTAACTTGTCTTAGTTGTTTGTTTTTCTTTTCAGGTTTTACTTCGACATCTCCAATTTTAATAGAGCCTTCCGTAGGTGTTAGTAATGCATTTAAATGTTGCAAAATAGTTGATTTACCGGAACCCGTGTGCCCAATGATTGCTTGATAGCTGCCTGAAGGTATATGTAGATCTACATTAAACAACGCTCGTTTTTCAAAAGGTGTATTTTTTGCATAAGCATAGCTTACTTGTTGAAGTATGATGTCCATAAATCATTCACCAACTCTTCTTCTGTCATATGGTCTGCCATTAGTGTAATTCCTTTGGAACGTAATAACCGAGATATATTCATCGCAAAAGGCAAATCAAGTCCTAGATCTACTAGTTCCTGTCCTTTTTGGAATATCTCTTCAGGCGTTCCTTCTGCGTATTTTTTACCGTTATTCATCATAATGACTCTATCCGCGTGTAATGCTTCTTCTAGATCATGTGTAATAGATATAACTGTTAAATCGGTTTCATCTTTTAACTGACGTACGGTTGAAAGAACCTCTTCTCTACCTTGAGGATCAAGCATAGAAGTTGCTTCATCTAGCAATAAAATCTTTGGCTTTAATGCGATTGCTCCAGCTATTGCGACACGTTGTTTTTGTCCTCCCGATAAATGATGAGGCTCGCTGTTCATAAAATCTTTCATTTTTACTTTAACTAATGACTCTTCTACTCGTTCTACCATTTCCTCAAACGGGATACCGTTATTTTCTAATGCAAATGCTACGTCATCCTGAACTGTGGCTCCTACGAATTGATTGTCTGGATTTTGGAACACCATTCCCATTTGCGAACGAGCTTCCCATAGATTGTGTTCATTCAACTCTTCCCCAAAAATACGTACTTTTCCCGACTGAGGAAATAGAAGACCATTCATTAATCGTGCAAGCGTCGATTTGCCGGAACCATTATGACCTACTACTGCAACCCACTCACCTGCTCGGATTGTGTAAGAAACGTTATTTACTGCTGGACGAATATTCTCTTCTTCTGTATATGTAAAAGTTACTTCTTGTAAAGAAATAATTTCGCTTTTCATCCTTTACCTCCTCTAGCTCCACTCTGCTGTCTAAGTTCATGTAACCATTCTACGATAAAATAAAAAAGCGCGCACCTCATTTTGAGAAATGCGCTCTTCTATAACGGTTTCATAATTGGCTGCTCAAGACCAATTAGAAAAATGAGGTGCGTAGAGCTAGACAAGACGCTACTTCTTAAACACGATTCAGATAAATCACGTAAAAAGTCCGCTCATCATAACACTCAGCTTTTATATTGTCGTATAAATCTAATAAATATGTTTGAAAAAAGAAGAGGGTGGTAGGAACACCAATTACCCTCTTCAACTTTATCTTAATCAAATTCGCCTTGGGGCTTTCATTTAATTATGCAGTGCGTGTATACACTTTAAATTAAACTAACTCAATTACTACAACAGGTGCTCCGTCTCCGCGACGAGGTCCAGCTTTCATAATACGAGTATAACCGCCTTGACGGTCTGCATAGCGTGGTGCTACATCATCAAACAATTTTTGTAATGCAAAAATTGTTGATTCATTACCTTCTTCATCAGTAGAAGTTACTACTTCACGACGAATGTAAGCAGCTGCTTGACGACGTGCGTGTAAATCTCCGCGTTTACCTAAAGTGATCATTTTTTCAACAACAGAACGTAATTCTTTTGCACGTGCTTCAGTAGTTTGAAGACGCTCATGAATAATTAGGTCAGTTGTTAAGTCACGTAACATCGCTTTACGTTGAGAACTTGTACGTCCAAGTTTTCTGTAACCCATGGATGTTTCCCTCCTTTGGTGAATAGTTCATATCTAGCTATATCAAAATTCGCTTAGTCTTCTTTACGTAATCCTAAGCCAAGCTCATCTAACTTCGCTCTTACTTCTTCTAAAGATTTACGGCCAAGGTTTCTTACTTTCATCATATCGTCTTCTGACTTGTTCGCAAGCTCAAGTACTGTGTTAATACCAGCTCGTTTTAAGCAGTTATAAGAACGAACAGAAAGATCAAGTTCTTCGATAGTCATCTCTAATACTTTTTCTTTTTGATCTTCTTCTTTTTCAACCATGATTTCAGCAGTTTGTGCCTCGTCGGTCATCCCTACAAAAATATTTAAGTGCTCTGTTAAGATTTTTGCTCCAAGCGAAATCGCCTCTTTTGGACCGGTGCTGCCATCTGTCCACACATCAAGAGTTAATTTATCGTAGTTTGCCAATTGACCAACACGAGTATTTTCCACTTGAAAATTAACGCGTGAAACTGGAGTATAAATAGAGTCGATCGGGATTACGCCGATAGGAAGATCCTCACGTTTGTTTTGATCAGCAGGAGTGTAGCCACGGCCTCGACCTGCATACATACGCATGCGGAAATGACCATTTTTGCCGATAGTTGCAATATAGAGATCCGGGTTTAATATCTCAACATCACTGTCATGTGTAATGTCAGCAGCTGTAACCGTTCCTTCTCCTTTTACATCAATCTCAATGACTTTTTCCTCGTCAGAGTAGATTTTCAAAGCTAGTTTCTTAACATTCATAATAATAGATGCAACATCTTCCACTACGCCTTCAATAGTTGAAAACTCATGTAAAACGCCATCAATTTGAATAGAAGTAACTGCAGCTCCTGGTAAAGAAGACAGAAGGATACGACGTAAAGAATTTCCCAAAGTATTTCCATAGCCACGTTCTAGCGGTTCTACAACAAATTTACCAAACTTGGCATTTTCGCTGATTTCTACACTTTCAATCTTTGGTTTTTCAATTTCGATCATTCCAATTTACCCTCCCTCAAAACATCGAATGTATAGGTTCTTTCCATCATATGAATTCGATCGTTTAACTGATTGCTGTTTGCACAACTTCAGTCTGTACAATAAATGATGTTCTCAAACAATGAGTTTCACCTATTATTACACGCGACGACGTTTTGGTGGACGGCAACCGTTATGTGGTACTGGTGTTACGTCTTTAATAGCTGTAACTTCTAGACCTGCAGCTTGAAGTGCACGGATAGCCGCTTCACGACCAGCACCTGGGCCTTTAACAGTTACTTCTAAAGTTTTTAAACCATGTTCCATGGATGTTTTTGCAGCAGTTTCAGCAGCCATTTGTGCAGCGAATGGAGTAGATTTACGAGAACCTCTGAATCCAAGAGCTCCAGCACTTGACCAAGAAAGTGCATTACCTTGCATGTCTGTGATAGTCACAATTGTATTATTAAATGTAGAGCGGATGTGAGCAATACCGGATTCGATATTCTTTTTCACACGACGCTTACGTGTTTGTTGTTTACGTGCCATGTTAGGAAGAAACCTCCTTTACCGATTATTTTTTCTTGTTCGCAACTGTTTTACGTGGACCTTTACGAGTACGAGCATTGTTCTTCGTATTTTGTCCGCGTACAGGTAAGCCGCGACGGTGACGGATACCACGGAAAGATCCGATTTCCATCAAACGTTTAATGTTTAGTGATACTTCACGACGAAGGTCACCTTCTACTTTGTATACACCGATTTGTTCACGGATTTTGTTTAACTCATCTTCTGTTAAATCGCGTACGCGAGTTTCTTCAGAAATACCAGCTTCAGCTAATACTTTTTGTGAAGTTGTTTTACCAATACCGTAAATGTATGTTAATGAAATAACAACGCGTTTGTCGCGTGGAATGTCAACACCAGCAATACGTGCCATATGTGTCGTGCACCTCCTTCTTATTAGCCTTGTCTTTGTTTGTGTTTAGGATTTTCACAGATTACCATTACTTTACCGCGTCGGCGAATTACCTTACATTTTTCGCAGATCGGTTTTACAGATGGTCTCACTTTCATCTAACCTAACCTCCTTAGTAGTCCGGAGTGCAAAAGATTATTTAAAACGGTACGTAATACGACCGCGAGTTAAATCGTAAGGAGATAGTTCAATTGTGACTTTATCTCCAGGTAAAATGCGGATAAAGTGCATACGAATTTTACCAGATACATGCGCAAGTATTGTATGACCGTTTTCTAATTCTACCTTAAACATCGCGTTTGGCAAAGTCTCAACAACTGTTCCTTCGACTTCAATTACATCATCTTTCGCCATCAACCCTGTCTCCCTTCTATATACAAATCAGGTTCTCATCAAAATTCAAACGTAATTTGCTGTTAGTATAGCCTCTAATGGAACGAAACTATTCGTTTTAAGCATATGTTTGGAAATCATGAGAGATGTTCGAAAGACACTCGTAAGGTTTCGCTTGTAGCAATCCACGGCGTAGACTGACTGGTAGAAACCTGTCTCCCTCATGTCAACATATTCGTACGAAAGTGTTGGATGAGTTCCATAGTACCCGTTCGTTACATAGATGCTTCCACGAAACCCATTATACCCCTTAAGTAGTGGAAATGCACGTGGACTAGGGGGCCCTCGTTTTTTGATACATTTCTTTCCCTAAGTTCGTATACCGGGCGCAATATGCTTTTGCAGCTCTCGAAAAAAACATTTCGTTCTTTGCATAATGCCCGGTTATTCAGTCAATCTGAGACAGGCACCGGGCTATTAAATGCGGTTGCCCTGTAACAGAGCATCAAGATCAGCAAAAACTTTTGAAATTTCTTGCTGTCCATCTATATTTGTTAAAACACCTTTGTTGTCATAAAAATCAAGCAAAGGTTGAGTTTGCTTCATATTTACTTCCAGACGGTTAGTAACCGTTTCGGGATTGTCATCCGCTCTTTGATAAAGCTCTCCACCATCTTTATCACAAACACCTTCTTTAGCAGGAGGGTTAAAGATTAAATGGTAAGCAGTGCCACACTCTTTACAAATGCGACGGCCAGTTAGACGTTTAATCAATTCTTCTTTTTCAACTTGAATGTTAAGCACATGCTCAAGTGATTTTCCAAGATCCGCAAGTAAAGCATCAAGTGCTTCCGCTTGAGGTACTGTTCTTGGGAAACCATCAAGTAAGAATCCTTTTTCACAATCTGGTTTACTCAATCTTTCACGGACAATACCAATCGTTACTTCATCGGGTACTAGTGCACCTTGATCCATAAACGATTTTGCTTTTAAGCCAAGTTCCGTGCCATCTTTAATTGCTGCTCGAAACATATCGCCTGTAGAAATATGAGGGATTGCGTACTTCTCAACAATTTTATCTGCTTGAGTACCTTTACCAGCACCCGGCAGACCCATTAAAACGATATTCATACGGAAATGCCCCCCTCAGGACTATTTTGTAGATTTTTAGGAACTATGTCGTTCCTAAAAACCAACATTATTTCATAAAGCCTTTATAATGACGCTTAACTAATTGTGATTCTAGCTGTTTCATCGTTTCAAGTGCAACACCTACAACGATTAGTAAGCTTGTTCCGCCAATTTGTGCAGATTGCGGTAGTCCCGCAAACTTAACAAACAATAAAGGCATAACGGCGATCACCGCAAGGAAAATAGAACCAACAAAAGTTAATCGATATAATACGCTAGTCAAATAATTTTGTGTGTTAATTCCTGGACGAATACCTGGAATATACGCACCTTGCTTTTTCAAATTGTCCGCTACATTCTCTGGATTCACTTGAATGAATGCATAGAAGTAAGAGAACGCAATGATTAAAGCAATGTAAATTATCATTCCAACTGGTTGCGTGTAATCTAATGCATTTGATATAAAATCAGTTACCTTATTCTGACCAAAAAATAAAACAATAGATTGTGGTGCCATAAGGAAAGCTGATGCAAAGATTACTGGAATAACTCCCGCAGCATTTACTTTTAAAGGTAAGTGTGTTTGTTGGCCGCCTGTTTGAGCAGTACCAGCAACACGTTTCGCATATTGAATTGGAATTTTACGTAACGCTTGTGTTACATAAATTACCCCAACTGTAACTGCGATGACTGCCAATAGAAGTAAAACCATTACGATTATATTAATAAATAGTGCATCACCAGCATCTACAATTTGTTGTGCATATAGTTGGTTTACTGCATTCGGAATTGCAGCAGCGATACCAGCGAAGATAATGATAGAAATACCATTACCAACACCTTTTGCTGTAATCTGCTCACCTAACCACATTAAGAATGCAGTTCCTGCAGTTAACACAACAGCAATAACAAGGTATGTCATGATGCCTTCGTCTTTTATTAAAGAACCACTATACATACGGTTGAATCCGTAAGACATCGCGATTGCTTGAATAAAAGCTAAGATAATTGTGAAGTAACGAGTGAACTGAGCAAGTTTCCGTCTTCCGACTTCCCCTTGTTTCGACCACTCTGTGAACTTCGGTACAACATCCATTTGTAACAATTGAACAATGATGGAAGCTGTGATGTATGGCATGATTCCCATTGCTAAAATAGAGAAGTTAGCAAGGGCTCCACCACCAAATGTATTTAAAAATCCGATCAAACCTAATTGATCTGTTTGTTTTAATACATTTGCATCGACATTCGGCACTGGAACAAATGTACCAAGACGGAAGACGATTAACATCAATAAAGTAAAAATGATTTTATTTCGAATATCTCTCACACGCATAAAGTTGGAGATTGTCTGAAACATTAAACCACCTCAGTTTGTCCGCCAGCGTTCTCAATTGCTTCTTTAGCTGACGCAGAGAATTTGTGAGCTTTTACAGTTAACTTTTTGTCAAGTGATCCATTACCAAGAATCTTAATACCAGACTTCTCACTGCTCACAACACCTGTTTCGATTAATAGAGCAGGTGTTACTTCTGTGCCTTCTTCGAAACGATTTAATGTGTCAAGGTTCACAATTGCAAACTCTTTACGATTAATGTTCGTAAATCCACGTTTTGGTAAACGACGGAATAATGGGTTTTGACCGCCCTCAAATCCTGGACGAACCCCACCGCCTGAACGAGCGTTTTGACCTTTATGACCTTTACCTGCAGTTTTACCATTACCAGAACCGATACCACGGCCTACACGATTACGTGTAGAACGAGATCCTTCTGAAGGTTTTAACTCATGTAGTTTCATATGGTGGCACCTCCTTATTCTTAAATTAAACCTTAAATTTCTTTCAAAGTTACTAAGTGAGCTACTTTGTCAACCATTCCGCGGATAGCGGCGTTGTCTTGATGCTCAACTGTTTGATGCATTTTACGTAGTCCAAGAGCTTCAGCTACTTTGCGTTGATTTGGTTTAGTACCAATCAGGCTTTTAGTAAGGGTAATTTCTAATTTAGTTGCCATTGTAATTTCCCCCCCTTATCCTAACAGTTCTTCTACTGATTTACCACGCAATTTAGCAACGTCCTCAGCGCGTTTTAGTTGAGTCAATCCTTCTAATGTAGCACGAACCATGTTGATTGGTGTGTTAGATCCAAGTGATTTAGATAGAATATCAGTGATACCAGCTAATTCTAGTACCGCACGAACCGGTCCACCAGCGATAACTCCTGTACCAGGTGCAGCAGGTTTAACTAGAATAGAACCAGCTCCAAAGCGTCCAATTACTTGGTGAGGAGTTGTTCCGCCAACTCTTGGCACTTCCACTAAATTTTTCTTCGCATCTTCAACAGCTTTACGGATTGCATCTGGAACCTCTTGAGCTTTACCAGTACCAAATCCTACATGTCCATTCTTGTCACCGACAACTACTAATGCAGTAAAACGGAAACGACGTCCACCTTTTACAACTTTAGCAACACGGTTAATCGTAACTACGCGTTCTTCAAGTTCAAGTTTGTTTGGGTCAATACCACGCATGAAATATGTCCCTCCTTCTTCTTAAAATTCTAAGCCGTTTTCACGTGCAGCTTCAGCTAACGCTTTAACACGTCCATGATATAAGTAACCGCCACGGTCGAATACAACAGATTTGATGTTTTTTTCAACAGCGCGTTTTGCAATGATTTCACCGATTGATTTAGCAGCTTCAACATTTCCAGCTGTTCCATCAAAGTCTTTATCCATAGTAGACGCACTCACAATTGTCAAACCTTTTGAATCATCGATCAGTTGCGCGTAAATATGTTTGTTAGAACGGAATACATTTAAACGCGGACGTTCAGTAGTACCCGTGATTTTTGTACGAACACGTGCATGACGTTTTTTACGAACTTGATTTTTGTCTTGTTTCGTAATCACAGTGGTCACTCCTTTCTAATGCGCGATGCATTATTTACCTGTTTTACCTTCTTTGCGGCGTACAACTTCGCCTTCGTAACGAATACCTTTACCTTTGTAAGGCTCTGGTGGACGAACAGCACGAATGTTAGATGCTAATGCACCAACGCGTTCTTTGTTAATACCGCGAACGATAACTTTTGTATTTGAAGGAACTTCAACTTCAAGTCCATCTTCAGGAGTGAACTCAACTGGATGTGAGTACCCTACATTAAGTACAAGTTTCTTACCTTGTAGTTGTGCACGGTAACCTACCCCAACTAATTCAAGTCCACGTTCAAATCCTGCAGAAACACCAGTGATCATGTTTGCTAATAAAGCACGAGTTGTTCCATGAATTGTACGGTGTTCTTTAGATTCTGAAGGACGTACTAAAGTAATTACAGTACCTTCTTGCTCAATTTTAATATCTTGGTTAAAAGATGTTGTTAATTCACCTTTAGGTCCTTTTACTACTACTGTATTATCTTCGTTGATAGTTACAGTAACACCTGCAGGTACCTCTATTGGTTTTTTACCTACTCGAGACATTTTGTTGCACCTCCATTCGTTTGTTGATTATTACCAAACGTAAGCTACGATTTCTCCGCCAACTTGTTTAGCGCGAGCTTCTTTATCTGTTAATAAACCATTTGAAGTAGAAACTAAAGCGATTCCTAAACCGTTAAGAACTTTAGGCACTTCGTTTGTTTTAGCATAAACACGTAGACCAGGTTTTGAAATACGTTTCAAACCAGTAATAACGCGTTCGTCGTTTTGACCATATTTTAAGAAGATGCGGATAATTCCTTGTTTGCTATCTTCTACATATTCAACATCACGAACGAAACCTTCGCGTTTTAAAATTTCAGCGATTTCCTTTTTCATGTTTGAAGCAGGAACTTCTAATTTCTCGTGACGAACCATGTTAGCATTACGAATGCGTGTAAGCATATCTGCAATTGGATCTGACATTGTCATTACATTTACCTCCTTCCCAGTATAGGGGTTTACCAGCTTGCTTTTTTAACGCCAGGAATTTGTCCCTTGTATGCAAGTTCACGGAAACAAATACGGCAAAGCTTAAATTTACGATATACAGAGTGCGGACGTCCACAACGCTCACAGCGTGTGTATTCTTGCACTTTGAACTTTGGCGTACGTTGTTGTTTAACGATCATTGATTTTTTAGCCACGTTTTCGCCTCCCTTATTTTACTTTTGGAATGGCATGCCGAATTGTGTTAATAACTCACGAGCTTCTTCGTCAGAGTTCGCAGTTGTTACAATTACGATGTCCATACCGCGTACTTTCGAAACTTTATCATAATCGATTTCAGGGAAGATTAATTGCTCTTTAACTCCAAGAGTGTAGTTACCGCGACCGTCAAATGCTTTTTTAGAAACACCACGGAAGTCACGTACACGTGGAAGAGAGATAGCGATTAATTTATCCAAAAAGTCATACATACGTTCACCACGTAGAGTAACTTTTGCACCGATTGGCATTCCTTCACGAAGACGGAAACCAGCGATCGATTTTTTAGCTTTCGTAATTACAGGTTTTTGACCTGCGATGATTTGTAATTCTTCTACAGCAGCATCAAGTGCTTTTGTGTTAGAAACAGCATCGCCCACACCCATATTGATAACAATTTTATCAACTTTAGGTACTTGCATTACTGAGTTATATTCAAACTTGCTCATTAGAGCAGGAGAAACTTCCTTAAGATATTTTTCTTTTAGGCGGTTCATGTGTGTACCTCCCTTCTTTTTACTTATTTAATAATTTCACCAGATTTTTTCGCAACACGAACTTTTTTGCCATCTTCTACTTTATAACCTACGCGAGTCGGCTCGCCAGTTTTAGGGTCGATTAACATAACATTCGATACGTGAATTGCAGCCTCTTGACTAACAATTCCGCCTTGCGGATTAGCTTGGTTTGGCTTCATATGTTTTTTGACGATGTTTACACCTTCAACTAACACACGGTCTTTCTTAGGATAAGCAGTTAGGATAACACCTGTTTTCCCTTTGTCTTTACCTGAGATTACCTTTACTTTGTCGCCTTTTTTAACATGCATTCTGTCGCACCTCCTTGATTGGCACTTTCATGTAAATTAAAGAACTTCTGGAGCTAAAGATACGATCTTCATGAAGTTGCTATCGCGTAGTTCACGAGCAACAGGTCCAAAAATACGAGTTCCACGTGGTCCTTTATCATCTTTAATGATAACGCAAGCATTTTCATCAAATTTGATATAAGTACCATCTTTGCGGCGTACGCCGCTTTTTGTGCGAACGATAACAGCTTTAACGACGTCACCTTTCTTGACAACGCCACCTGGTGTTGCTTTCTTAACTGTACATACGACGATATCGCCGATATTAGCAGTTTTACGTCCAGTACCACCAAGTACTTTAATAGTTAAAACTTCACGTGCACCTGAGTTGTCAGCAACTTTCATACGAGTTTCTTGTTGGATCACTTAGGTAACCTCCCTTCGGAATTAATTAGTTCCGAAATTCATTATTAGATAATAACCGCTTTTTCTACAACTTCTACTAGACGGAAACGTTTTGTAGCAGATAGCGGACGAGTTTCCATGATGCGAACGATATCGCCGATTTGGGCTACGTTTTGCTCATCATGAGCCTTAAATTTCTTAGAATACTTAACACGTTTACCGTATAATTTATGTTTTTTATGAGTTTCAACTAAAACAGTGATTGTTTTATCCATTTTATCAGAAACTACACGGCCAGTGTATACTTTGCGTTGATTACGCTCAGTCATGCCTGAAAACCTCCTTTATCAGTTGTTTGCACTGATTTCTCTTTCGCGAATCACAGTTTTCATACGCGCAATCGCTTTACGTACTTCACGAATGCGAGCTGTGTTTTCTAATTGACCAGTCGCCAATTGGAAGCGAAGGTTGAAAAGCTCTTCTTTCAGTGATTTCACTTTTTGTTCGATTTCTGCAGTGGTAAGTTCACGGATGTCATTAGCTTTCATTAGATTCACCACCAATTTCTTGACGTTTAACTACTTTACATTTAACAGGAAGCTTATGTGATGCTAAGCGAAGCGCTTCACGAGCGATCTCTTCAGATACACCAGCAATTTCAAACATAACTTTTCCTGGTTTTACTACTGCTACCCAACCTTCAGGAGCCCCTTTACCGGAACCCATACGAACCTCTAGAGGCTTTTTAGTGTAAGGTTTATGTGGGAAAATTTTAATCCATACTTTACCGCCACGTTTCATGTAACGTGTCATTGCAATACGAGCTGATTCAATTTGACGACTTGTGATCCAGCTAGCTTCTGTAGCTTGTAGACCGAATTCACCGAATGAAACTTCTTTACCGCCTTTTGCTTCACCACGCATTTTTCCACGGTGTTCACGACGGTATTTAACGCGTTTAGGCATTAACATATTATTTGCCTCCTTCCTCAGAGTTCTTCTTCACTGGAAGGACTTCACCACGATAGATCCATACTTTAACGCCTAGCTTACCATAAGTTGTGTCAGCTTCAGCATGTGCATAATCAATGTCAGCACGTAATGTATGAAGTGGTACAGTACCTTCACTATAGTGTTCAGCACGCGCGATATCAGCGCCGCCAAGACGTCCAGATACTTGAGTTTTAATACCTTTAGCGCCTGCACGCATTGTGCGTTGAATTGCTTGTTTTTGAGCGCGACGGAAAGATACGCGGCTTTCTAATTGACGTGCGATACTTTCTGCTACTAATTTAGCATCTAAGTCTGCTCTTTTAATTTCTACGATGTTGATGTGTACACGCTTGCCAGTAGTATCGTTTAAGTGTTTACGAAGTGCTTCAACTTCAGTACCACCTTTACCGATTACCATTCCTGGTTTCGCAGTGTGAATTGTAATGTTTACACGTTTTGCAGCACGTTCAATTTCTACTGTAGAAACTGATGCATCTTTCAAACGAGTTTCAATGTACTTACGAATTTTTAAATCTTCGTGTAGTAGAGTTGCATAGTCTTTACCAGCGTACCATTTTGACTCCCAGTCACGAATAATACCTACTCGTAATCCTATTGGATGTACTTTTTGACCCACGAATTATCCCTCCTTCTTCTCAGATACCACTACTGTGATGTGGCTTGTACGTTTGTTAATAGCACTTGCACGACCCATAGCACGTGGACGGAAACGTTTTAGTGTTGGACCTTCGTCAACGAAGACTTCAGAAACAACTAAGTTGTTAACATCTAAATCATAATTGTGCTCAGCGTTAGCGATAGCAGATTTTAATACTTTCTCAACAACAGGTGATGCTGCTTTAGGAGTAAGTTGTAAAATTGCAACTGCTTCACCGACTTGCTTACCTCTGATTAAATCTACGACTAATCTTACTTTACGAGGAGCAATGCGCACTGTTTTAGCAATAGCTTTTGCTTGTGACATTTGAATGACCTCCTCTCAAATTAGCGTCTTGTTTTCTTATCATCTGCACCATGACTTTTATAAGCGCGTGTTGGTGCAAACTCGCCTAGTTTATGACCTACCATATCTTCAGTAATGTATACAGGAACATGTTTACGTCCGTCATATACTGCGATCGTTAAACCGATGAAAGTAGGGAAAATAGTAGAACGGCGAGACCAAGTCTTAATCACTTGTTTTTTCTCAGAGTCCTTTTGTGCATCGACCTTTTTTAATAAATGATCATCTGCAAAAGGTCCTTTTTTCAAGCTACGACCCATGCTGGAACCTCCCTCCGTGATTGCACCACGGTTCTTTCTTTGAACCGTAGTAAAACCACTTTATTTTTTACGACGACGAATGATAAGTTTGTCGGATTTGTTTTTCTTGCTACGAGTTTTGTATCCAAGAGTTGGTTTACCCCATGGAGACATAGGTGACTTACGACCGATTGGCGTACGTCCTTCACCACCACCGTGTGGGTGATCGTTAGGGTTCATTACAGATCCACGTACAGTTGGGCGGTTACCTAACCAACGATTACGACCAGCTTTACCAATGTTCACAAGTTCATGTTGTTCGTTTCCTACTTCACCAACAGTTGCGCGGCAAACACCTAGGATTAAACGAACCTCACCAGATTGTAAACGTACGATTACGTATTTACCTTCTTTACCAAGTAATTGAGCAGATGTACCAGCAGAACGAACTAACTGACCACCTTTACCAGGTTTCATTTCAATGTTATGGATAGTAGTACCCATTGGAATGTTTTGTAATGGAAGAGCGTTTCCTACTTTAATATCAGCTTCTGGACCTGACACGATTGTCATGCCAACTTCTAAGCCTTTAGGAGCTAGGATGTAACGTTTTTCCCCATCAGCATAATTGATCAATGCGATATTCGCAGAGCGGTTTGGATCATATTCAATAGTGGCAACGCGTCCTGGAATGCCATCTTTGTTTCGTTTGAAATCGATGACACGGTATTGGCGTTTGTGTCCACCACCATGATGACGAACAGTAATTTTACCTTGATTGTTACGGCCGCCTTTACGCTTCACAGGAGCAAGAAGTGATTTCTCAGGTTTGTCAGTTGTGATTTCAGCGTAATCTAACGATGTCATGTTACGACGTCCGTTTGACGTTGGTTTATACTTTTTAATCGCCATTTTTTTCCCTCCTTCTTGAGTATTAAATTCCTTATATAAGGATTAGATTTCGAATAACTCGATTTCTTTGCTATCAGCAGTTAATGTAACAATCGCTTTACGACGTTTGTTTGTATATCCACCGAATTTACCTACACGTTTGAATTTACCTTTGTAGTTCATGATGTTAACTTTTTCAACATCTACTCCAAAGATTTCTTCAACAGCATATTTAACTTGTGTTTTGTTAGCGCGAGTGTCCACTTCAAAAGTGTACTTCTTATCTGCCATTACTTCAGAAGAACGCTCGGTAATGACCGGACGTTTAATAATATCACGTGCTTCCATTAACCAAGCACCTCCTCTACTTTTTCTACTGCAGCTTTAGTCATCACTAATTTTTCGTGACCAACTAAATCTAAAACGTTAATGCCTGTAGCAGACACAACTGTGATTCCAGGGATGTTACGTGCTGCTAACGCTACGTTTTCATCTAAATCAGCAGTTACGAATAACGCTTTTTTATCGATGGAAAGGTTAGATAACACTTTCACAAATTCTTTTGTTTTTGGTGCATCAAACGCTAATCCTTCAAGTACTACGATGCTTTCTTCGTTCACTTTAGATGAAAGAGCTGAAAGAAGAGCTAGACGACGTACTTTCTTAGGTAATTTATAGCTGTAACTACGTGGAGTTGGACCAAATACAATACCACCACCACGCCATTGTGGAGAGCGAATTGAACCTTGACGAGCACGACCAGTTCCTTTTTGTTTCCAAGGTTTACGGCCACCACCAGCTACTTCAGAACGGTTTTTCACTTTGTGATTACCTTGACGAAGTGATGCGCGTTGAGCAATGATAGCTTCAAATAAAACAGATTCGTTTGGCTCAATACCGAAAACTTTATCGTTTAACTCGATTTCGCCAACAGAAGATCCTGCTTGATTGAATAAAGATACTTTTGCCATTCCTGTTTCCTCCTTTCTTCAGAGATTATTTCGATTTAATAGCAGCTTTTACAACTACTAATGATTTACGAGAACCAGGAACATTACCTTTAACAAGTAGTAAGTTACGTTCAGCATCCACTCTTACGATTTGTAAGTTTTGGATTGTAACTACATGCCCACCCATTTGACCAGGTAATTTCTTTTGTTTAAATACGCGGTTCGGAGCAACTGGCCCCATTGAACCCGGACGACGGTGGTAACGAGATCCGTGGGCCATTGGTCCACGTGATTGTCCATGACGTTTAATAACACCTTGGAAACCTTTACCTTTAGTAACACCTGTTACATCAATTACATCGCCTTCTGCGAAACTTTCAACGTTGACTTCTTGACCAACTTCGTAATTAGCTGTATCCAAGCCGCGGAATTCGCGGATGAAGCGCTTAGGAGCAGTGCTCGCTTTAGCTACGTGCCCTTTCGCTGGTTTGTTAGAAAGCTTTTCTCGCTTATCTTCAAAACCTAACTGAATTGCTTCGTAACCGTCTGTTTCTACTGTTTTCTTTTGAAGTACTACGTTTGGAGTAGCTTCAATAACAGTTACAGGGATTAAGTCACCGTTCTCAGCAAATACTTGCGTCATACCGATTTTTCTACCTAAGATTCCTTTGGTCATCCGTCACACCTCCTATAATAATTAGTTGTTTTTTATTTTTTACCATTAAAGTTTGATTTCAATATCAACGCCAGATGGTAAATCAAGCTTCATTAACGCATCAACAGTTTGTGGTGTTGGGTTAACGATATCGATCAGACGTTTATGCGTACGCATTTCGAATTGTTCACGAGAATCTTTGTACTTGTGAACAGCACGAAGAATTGTGTACACAGACTTCTCAGTCGGAAGTGGAATCGGACCTGATACACTTGCACCTGAACGTTTAGCAGTTTCCACAATTTTCTCAGCAGATTGATCAAGGATTCTGTGATCATACGCTTTCAAACGGATACGAATTTTTTGTTTTGCCATTATTTTCCCTCCTTTTCGCCTATTTTCTAGACATTCTCCACGAAAATTTTCCGTACACTCGCCATGGCAAAGCGGCCGGGTGTGTCGGTAACCTCTCGCTTCATCGCAGTCAAAGACCAACATTCAACATTATATACAAAATAAAATAATTCCGCAAGTGTTTTTACGAAATTCTTTTTAAATGTTGATATATTATTTCTCTTAACTAATAAACTAGCTTCTTTAAGCCGTTTATCAGTATACAAAACTATCGCTATTATTTCAAATGAAACGATAAATTAAGTTGTTAATGCCTTTCTTCTATATATAAAGGACGCTCCATTAAATGAGCGTCCTTTTCTTCCCTAACTATAGAACATACATAACCGCGATCCATCCAAAGAGAACTAACGGTATGTTGTAACAAATAAATGTAGGTACACATGTATCCCAAATGTGATTATGCTGTCCGTCTACACTTAACCCAGCAGTAGGACCAAGAGTTGAATCAGAAGCTGGTGACCCTGCATCACCTAATGCTCCTGCTGTCCCAATCAAAGCAATGGTCGCTAGTGGACTCAATCCTAACTCCACTGATAGTGGTACAAAGATAGCTGCTATTATTGGAATAGTAGCAAATGAAGAACCAATTCCCATCGTCACTATTAATCCTATTATTAACATGATTAATACGGCCAAACTTACATTACCCTCCAATAACTCTGCAGACGCCTTCACTAATGATTCAACATGACCAGTGGCATTTATTACTGCCGCAAAACCATTTGCAGTAATCATTACAAACCCAACAAACGCCATCATACGCATACCTTCAGTTAACAATTGATCTGCTTCTTTCCATTTAAGAGCCCCACTTACATACAGAACAGTAATACCTGCAAGAGCCCCAGCAATCATCGAATCAGTTACTATTTGTACGTATAACGCTGCAATCAATGCGATAACTGTAAAGATTATACTACTTTTCTTCACATTTACCTCAAGTTCTTCTACGACAACATCCTCTTGCTTATAAACTCTTGGTTTACGATATAATACAAACGCTAGTACTAATCCAAAAACCATCCCTAATGCTGGAACAGCCATAGCTTTTGGAATATCACTAAGTGCAATCTCTAGACCAGACAATCCCATTTGTGTTGCTACAATTTGTTGATAAATCGCGCCAAATCCGTATGGAAGGAACATATAAGGTGTTATTAAACCAAACGCTAAAATACACGCAATTAATCGACGATCCACATGTAACATATTTAAGACTTTCAAAATCGGAGGAACTAACAAAGGAATAAAAGCGATATGAATCGGGATTAAGTTTTGTGAGAAGATCGCCATCATAAGTAACAATAAAAACACCAATACTTTAGCTAATCCTGCTTTCTGTGAATCTCCTTCTCTTTTCACAAGCTTCAATATGACCCCTACTAACAATTCCGGTATACCTGTTCTCGAAATCGCAACAGCAAAGCCCCCTAATAATGCGTAGCTTAACGCTATTGTCGCTCCAGCACCTAATCCACCCGTAAATGCCTCAATTGTTTCCGTGACTGATAGGCCGGCTGTAAGACCCCCTATAAGAGCACCTATAATTAACGAGAATACAACATTGATTCGAAGTAAACTCAATATCAACATAACTCCTACTGCAACTAAAACAGCATTCATATAAAACCCTCACTTTCGCACACTAGATTACTAATATGCTAAAGTTTAATAGTTCTTATTCCGATTGTCAATACGAAAACCCCTTTGCTATAAGCGCAAAGGGGCTTTTGTTCATATAAAGTTCTTATATTTTCCTTAAAGTGACTCATTTACTACTTTTCTATAGTAACCAATGGAAAGAAATGCAAATACAGAATATAAGACTACATATATACTCATGGTGATTAACAACGGTGCTACTAGCTCTGTACCAAAAAGCATCCAACCGGATTTCACCGCAAAGTAACTATGTGCTAGACCAATAACTAATGGTATCCCGAAGTTATACAATTGCTTTTTATAGATTCCTTTCATTATTTCGTTCGTTGTAAAGCCAATTTTTCTTAATATAGTAAAGGATGCCTTTTCTTCTTCCGCTTCGCTCATTTGTTTAAAATATAAGATACTACCCGTCGTCATTAAGAATGCTAAGCCTAGAAATCCTGTAATAAATATTACTAGCCCCATCATATCTAAAGTGGAAAGTCGATATTCTTCCTGCGAATCCATATTTATAACTTCATTCTCAGCATTATTTGCAGTTACTTCAAAATGACCATCATTCGTTGTTTCTTCATATATGGATTGAGTTTCTTCTTTTTTCGAACGATCCACTAAATCGATACCTACTTGTTTCGTCCAATTTGTTTGTTGCTGGATTAAGCTATCTTCTGTTAACTTTTCAAATTGAGCGTCCGAAACAACAATCATCATACCACCCCCGGTGAGATAGTATGCAAGTAATGATTCCTCTCTTATTTCTTTTATCGTAATAGACACGTCGCCATTAGTAGTAGTGAGCTGTACAGGCCTATTCCCTTCAATCTTCACAATTTCTGACAACATGTTGCTATAGCCTGTAACAAAGCCCTCTCCTTCTTCTAACGTAAGTCCAGGTATCACTTTTTGAGCATCACTCAATTTAGCCACCGGCATCTCTGTCTTTGTCATTATACTTAAGCCATTTGGAATATCACTCACATATAACTTCGAAGTATCTATCTCTACATCCAAGAGCTCTATCGTTGTTTCTTTGTAACTAATCTTCTTTTTCTCCAATTCATCCACAAAACTTTGTCCTTGATCGTTCAACAACACGTAGTCGAACGGAATATTTTGCTTTGCCATAGAACTAGCGGAATAATAAGAAATATAGGATAGACAAAGAATTCCCAAAGCAGTTGCAGATAAAACGGTAATTGTTGTGAGAGACATAGCATTCGATTTCATTCGATGCATAATCGGGGAAAGTGATAATACATCTTCAATAGACAAATGACCTCTTTTTTGCTTTCGAATTAAATTCATTAGGAATGCTACTGAAAAACGAAAAACAAAAAAAGTCCCGATAATTGTTGACCCTAAAATGCTAAGCATTTTAAACAGTAGTTCGTTAACATTATCACTTTCTATTTCAAATAGATTCGTTGACAAATAATATCCGTACCCAATCATTACAAGTCCGATAAAACCAAGAAACATTTGAAACCCACTAAATCTTTTAACTCTTGTATCAGCTGTTGCCGTTGCTGTAAATAATGCCAGTAAAGAAACACGTCTGATACTAAGCATCGTTTGAGCTAAAACTAAAATTAGAAGTACCAGAAATACTAATATCGTCATTTGTAATGCTTCGATCGAGAAGATTAACTCTACTAGAACATCTTTTTCTAAAATTCGCAGTAGTATCATCGCAAAAATTCTAGAAGTCAAAAAACCCAATGAAACTCCTATTCCAATTGCCCCGATCCATAAAATTGTATTTTCTAGCGCCAACAATCTTGTTACAAGCCCTTTTGACATTCCAATTAGTTGATACAATCCAATTTCTTTGCTTCTTCTCTTCATAAATAGACGGTTTGCATATAAAACAAAAAACACCACAATAAATAACAATAAATAGGATGCAGCTTTTAGGCCAGCTATTGCTTTTACGCCATGTGAAATTTCTACAACACTTGGATTGTATTGAAGTGTTACAAAAGAAAAATAAAGCATCACACTAAATATTAATGCAAAGAAATATAAGTAGTAATGCTTAATATTTTTCTTCATGCTGCGGAAAACTAATTGACTAAGCGTCATAGCCATCACCACCAAGCACACCTTGAATGTTCATGATTTCTTGAAAAAACTGTCCACGATCCTTTTCACCTTTATATAATTCTGTATACAATTGTCCATCTTTCAAAAACAGAACGCGTGAACAAAAGCTTGCTGCGACAGGATCATGGGTAACCATCATAATTGTTACTTTTTTATCTTTATTTATTTTCTCTAAGTTACTTAATAGTGCCGTAGCAGCTTTAGAATCGAGAGCTCCTGTGGGCTCATCTGCAAATACTATAGATGGATTGCTGATTAATGCACGTGCTGCTGAGGTTCTTTGTTTTTGTCCACCGGAAATTTCATTTGGATATTTATTTGCCAGTTCTTCTATCCCTAATGTTTTCGTTAGCTCTTTAAATCGTTCTTCAGACTCTTTTTTAGAGATTTTACTAATGGAAAGTGGTAATAATATATTTTCTTTTACTGTTAATGTGTCCAGTAAGTTATAGTCTTGAAAAATAAACCCTAATTGTTCTCTGCGAAAGTTGGATAATTCACGTTCCCTCATCGTACGTAAATTATGTCCACTAATTTCAATTACCCCTTCTGTCGCTTGATCAATAGAAGCTAGCACATTAAGTAATGTTGTTTTCCCAGAGCCTGATGGACCCATTATTCCAACGAATTCTCCTTCTTGTACGTCCATATTGATTCCTTTTAACACTTCTTGTGCCGATAACTTTTTACCATATACTTTTTTTATTTTACGACCGCTTAAAATAGTCATGTATTTACCTCCTACATTTTACTAACTTTATTGTACGGTTTTCTTTTCTATTAATCGTTCGATTTACATGACAAAAAAAGAAAGTAGATGACAATTTTGTCACCTACCATAAATTCTAGTCATTTCATTTTTTAATGGGAATTTAAGCGAAAAAATCGAGCCGTTATCTACTCTGGATTCAACGGTTATATCTATACCCAATTTGTCTGCGGCGTTCTTTGCTAGATAGAGCCCCATACCTGTAGATGCTATTGTTTCTCTTCCAGTCGTTCCTGTAAAAGACTTCTCAAATATACGAGGTAAGTCAGCAGAGCTTATTCCAATACCGAAGTCTTGAATATGTAAAATTGTATGTTTAGAACTATCCATTTGAGAAAAGACATGAATTTCTCCATTCTCTTTACTATATTTCACTGCGTTTGATAGTATCTGACGAACTATAAAGGATAACCACTTTTGATCTGTTAATACTTCCTCTTTCGATAGATCGATTTCAAAGCCTATACCCTTTTGCATACACCAAGCTTGCAGTTCTTTTATTTCTGCAGGTATAATTTTGTCAAAATTAATTGGCTCTATCAAGTAATCTTTTTCTAAAGATGGTAATCTTGTATGATGGAGCTGTTGGTCTAATAGTAAATGGACTCTTAGCCACTCAACCTCCAGTTTTTTCTTCACTTTATAATTTTCTACAGTATCTATCATGAGTTTCATACTTGTTAGAGGCGTCTTTACTTCGTGAATCCATGTTAACGTGCGGTCATTCTCTTCTAAATGTTCCACTCGCATATTGTTCAATTCTTCCTTAGCCACTATAAACAGTTCATCTAATGCAGTTGATAACCTTTTCTCAAAAGTAGATTTTCCTTCTGGAAGAGCAGCAAGTAACATATCTAGTGTGAATTCCTTGTCTATATTTACCTCTAACGATTTCAAAAAAACGGATTCCACTCTGTATCTCCAAATAAAAAATAGTATAAATGCCAATGAATTTATACCGTTAATATAAAGCAACGATATATTAAAAAAAGCGACGTCTAATGTCAATATAATATTTAACCAAATCTGCAAGCTTAGAAAAAAGAGAAGCCACGCTTTTCTTTCTTTTATGTACGCAATGAACACAATGTGTCTACTCCTTTGTAATAGCCATATAACCTAGACCTTTCTTCGTAACAATAACATCTTTTAAACCTATTTCCTCTAGTTTTAAGCGTAGTCTATTAACATTTACAGATAAAGTGTTGTCGTTTACAAAGCGCTCGTCATCCCATAATTTACGCATTAACTCATCTCTTGACACTATTTTATTTACTGATTGTATAAGAATACGAAGAATAAAAAGTTCGTTTTTTGTTAAATCAATTACTTGGTTATTGTATGTAATCTCACTTTTAGCAAAGTCAATAACTGCTTCATTCCAGCTATTTGTATCCATATTCTCTTCCTGATAATCATATGTTCTTCGTAATACGGCTTGGACCTTAGCTATCAATACGTCTAGATGAAATGGCTTTTGTACGAAGTCATCTGCACCCATTTGCATGGCCATGATGATATCCATCGGATGGTCTCGAGAAGACAAGAATATAATCGGTACTTTCGAAATATGACGAATTTCTCTACACCAATGGAAACCATCAAATGCAGGCAATTGGATATCTATAATAACTAACTGGGGTTTTTCTTCAATGAATGTATGAATTACTTTTTGAAAGTCGGCAGGTCTTATTACATCAAAAGACCATTGAATAAAACGATCTCTTAGCATATCAAAAATGGACTGATCATCTTCTATTAACAATATTTTTGTACTAATTGGAAGCACCTCCTATAAATAGTTTACACTATTTTGTACAAAAAAAATCCATCTCGTCGTCACGAGATGGATTTTATCAATTTATAAATTATTTAGTAATAGTAGCAACTACGCCAGCGCCTACAGTACGTCCACCCTCACGGATAGAGAATTTAGTACCTTCTTCAAGAGCGATTGGAGAGATCAAAGAAACTGTCATTTCGATGTTGTCTCCAGGCATAACCATTTCTACGCCTTCTGGTAAGTTACAAACGCCTGTTACGTCAGTTGTACGGAAGTAGAACTGTGGGCGGTAGTTTGAGAAGAATGGAGTATGACGTCCACCCTCTTCTTTTGAAAGAACATAAACTTCAGCTTTGAAGTCTGTGTGTGGTGTAATTGAGCCTGGTTTAGCTAATACTTGACCACGTTGGATTTCTTCACGAGCAACCCCACGAAGAAGTGCACCGATGTTGTCACCAGCTTCTGCATAGTCAAGAAGTTTACGGAACATTTCAACACCTGTTACAGTAGTTGATTTTGGATCTTCAACGATACCGATGATGTCTACAACGTCTCCAACTTTAACTTGGCCACGTTCAACACGTCCAGTTGCAACTGTACCACGACCAGTGATTGAGAATACATCCTCAACTGGCATCATGAATGGTTTGTCAGTTTGACGTTCTGGAGTTGGGATATAGCTATCTACAGCGTCCATTAATTCAATAATTTTTTCTTCCCACTCAGGCTCACCTTCAAGAGCTTTAAGAGCAGAACCTTTAATTACTGGAAGATCGTCGCCTGGGAAATCGTATTCAGATAGAAGGTCACGAATTTCCATTTCAACTAATTCAAGAAGTTCTTCATCGTCAACCATATCACATTTGTTCATGAATACAACTAGGTATGGAACACCTACTTGACGAGAAAGAAGGATATGTTCACGAGTTTGTGGCATTGGGCCATCAGCAGCAGATACTACTAAGATACCGCCGTCCATTTGAGCTGCACCTGTGATCATGTTTTTAACATAGTCAGCATGTCCTGGGCAGTCTACGTGAGCGTAGTGACGAGTTTCAGTTTCATATTCAACGTGAGATGTATTGATTGTGATACCGCGTTCTTTTTCTTCAGGTGCGTTATCGATATCAGCATATGATTTCGCTACTCCACCCATTTTTTTAGAAAGAACTGTTGCGATAGCAGCAGTTAGAGTTGTTTTACCATGGTCAACGTGTCCGATTGTACCGATGTTAGCATGCGTTTTGGAACGGTCAAATTTTTCTTTAGCCATTAGAGAGTGCCTCCTCAGTGATTGTTTGATTTTTTATGATAAAAGGTAGAGGGCGTACGTCCCCCTATCTTTTATACACTATAATTTAGTTATACTTGAATATTGGTGAAAATTCAATTATTCACCTTTATGTTTTTTAATAATTTCTTCCGAAATTGATTTTGGAACATCTTCATAGTGATCGAACACCATTGAGAATACTCCGCGTCCTTGCGTATTAGAACGTAAAGACGTTGCATATCCGAACATTTCAGCAAGTGGAACCATTGCACGAACTACTTGTGCATTACCACGAGCATCCATACCTTCAACACGACCACGACGAGACGTGATATCACCCATAATGTCTCCTAAATATTCTTCAGGAATAACAACTTCTACTTTCATGATTGGCTCAAGTAGAACTGGGTTTACCTTAGATACAGCATTTTTCAATGCCATAGATGCCGCAATTTTAAATGCCATCTCATTCGAGTCAACATCATGATATGATCCGTCGAATAATTTAGCTTTAATATCGATTAATGGGAAGCCTGCAAGAACCCCATTGTCAAGCGAGTCACGAAGACCTGCTTCAACAGCTGGAATATATTCACGTGGTACTACCCCACCAACGATTGCGTTTTCAAATTCAAAGCCTTTTCCTTCTTCGTTTGGAGAGAACTCAATCCAAACGTGTCCGAATTGTCCGCGACCACCAGATTGACGTACAAATTTACCTTCAACTTGTGCAGAATTACGGAAAGTCTCACGATAAGATACTTGAGGAGCACCTACGTTAGCTTCAACTTTAAATTCACGACGCATACGGTCAACTAAGATATCAAGGTGAAGTTCACCCATACCTGCGATGATAACCTGACCAGTTTCTTGGTCAGTGTGCACGCGGAATGTTGGATCTTCTTCAGCAAGTTTTTGTAATGCTTGACCCATTTTATCTTGGTCAGCTTTTGTTTTAGGTTCAACTGATAAAGAAATAACTGGTTCTGGGAATTCCATAGATTCTAGAATAACTAGAGCCTTTTCATCACACAGTGTATCACCAGTAGTTGTATCTTTTAATCCTACAGCAGCCGCGATATCTCCAGCATATACTTGTGAAATCTCTTCACGAGAGTTAGCATGCATTTGTAGAATACGTCCTACACGCTCACGCTTACCTTTAGTAGAGTTTTGCACATAAGAACCTGATTGAAGTGTACCAGAATATACACGGAAGAATGTTAGTTTACCAACATAAGGGTCAGTCATTACTTTAAATGCTAATGCAGAGAATGGCTCTGAATCATCTGAATGACGTTCTACTTCCTCTTCAGAATCAGGATCAATACCTTTCATAGCAGGGATATCTAGTGGTGATGGAAGGTATGCAACAACAGCGTCAAGAACTTTTTGAACACCTTTGTTTTTAAATGCAGTACCACATACTACTGGATAGAATTCTACGTTAAGAGTACCTTTACGGATACCGTTAACTAATTCTTCGTTCGTAACTTCTTCTCCACCAAGATATTTTTCCATTAGATCTTCATCAAGTTCAGCAACCGCTTCAACTAATTTTTCACGGTACTCTTCAGCTTGAGCTCTATATTCTTCTGGAATCTCTACTTCTTGGATATCAGTTCCTAAGTCATTACCATACACAGTAGCTTTCATCGTTACTAAATCGATAATTCCACTGAATTGGTCCTCTGAACCAATTGGTAATTGGATTGGATGAGCGTTAGCTTGTAAACGGTCACGAAGAGTTCCTACAGAATATAGGAAATCTGCTCCCGTTTTATCCATTTTGTTAACAAATACAATACGTGGTACGCCGTAAGTTGTAGCTTGGCGCCATACTGTTTCAGTTTGTGGTTCAACACCAGATTGAGCATCTAGTACTGTTACCGCACCATCAAGTACTCGAAGAGAACGTTCAACTTCAACAGTGAAGTCTACGTGTCCTGGTGTATCGATAATGTTTACACGGTGGTTGTCCCAAGCAGCTGTCGTTGCAGCAGAAGTGATTGTAATACCACGTTCTTGTTCTTGCTCCATCCAGTCCATTTGTGATGCACCTTCATGCGTTTCACCAATTTTGTGGATTTTACCAGTGTAATAAAGAATACGCTCCGTAGTAGTCGTTTTACCAGCATCGATGTGAGCCATGATACCGATATTACGTGTTTTTTCTAAGGAGAACTCTCTAGCCATATTGTATTTCTCCTTCCAATTTCGGATTAGAGTATGATTTTTAAATAAATCTTACCAACGATAGTGTGCAAATGCTTTGTTAGCTTCAGCCATTTTGTGCATATCTTCACGTTTCTTAACAGAAGCACCAGTGTTGTTAGATGCATCAAGAATTTCGTTAGCTAAACGTTCTTCCATCGTTTTTTCTCCACGAAGACGTGAATAGTTTACTAAGTAGCGAAGACCTAGTGTTGAACGACGGTCAGGACGTACTTCAACCGGTACTTGGTAGTTTGCACCACCAACACGACGAGCACGTACTTCAAGAACTGGCATAACATTGTTTAGTGCAGCTTCAAATACTTCTAAAGCGTCTTTACCAGAACGTTCTTTTACAAGATCAAACGCTCCGTATAGAATTTTTTGAGAAGTACCTCTTTTACCATCAATCATCATTTTGTTGATTAAACGAGTTACTAGTTTTGAGTTATAAATTGGATCTGGTAACACGTCACGTTTGGAAACAGGACCTTTACGAGGCATGTGTTTTCCTCCTTTCGACGAATGTCTATATTAATTATTTTAAATTAGTTTTTCTTTTCTTTCGGGCGTTTTGCACCGTATAAAGAACGGCTTTGCATACGACCATTAACTCCAGCTGTATCAAGAGCACCACGTACGATATGATAACGTACCCCTGGTAAGTCTTTTACACGTCCTCCACGGATAAGTACAACACTATGTTCTTGTAGGTTGTGTCCTTCTCCTGGAATATAAGCAGTAACCTCTAACGTATTTGTTAAACGTACACGCGCATATTTACGAAGTGCTGAGTTTGGTTTCTTCGGCGTCATAGTACCAACACGAGTACAAACCCCACGCTTTTGTGGCGAGTTAAGATTTGTAGCTGATTTTTTAAAGCTGTTATAGCCTTTTCCTAATGCTGGAGACTTTGATTTCGTGATATTGGATTTACGAGGCTTACGTACCAATTGGTTAATTGTAGGCATCGATTGTTCCTCCCTTCATTTGTTCTTGTTAATACCACACATCCAGGTGGTTCATTTTTTGGGTAAAAACAAAGTCTTTGTGTTTTACACAAAAACTGTTACACAGCAATAGCTACTACGGATGCGCCTATGCGCAATCCACATGCTTTGCCAAGATCTACTTTAGACTCGACGTAGTAGATAGGAACATTGGTTTCTTGTGCGATCGCTACTGCAAGTTCAATGATTCTTTCCTCTACATCTAGTGCAATATAAACTTCTTTGACAAGCCCTTGTTTCATTGCTTTTACTGTTTGCTTTGTACCTATGATTGTTTTTTTTGCTTGTTTCACTTTTTCATAAGACATTTTCATATCCTCCAAAGCTACAAGTCAGATAACTATCAACCTTAAATATATTATCATTCATATAATAAGGTGTCAACAATAAACATTAAAATATTAGGGAGAACTCTCTCCCTAATATTTATTTTTTATTCAGCGCTTACTGCTTCTTTACCTTTGTCTGCTTGATTAGTAGTGATTTCGATTTGGCGATAACGTTGCATACCTGTACCAGCTGGAACTAGTTTCCCGATAATTACGTTTTCTTTTAATCCTAATAACTCATCACGTTTTCCTTTGATTGCTGCATCTGTTAAGACACGAGTCGTTTCTTGGAATGACGCTGCAGATAAGAATGATTCTGTTTCAAGAGAAGCTTTAGTAATACCAAGAATAACTGGGCGGCAAGTTGCAGGAATTTTCCCGTTCAACACTGCTTCTTTATTTGCATCTGCAAATTGATGGATATCGAGTAATGAACCTGGTAATAGATCTGTCTCTCCAGCCTCGATTACGCGAACTTTACGAAGCATTTGGCGAACCATTACTTCGATGTGTTTGTCTCCGATTTCTACCCCTTGCATACGGTAAACTTTTTGTACTTCTTTTAGTAAGTACTCTTGAACAGTAGAAACATCTTTTACTTTCAACAATTCTTTTGGATCTACAGAACCTTCTGTTAATACCTGTCCGCGTTGAATTGCATCGTTTACTTGAACTTTCAAACGAGCATTGTACGGAGCTAAATATTTACGAGTTTCTACATTACCTTGAATTGTAATTTCTTTTTGACCTTCTCTAATTTCATCAATTTCAGTAACAATACCTGTAATTTCAGAAATAACAGCTTGACCTTTAGGATTACGAGCTTCAAAAATCTCTTGGATACGTGGAAGACCTTGTGTAATATCGTCTCCAGCAACCCCACCTGTATGGAATGTACGCATCGTTAACTGAGTACCTGGTTCTCCGATTGATTGAGCTGCAATAATACCTACCGCTTCCCCAACTTCTACCGTATCTCCAGTTGCTAAGTTTAAGCCGTAACATTTTTTACATACACCATGTTTTGTATTACATGTAAATGCTGAACGGATTGTTAACTCTTCGATACCTGCTTCTTCAATTAGACGAGCGATATCTTGAGTAATAAGTCCGTCTCTTGCTAAAATAACTTCATTTGTAGTTGGATGGTAAATAGTTTTCTTCGTATGACGACCAACAATACGTTCGCCAAACTCCTCAATAACTTCTGTACCTTCCATCAATGAACCTATTAGTAAACCACGATCTGTTCCACAGTCATCTTCTCGAACAATTACATCTTGTGCAACGTCTACTAGACGACGAGTCAGGTAACCAGAATCGGCAGTTTTAAGCGCTGTATCGGCAAGACCTTTACGAGCACCGTGTGTTGAGATGAAGTATTCAAGTACCGTTAATCCTTCACGGAAAGATGATTTAATCGGAAGTTCGATAATACGTCCAGCCGGGTTGGCCATCAGTCCACGCATACCCGCAAGTTGGGTGAAGTTAGATGCGTTACCACGGGCACCTGAGTCACTCATCATGAAGATAGGGTTCATATTATCAAGTGATTTCATCAGTTTATCTTGAATAACTTCTTTTGCTTTACTCCAATGTCCGATAACGCTAGCATAGCGTTCTTCTTCCGTGATAAGACCACGGCGGAATTGTTTCATTACTTTATCCACTTTACCTTGTGCTTCTTCAAGAATTTCACCTTTGTCTGGAAGTACGACAATATCAGAAATACCAATTGTAATTCCAGCTTTAGTAGAATATTTAAATCCTAGCGCCTTCATACGGTCAAGCATTTTAGAAGTTTCCGTGATATGGAAACGTTTAAATACTTCAGCAATGATATTTCCAAGGATTTTTTTCTTAAATGGTTGAACAAGTTCCATAGATTCAATATGTTTCTTCACATCAGTAGTTGTAGAAACAAAGTATTTTTCAGGAGTTTCAATTTGTAAATTGAAATCCGTAGGTTCGTTAATATACGGGAACGTTTCTGGTAGTATTTCATTAAAAATTACTTTACCAACAGTCGTTAATAATAACATTTTGTTTTGTTCTTCCGTAAACGTTTGGTTATTTAGTGATGATGCAGCGATTGCAATACGTGTATGCAAATGCACATGACCAGTATTGTATGCAATTAGAACTTCTTGTGGACCATAGAAAGTTGAACCTTCTCCAGTAGCACCTTTACGCTCAAGTGTTAAGTAATAGTTTCCTAATACCATATCTTGAGATGGTGTAACAACAGGTTTTCCATCTTTCGGGTTCAAAATGTTTTGTGCTGCAAGCATTAGTAAACGAGCTTCCGCTTGAGCTTCTGCTGATAAAGGAACGTGAACAGCCATTTGGTCACCATCGAAGTCAGCATTATATGCTGTACATACTAGAGGGTGAAGACGAATAGCACGGCCTTCTACTAATGTTGGTTCAAATGCTTGAATACCTAGACGGTGAAGAGTAGGTGCGCGGTTTAATAAAACCGGATGCTCCTTAATTACATCTTCTAGTACATCCCAAACTTCTGTGTGCATTCTTTCAATTTTACGCTTTGCACTCTTAATGTTGTGAGCTAACCCACGTTCAACTAATTCTTTCATAACAAATGGTTTGAATAGTTCGATAGCCATTTCTTTTGGAAGACCACATTGATACATTTTTAAGTTTGGACCTACTACGATAACCGAACGACCAGAATAGTCTACACGTTTACCAAGTAAGTTTTGACGGAAACGACCTTGTTTCCCTTTTAGCATATGAGAAAGTGATTTCAATGGACGGTTACCAGGACCTGTAACAGGACGGCCACGACGACCATTATCAATCAATGCATCTACAGCTTCTTGTAACATACGTTTTTCGTTCTGCACGATGATGCTTGGAGCACCAAGATCCAACAAACGTTTTAAACGGTTATTACGGTTGATTACTCGACGGTACAAATCGTTTAAGTCAGATGTAGCAAAACGTCCACCATCTAATTGAACCATTGGACGTAATTCTGGTGGAATTACCGGAAGTACATCTAGAATCATCCAATCTGGTTTGTTGCCAGAATTACGGAAAGATTCCACTACTTCTAAACGTTTAATTGCACGAGTACGACGTTGACCTTGAGCAGTTTTCAACTCTTCTTTTAAGTTTTCTGTTTCACTTTCTAAATCAATCTCTTGAAGTAGACGTTTAATCGCTTCTGCACCCATTGCAGCTTGGAATTTCGTCCCAAACTTATCACGGTATGCACGATATTCTTTTTCAGAAAGTAATTGTTTCTTTTCAAGTGGTGTATCCGCAGGTTCGATTACTACATAAGAAGCAAAATAAATTACCTCTTCAAGTGATCTTGGAGACATATCCAAAATTAGACCCATACGGCTCGGAATACCTTTGAAATACCAAATATGTGAAACTGGTGCAGCTAATTCGATATGTCCCATGCGTTCACGACGTACTTTTGCACGTGTTACTTCCACTCCACATCGATCACATACTACACCTTTGTAACGAACTCGTTTGTATTTACCACAGTGACATTCCCAGTCTTTTGTAGGACCAAAAATACGTTCACAAAATAGCCCGTCTTTTTCCGGCTTTAGTGTTCGATAGTTGATTGTTTCTGGTTTTTTTACTTCCCCGTAAGACCATGAACGAATTTTATCAGGTGAAGCTAAACCAATTTTCATATACTCAAAATTATTAACATCTATCAAGGAGCCTACCTCCCTTTAGTCTTGTGTCTTTGAAAGACATTCCAAGTAGCTCTGCATTATGCAATTTTATACGGAAATACGGACAGGCATCACCTGTCCGATTTCTATTTTATTTCTTATTCCGCTGTACCGACTGGTTCCTCTTCATTCGCATGTGGCAAAATTCCAAGCGCATCAGCAGCAGGAATATCGTCATCTTCATCTAAATCACGAAGTTCAATTTCTTCTTCGTCAATCGTTAACATTTTAACGTCCATACCTAAACTTTGTAATTCTTTAATCAATACTTTGAATGATTCTGGAACTCCAGGTTCTGGTACACTTTCACCTTTAACAATTGCTTCATACGTTTTTACACGCCCAACAACGTCATCGGATTTAACAGTTAAAATTTCTTGCAATGTATAAGCAGCACCATAAGCTTCAAGTGCCCATACTTCCATCTCTCCGAAACGCTGACCACCAAATTGCGCTTTCCCTCCAAGAGGTTGTTGCGTAACTAGTGAGTAAGGTCCAGTTGAACGAGCATGAAGTTTATCATCAACCATGTGGGCAAGTTTGATCATATACATAACCCCTACAGAAACGCGGTTATCAAATGGTTCGCCTGAACGACCATCGTATAAAATTGTTTTACCATCACGGTTAAGTCCTGCTTCTTCCATCGTGTTCCAAACGTCTTCTTCGTTGGCACCGTCAAATACTGGTGAAGCCATATGAACACCTAAAAGTCTAGAAGCCATACCTAAGTGAAGCTCTAATACTTGACCAATGTTCATACGTGAAGGTACACCAAGAGGATTTAACATGATATCAACTGGTGTTCCATCTGGAAGGAATGGCATATCTTCTTCTGGAAGGATACGCGAGATAACACCTTTGTTACCATGACGTCCAGCCATTTTATCCCCAACGGAAATTTTACGTTTTTGAACAATATAAGCGCGAACTAATTGGTTAACTCCTGGAGATAGCTCATCACCATCTTCACGATTAAATACTTTTACATCTAGGATAATCCCACCAGCACCATGTGGTACACGTAGAGATGTATCGCGAACTTCTCGAGCTTTTTCACCAAAGATAGCATGTAGTAAACGTTCTTCTGCAGTAAGTTCTGTAACCCCTTTTGGTGTTACTTTACCAACTAAGATGTCACCATCACGAACTTCAGCACCGATACGGATAATTCCACGGTCATCTAAATTGCGTAATGCATCTTCTCCGACGTTTGGAATGTCTCTCGTAATTTCTTCTGGCCCAAGCTTCGTATCACGTGATTCTGATTCATATTCTTCAATATGCACTGAAGTATATACGTCGTCTTTCACGAGACGTTCACTCATAATAACAGCATCCTCATAGTTGTAACCATCCCATGTCATAAAGGCAACTAGCACGTTACGACCTAATGCTAATTCTCCTTTTTCCATAGATGGACCATCTGCAAGAATATCAAGTGGTTTAACACGATCTCCAACTTTCACAATTGGACGCTGGTTAATCGATGTACCATGATTCGAACGTTCAAATTTGTGCACTTTGTAAGAAGTTAAGTCACCTTTTACTTCTTTTCCATCCACTTCTTCGATGCGACGAACTCTAATTTCTTTAGCTTCAACATGCTCAACAATTCCATGATACTTTGCAATTACAGCAGCACCAGAATCACGCGCATTCACATGTTCCATTCCTGTTCCAACAAATGGAGCTTCAGGATTTAACAATGGAACAGCTTGACGTTGCATGTTCGCTCCCATTAGGGCACGGTTCGAGTCATCATTTTCTAAGAAAGGAATACATGCAGTTGCAGCAGAAACTACTTGTTTCGGCGAAACGTCCATGTAATCGATTTGTTCTCTTCTAAATACTGTGTTATCGCCACGGAAACGTCCTACTACTTCTTCTTTCGCAAATGCACCTTCATCTGTTAATAGAGAATTTGCTTGCGCTACTACATAGTTATCTTCTTCATCAGCAGTTAGATAATCAATACGAGAAGTTACTAGACCTGTTTCAGGGTCAACACGACGGTATGGAGTTTCAATAAAACCAAATTTATTCACTTTTGCAAAGCTAGAAAGTGAGTTAATAAGACCAATGTTTGGACCCTCAGGTGTTTCAATCGGACACATACGACCATAGTGAGAATAATGAACGTCACGTACTTCAAAGCCAGCACGCTCACGTGTTAAACCACCAGGCCCAAGAGCTGATAGACGACGTTTGTGCGTAAGTTCAGCAAGTGGATTTGTTTGGTCCATGAACTGAGATAATTGCGAGCTACCAAAGAATTCTTTAATAGATGCAATAACTGGACGAATATTGATCAACTGTTGTGGAACAATTGATTGTGTATCGTTGATAGACATACGCTCACGTACTACACGTTCCATACGAGAAAGACCAATACGGAATTGGTTTTGTAGTAATTCTCCAACTGAACGTAAACGACGGTTACCAAGATGATCAATATCATCTGTGTTTCCAACATTAAATAATAGGTTAAAGAAATAACCAATAGAAGAAACGATATCAGCAGGCGTAATGTTTTTAACTTCATTTTCCACATACGCATTGCTAATTACATTAATTTCTTTTTGTTCTTCATCATTTGGCGCATATATTTTAATCGATTGAATTGTAATATCATCTTCTAAAACACCACCTACTTGAGATAATGTTCTAAATCCGATTCCATTTTCCAAATGAGGAATTAGTCGATCTAATACTCTTCGATCAATAAGAGTACCAGCTTCTACTAAAATTTCTCCTGTTTCTGGATCCACTAGCGTTTCCGCTATTGTTTGGTTAAACAAACGATTTTTAATATGCAATTTTTTGTTCATTTTGTAACGACCAACGTTTGCTAGATCATAGCGTTTTGGGTCAAAGAAGCGTGAATATAACAAGCTCTTTGCACTTTCAACAGTTGGTGGCTCACCAGGACGTAGACGCTCATAGATTTCAAGTAACGCTTTTTCAGTCGTTTCCGTGTTGTCTTTTTCAAGCGTGTTACGTAAATATTCATTATCACCAATTAAATCGATGATTTCTTGATCTGATCCAAAGCCTAATGCGCGAAGTAAAACAGTAACCGGCAATTTTCTTGTGCGGTCGATACGAACATATACAACGTCTTTTGCGTCGATTTCGTATTCTAACCATGCACCACGGTTCGGAATAACTGTTGCTCCAAAACCTTTTTTACCGTTTTTGTCTGTCTTGTCGTGGAAGTAAACACTTGGTGAACGGACTAACTGAGATACGATTACGCGCTCAGCACCATTTATTACGAAAGTACCAGTTTCAGTCATTAGTGGGAAATCACCCATGAAGACATCTTGTTCTTTCACTTCGTCCGTTTCTTTGTTGTGGAGACGTACTTTTACGCGCAATGGAGCAGCGTATGTTGCGTCACGTTCTTTTGATTCGTCGACTGAATATTTTGGATCATTTAAACTATAGTCGACAAATTCAAGTGATAGATTGCCTGTAAAGTCCTCGATTGGAGAAATGTCTCTGAACATTTCACGTAAACCTTCTTCAAGGAACCATTCGTAAGATGCTGTTTGAATTTCGATTAAATTCGGAAGTTCAAGCACCTCACTAATACGCGCAAAACTTCTGCGGTGGCGGTGTTGTCCGTACTGAACTAGTTGACCTGTCAACTCATTCACCCCTCAATAAAGCTATAATTGGGTCTTTTCGATATGAACAAATTAGTGTATGATATCGAAAGACAAAAAGAAAACGAGTTCTAAATTAAGAGCTCATTTTTTATTAATCAAACTTTTTCTCGGCCAGTATACCCATATTTACTCCATTTAATTCAAAAGGGCATACTACCTCAAAATAATATTTTTGCATTTTATTATAATATCATAGCGATTTTGTCAAGTCAATCTTTTGTAGCTTTTAAAATCCAATATCCTTTGACTTTAACTACTACTTTCACTTGACCAAAAATCTCTTCCAAATGACTAAAAGTAGATGGTGCCCCTTGTTTCTTTTGAATCACAACCCACAATTCTCCCCCTGAAACCAACTTTTCATAGGATTCATTGTAAAAACGAAAAATAGTTTCTTTTCCAGCGCGAATCGGTGGATTAGTTATTATAGCCGCAAAGTTTGCAGTGTTTACTGCTGACAACCCATCACTTTCATAGATTCGTACATTTTGTATCCCGTTCGCAGCAGCATTTTTTTCTGCAAGTTGGATTGCACGTGTGTTAACATCTACTAAATGAACTGTTCTTCCTTCATTTGCTTTCGCAATGGAAAGACCGATCGGACCGTATCCACACCCTACATCGAGAAAGTCTCCTTCTCGTTCCGGCGCTTCAAAAGCATCGATTAATACACGGGAGCCAAAATCTACTTCGCTTTTACTAAATACACCAGCATCTGTTTCAAACCGAAAATTATGTCCAAGTAACGTAAAATTCCACTGACGTGGTTTACTTTCAGTTTGAGGTTTTCTAGAGTAATAGTGATCAGACACCGAATAACCCTCCATAATATACATACGAAGAAAAGCCCGTCGGTAAATGACGAGCTTTTTTCTTCATACTGTACAAAATTACTTAACTTCTACGTTAGCGCCAACTTCTTCAAGTTGAGCTTTGAAAGCTTCCGCTTCATCTTTAGAAATGCCTTCTTTAAGTGGTTTTGGAGCGTTATCTACTAATTCTTTAGCTTCTTTCAAGCCAAGACCAGTGATTTCACGTACTACTTTGATTACTTTGATTTTTTGATCTCCAGCAGAAGCAAGGATTACATCAAATTCAGTTTGCTCTTCAGCTGCAGCAGCACCGCCACCTGCAACCATTGCTACTGGAGCAGCAGCTGTTACACCAAATTCTTCTTCGATTGCTTTTACTAAGTCGTTTAATTCTAGAACTGTCATTTCTTTGATAGCGTCTAAGATTTGTTCTTTACTCATTTTGTTTTCCTCCTATAATGGATAATTTAGGCTATTTGCCTTATTTTAATTGTTAAGCCGCAATAATTATGCGCCTTGCTCTTCTTTTTGTTCTGCAACAGCTTTTGTTGCAAGCGCAATGTTGCGCATTGGTGCTTGAAGTACAGATAGAAGCATAGAAAGAAGACCTTCGCGTGATGGAAGTTCTGCTAATGCTTTAACGTCCTCAGCAGATGCTACAGTACCTTCGATGATACCAGCTTTAATTTCAAGCTGTTCGTTCTTTTTAGCAAAATCGTTAATGATTTTTGCAGGTGCAACTACGTCTTCGTTAGAAAATGCTACAGCATTAGGACCAACAAGATGTTCATTAATCCCGTCAACACCAGCAAATTCAGTCGCGCGGCGTGTAAGTGAGTTTTTGTAAACTTTAAATTCCACACCAGCTTCACGAAGTTGTTTACGTAATTCAGTTACTTGCGCAACATTTAAACCACGGTAGTCAACAACTACTACAGAAGCAGCAGCTTTAAACTTTTCTGCAATTTCTTCAACTTGCACTTTTTTAGTTTCAATTGCTTTGTTCATTTTGGCACCTCCTATAAGAATTGGCCATTTATACCGACAAAAGAAAAGCCTCTGGATCTACGGATAGACACAGAGGCAGAAAGTCATCATCTAATAAGAATCTGAATTTGCATGTCCTCGGTAGGATATTAAGTGACAAGTCACTCCTACTGTCTTCGGTACAAATGTATATTTCACAACAAAAGTCATCTTATCAGATAGACTTATGATTGTCAATTATTATTTTACTGATTGAGTATCAATTTTTACAGCTGGACCCATAGTAGTTGTAACATTTACAGACTTCATGTAAACACCTTTTGAAGCAGCTGGTTTAGCTTTTTGTACTACTTCAAATACTGCTAAGAAGTTTTCTACTAATTTGTCGTCTTCGAAAGAAACTTTTCCGATAGGAGCGTGAATGATACCAGCTTTGTCAGCGCGGTATTCTACTTTACCAGCTTTAATTTCTTCGATAGCTTTTGTTACGTCAAATGTAACAGTACCTGTTTTTGGGTTTGGCATTAAGCCTTTTGGTCCAAGTACACGACCGATTTTACCAACTTCACCCATCATGTCTGGTGTCGCAACGATAACATCGAAATCGAACCATCCTTGTTGGATTTTGTTGATGTATTCTACATCACCTGCGTAGTCTGCACCAGCAGCTTCTGCTTCTTTTAGTTTTTCGCCTTTAGCAAATACTAATACGCGTTGTGTTTTACCAGTTCCGTTTGGAAGCACAACCGCTCCACGGATTTGTTGGTCATTTTTACGAGTATCGATTCCTAGACGGAAAGCAACCTCTACAGTTGCATCAAAATTAACTGTGCTCGTTTTTTTAGCAAGTTCGATTGCTTCTTTAACTGAGTACAATGCATTACGGTCAACTAGTTTTGTAGCTTCTTGTAATTTTTTACCTTTGTTAGCCATTTAAAATGTCCTCCTTGATAGTGGTTTTAGCGGAATAAACCTCCCACGTGTAAAGGTTGCAGTTATTCTTAGGAACAACTACAACCTTCCAAAAAACAATTGCGTCATATCAAAATGCACATTAAGTATTAGTCTTCGATCGTAATACCCATGCTACGTGCAGTACCTTCAACCATCAACATAGCTGCTTCAACAGATGCTGCATTTAAATCTGGCATTTTTTGTTCTGCGATTTCGCGAACTTTATCACGTTTCACTGTCGCCACTTTTACGCGGTTTGGTTGACCTGATCCAGATTGAATACCTGCTGCTACTTTAAGTAACACTGCTGCCGGCGGAGTTTTTGTAATGAAAGTAAATGAACGATCTTCAAATACAGAAATTTCAACCGGAATGATTAGACCTGCTTGATCTGCAGTACGTGCGTTGAACTCCTTACAGAATCCCATGATATTAACACCCGCTTGTCCTAATGCAGGACCAACCGGTGGCGCTGGGTTTGCTTTACCAGCAGGAATTTGTAATTTAACAACTTTAATCACTTTTTTAGCCACGAGACACACCTCCTTAAGTCCGTGATGTGGTAATTGGGTTGCCCCTCCCACTCAAATATCTGTCTCTCAGCGAATTGCCGATAACATTATAAAAATTCATGCAGACTAATTTTCAGTCTGACCTTTGAAATGATACCACTATTTTCAACCTTTAGCAAGTAACAATGGAAAATAATATTTTTTGGCGTGAACTAGCTCAAAATTTAAACGTATCATTTCTGATTGTATAAAAAGCTTCTGTACCCAGTCCGACAAGAATTATATCTTTGTTAATTGATCGAAGTCTAACTCCATATTAGTTTCACGACCAAACATATCAACTGAAACAGTTACTTTACCTTTAGCAGTATCGATTGTTTCTACTTTACCTTGGAAATGAGCAAATGGTCCTTCTAGCACTTCTACTAATTCACCGATTTCAATATCAATTTCCACTTTACCTTCGGTATTACCCATTTGTTTTAACATAGATTGAACTTCTTCAGGAGCTATAGGAGTTGGTTTTGTCCCTCCGCCAGATGAACCTAAGAATCCTGTTACACCAGGTGTATTTCGAACTACATACCAAGCATCATCCGTCATAATAAGTTCAACGAATACATACCCAGGAAAAGTTTTTCTCGTTACAACACGTTTTTTTCCATCTTTAATATCTGTTTCTTCCTGTTCAGGGATGTATACTCGGAAAATTTTATCTTGCATCCCCATAGTTTCTACACGTTTTTCTAAGTTTGCTTTTACTTTATTTTCATACCCAGAGTAAGTATGAACGACATACCAATTTTTTTCCATAGTTGACGGACTAATCGTCCTTCCCTCCTTTTCTCAGACAAATGAAAAAACCCGTTCGTTTAAATAAGACGGGCTATTTCAAAAATATTAACATACTACATTTTATAAATCCAAATACCAACGGAAAAGTTCTGAAATCCCTAAATCTACTACAGCAAAGAATACAGCCATAATTACAACAGTTGCAAGTACAATCATTGTATATTTCGTAAGCTCTTTCTTTTTTGGCCAGCTCACTTTTCTCATTTCGGACATTACATTTTTAAAGAATCCTCCAACATTAGCCATTCTAGCTAAACCTCCACACGGAAAATCTATCTTTTTTTTACATACTCATAATGTTTGTTTATGAAGTGTATGCTCGTTACAGTGCGAACAATATTTTTTTAGTTCTACACGTGTTGCACTTTCTTTCGATGTAGGAAACGAATAATTTCGGTTTCCACATTTCTCACAACTCAAGACAATTTTCTTTGTCATTTTCTCACCTTTTTGGCGTGTAATCTTTTTCAAGATTATCATTTTACTAATTCAGTGTCAACAAAATCCCAGTGTTTAGGCATAATTACTACCAATCTCCATATATCTCTCTAGCTTACGTTTCACTCGCTGGAGTGCATTGTCAATTGATTTTACGTGCCGATTTAGTTCTTCTGATATTTCTTGATAAGACTGCCCATCCAAGTATAGCGCTAGAACTTGTTGTTCCAGTTCACTTAAAATTTCTGCCATTTTCTCTTCCATATAATCATAGTCTTCTCGATTGATTATCAATTCTTCCGGATCATCTATTACCGAACCGGCAATCATATCCATCAATGTCCGATCCGATTCTTCATCATAGATTGGCTTGTCCAGCGAAACATAAGAATTAAGTGGAATATGTTTTTGACGTGTAGCAGTTTTTATCGCTGTAATGATTTGTCGAGTAATACATAACTCTGCGAAAGCTCGAAAGGATGCTAGCTTTTCTTCTTTAAAATCACGAATCGCTTTATATAATCCTATCATACCTTCTTGAAGAATATCTTCCTTGTCTGCTCCTATTAAAAAATAGGATCTGCCTTTCATTCGAACGAAAGAACGATATTTCGTAATTAAATAATCAAGCGCTTCAGTGTTACCTTGATGAACCATCTCTACAAGCTCCTCATCTTGTAAACTATCTAATTGTTGTAGATTATGTTCGATCTTTTCCAATGAAGTCACCTCTGCAAGTTTACGATAGTTATCACAAGTATACAGGAAGAAAATTTATCCAGTCAATGCATCATTTCATTCCTCTTCGCCATTTTTCGAAAATTTCTGCAATTTCGTCCGTTAGAGGGATCTTGGAAGACGGCTTATTATCTTGAATATACCTCACTTTTTTCGTTATATTCGACGATATAGCCGTCATTTCAATTTCAAATTCTCGAGCAGATTTTCTTAATGCGCCTTGTCCAAAAATAACTCTTTGCTCCGTCATATCAGAAGTAGCTACATAAATTTCTATTTTTCTACCACTTAATTCTCTTGTAAGCTTCTCAATTCGCTCATCTGCTGTTTCGTTTGTTCGAGTAAAAATAACTTCTACATCACGTTGCTTCTGCTTATTTTCAATTCCCGGAACTAAATGTGCGTCAAATACGACAATTACACGAATACCCGTAAACGCTTTATATTCAGCCATCAGTTCCAGAAGTCGGTCTCTTGCGTCTAGTAGTTTTTCTTGCTTTAAAACTCTTAACTCTTTCCATGCGCCGATGATATTATAACCATCGACAAGAAGAATTTGCATCAGGTTATCCTTAAAGAGGACGTCTTACACGCAATACTTCGTATAAAAGTATAGACGCAGCAACAGACGCATTTAAACTTGTTACATGACCGACCATTGGTAAATGGTATAAGAAATCACACTTATCTTTTAATAAACGACTCATCCCTTTACCTTCACTACCAATAATAAGCGCTAATGGAAGTGTTGCATCCATATGACGATAGTCAGTGGACTTTGTAGCATCTGTCCCTGCAATCCAAACTCCACGTTCTTTTAACTCATCCACCGTTTGCGCTAGATTTCCAGCTCGATACACCGGAATATGCTCAATTGCTCCAGTAGATGCCTTAGCAACAACTGCAGTTAGTCCCACAGCACGTCTTTTTGGAATTATAATACCGTGTGCCCCAACCGCATCTGCTGTTCTCATAATAGACCCAAGATTATGTGGATCTTCGATTTCATCCAAAATTATAAAAAGAGGATCTTCTTGTTTACTTGCAGCTAATTCAAACAAATCATCCAGTTCCGCATATCGATAAGCTGCAACCGAAGCAACGATCCCTTGGTGATTGGCATCGGTCAAGTTATCTAATTTCTTTTTTGGAACGAATTGAACGATGATTCCCGCTTCCTTAGCTAATTGAATTATTTCCGAGACTCCGCTTTTTTGTATGCCTTCAGCAATCCACACTTTATTCATATCTCTTCCTGAACGTAGCGCTTCTACAACGGGGTTTTTCCCAGCGATAATTTCTCCCGTTTGTTCTGTATTCTCTGCCATTTACTTCTTCTCCCCTTTCTGTCCGTCAATAAATTCAATTGAAAATAGAAGTAATTCTTCCAACCGTTCTTTTTGCTCACTTAGATATAAGCTTCCTACTAATGCTTCAAACGCAGTACTATAATGATATGTTTGGACATCTGTATTTTTCGGTACAGTACCAGACTTTGCATTTCTACCCCTTTTTAATACCGCAAGTTCCTCTTCTGTTAGGATTTTTTTATCTAAAAGCTCGTGAACAATCGTCGCCTGTGCTTTTGCAGATACATACTTAGTTCCTTCTCTGTGCAATATGTTTGGCTTAACTCGACCAGAACGAATGAGATGCTCTCGAACGACTTGTTCGAAGACAGCATCTCCCATATAAGCTAAAGCTAACGAGTTTAATTGTTTAACATCGGATAACTTAAAGTTAGTCATAAGTTTATCCTCTTTTCCATCGGATACCTTGCGCTGTATCTTCTAAAATAATATTCATTTCTTTTAATTGATCTCTTATTTCATCTGCACGAGCAAAATTGCGATTCTTTCTCGCTTGATTTCGTTCTTCTATTAATGCATCAATTTCTTCATCCAATACTTCTTTTTCTTGTTGGAGAGAAATTCCCAATACTGTAGTCAGTTCATCAAAAATTGTTAAGAATTGCTTTAACACATTTTCAGAAGTCTGTTTTTCTAATAGATACGTATTTGCTAGCTTAGATAATTCAAAAACTGCAGCAATTCCGTTCGCTGTGTTAAAATCGTCATCCATTGCAGTGATAAATTGCTCTTTTACTTCTCCTATTTTGTGCATCCAAATATCATGATGGTCACCTAAGTCCGCTGTAGCGTCTAAGCGATGTAACACATTTGCATACGATGTACGGATACGTTCTAGGCCAGCTTCCGCTTGTTCTACTAAATCACCGGAATAGTTAATTGGGTGACGATAATGTACACTCAGCATGAATAAACGCAATACTTGTGGATCAATATTTTGACGAATATCATTTACTAAAACGAAGTTACCTAGTGATTTAGACATTTTTTCATTGTCAATATTGATGTAGCCATTATGCATCCAATATCTCGCAAATGTTTTACCTGTTCTTGCTTCTGATTGTGCAATTTCATTTTCATGATGTGGGAAAGTTAAATCTTGCCCACCAGCATGGATATCAATTGTATCACCTAGTACTTCTCGAGCCATTACCGAACATTCAATGTGCCACCCTGGACGTCCTTGGCCCCATGGGCTCTCCCAGAAAATCTCTCCTGGCTTCGCAGCTTTCCATAATGCAAAGTCTAAAGCATCTTCTTTCTTTTCACCGGCCTCGATGCGTGCACCAACTTTTAAATCATCGACCGATTGGTGAGAAAGCTTTCCATAACCTTCAAACTTTCTTGTGCGGTAGTATACATCACCTTGAGATTCATACGCATAGCCTTTTTCTTCTAACACTTTAATAAAATCTATTATTTCGGTCATGTGATCGGTCACACGAGGGTGCGAATCAGCTCGGTTGCATCCTAATGCCTCTACGTCTGCAAAATAAGCTTCAATAAAACGTTCTGTTAACTCAGAAACCTCTTCACCTAACTCATTTGCAGCTTTAATAATTTTGTCATCCACATCTGTGAAGTTGGATACGTACGTTACTTCATATCCTCGATATTGCAAATATTTTCGTACCGTATCGTATACGATCACTGGACGAGCATTCCCGATATGAATGTAGTTATATACTGTTGGTCCACAAACATACATTTTTACCTTTCCCTCTTCCATTGGTACAAAGGGTTCTTTTTCACGTTTTAATGTATTAAAAATTTGTATTGCCATGTATACTTATCTCCTTTTCCTTTTTAAGTCTTTCTACTTCTTCTTGTAAATTTTTTATTTCATACTCCATCTCTCTACATCGATCAGCGAACGGATCCGGTAAGTCTTGGTGATTCAAATCTTGATGATGTGCATTTTGCTTTACTTTCACTCCATCTTGAATTACAACTACTCCAGGTATACCAACTACTGTTGAGTTCATTGGAACATCTTTTAAAACAACAGACCCTGCTCCCACCTTACTATTTTCTCCAATTGTAATCGAACCTAACACTTTGGCACCAGTTGCTATTAATACATTATTGGCAAGCGTAGGATGTCTTTTTCCTTTTTCTTTTCCTGTACCACCCAATGTGACACCTTGATATATCGTACAATCTTCCCCTATTTCACAGGTTTCCCCGATGACAACACCCATTCCGTGGTCGATAAAAAAACGTCTTCCAATCTTCGCACCCGGGTGAATTTCAATACCAGTGAAAAATCGGCTAATTTGCGAAATAACACGTGCGAGGAAAAATAATTTCTTATTATAAAAAGCGTGTGCAATCCGATGACTCCAAATAGCATGTAAACCCGAGTATGTTAATACTACTTCCAGGATACTTGTTGCTGCAGGATCTTGTTCAAATACAACTGCTATGTCTTCTTTGATTCGCTCAAACATCCTTTTTTCTCCTTTCTTAGAAACATGTAAACGTTGTAGGAAAAGCTAAACTTTTCTTCCACAATAAAAAGCGTCCCTGTCTATAAATAGACAGAGACGCTTTGGGCGCGGTTCCACTCTGATTGAAAAGGCAAATAAAACACCCTTCCCACTTCGCATCCTTAACGCAGATGATACGTCCAGCCTACTGACATGTTCGGCATGGCACTCAGAGGTGCATTTCAGTAACTCATTGGTTCAGACCACTTTCAGCCGGTGATGGTCCTCTCTAAAGAACTTGTGTTACTTACTTCTCCTCATCCTTGCTTTTTCTAGCTTCCGTTCGGAATTTGTATCCTCATTTTCACACCTTACTAGAGGAAAGTCAATATTATTGTTTTGCGTATTTAGCCACTCGAGCAATTACATTATCTTTTCCGATAAGACTGATAGCATCTGCCAACTCAGGACCATGTGTTTGACCAGTTGTTACTACACGGATTGGCATAAATAAATTTTTCCCTTTATGGCCAGTTTCTTTTTGAACTGCTTTGATCGCAGCTTTAATTTCAGCTGCTTCAAATATTTCTAAAGTTTCTAACTTTGCTTTGAATGCAGCCATTACCTCTGAAACTTGTTCACCTGCTAACACTTCTTCCGCTTCTTCAGTATATGCAATCTCATGTTCAAAGAACTGTGATGACAATTCAACTATTTCAGCACCAAAGCTCATTTGATCGTGGTATAGAGCAATAAGCTTCGTTGCCCAAGCATGTTGTTCCTCCGATAGTTCTGCTGGAAGTAGCTCCGCCTTTTGTAAGTGTGGCAATGCTAGTTGCACTACTTTTTCAAGTGGTAATTGCTTAATATATTGATTATTCATCCACGTTAATTTTTGTTTATCAAACATGGAAGGTGATTTAGATAAACGATTCACATCAAATATTTTTATAATTTCCTCTTTAGAGAATATCTCTTCTTCCCCTTCAGGAGACCATCCTAAAAGTGCAAAGAAGTTGAACATTGCTTCAGGTAAGTAACCTAGATCTTTGTATTGCGTAACAAATTGAATAATAGACTCGTCACGTTTTGAAAGCTTTTTACGATTTTCATTAATGATTAACGTCATGTGACCGTATGCAGGATATTCCCACCCAAACGCATCAAATATCATTAATTGTTTTGGAGTGTTAGATAAATGCTCTTCCCCACGGAATACATGGGAAATTTTCATAAAGTGATCATCTAAAACTACCGCATAGTTATATGTTGGAATGCCATTTGCTTTTACAAGTACCCAGTCACCAATATCTTTGGATTCAAAAGTAACGGATCCACGAACTAAATCCTCAAATGTGTAGGTTACATTTTCAGGAACACGCATACGGATAGTATAAGGCATACCTGCATTTTCTTTTTCTTGGACTTCTGTTGCAGATAAATGACGACATTTACCGTTGTACATAGGCGCAGCTATACCGTTTGCTTTTTGCACTTCACGTTCTGCTTCTAATTCCTCTGAAGTACAGAAACATTTATACGCCTGCCCTTTTTCTAACATTTCTTCAGCATGCTTTGTATAAATATCTAGTCGTTCCATTTGACGATAAGGTGCGTATGGTCCACCAATATCAACTGACTCGTCATATTCGATACCTAACCATTTAAGATTTTCAAGCTGAGATAACTCGCCACCTTCTACATTACGTTCAATATCTGTATCCTCGATACGAACGATAAACTTCCCGTTATTGTGACGTGCAAATAAATAGTTAAATAATGCTGTTCGTGCCCCTCCGATATGTAAATACCCTGTTGGACTTGGCGCGTATCGTACGCGAACTTCTTGTGTCATTGTAAATCCTCCTAGTTTTCGTTCATATAAAGTGAAACTTCAGCTTGTGAAAGTTTCCTTTACAGATGACCTTATCTTACTATCCATAAAGCGGGATAAACTTTATTTATTCTACCACTGCTAACGTCTTTTTAAAAGTTAGTCTTTCTTTATAAGCAATATTGTCGCCATTGAAGCAATTCCTTCTTCACGTCCTGTAAATCCAAGCTTTTCTGTTGTTGTTGCCTTCACATTTACTTGGGATACATCCGCTTGAAGCAACTCCGCCACACGCACACGAATTGCCTCAATATAGGGTGCCATTTTAGGCTTTTGTGCAATAATCGTACAATCGATATTACCTAATTTGTATCCGCGAGCATCTACTAGTTTCCAAATATGCTCCAATAGCTTGGCTGAATCTGCATCTTTAAAATCAGGATCTGTATCCGGGAAATGTTTGCCGATATCCCCTTCACCAATTGCTCCAAGTGCTGCATCTGTAATCGTATGAAGCAATACATCTGCATCTGAATGTCCAATTAGTCCTCTTTCGTAAGGAATTGTAACTCCTCCAATTATTAAAGGGCGATTTTCCGCAAATTCATGTACGTCAAATCCTTGTCCAACTCGTATCATCTTATCGTTCCTCCTGCTCCATTTTATTTAAAATCACTTCACCAAAAAGGAGATCTTCTTTCGTAGTCATTTTTACATTATCGTATGTACTTTCCACGATATGTACACTTTCTCCTAAACGTTCGACTAGCATCGCTTCATCTGTCCCTAAATAGCCTTCTTCATTTGCCAAACGCTCTGCTTTTTCTAATAGCTCAAACTGAAAAGCTTGTGGTGTTTGAATAATCCATAAACTTTCTCGATCTACTGTTTCTTGAATTATACCATTTCCCACTTTTTTCATCGTATCTTTGGCGCGAACTGCCGCTACCGCTGCTCTCGATTGAGTAGCAGTTTCAACAAGCTGGTGAATAACCCCTCGTTTAATAAACGGTCTTGCTGCGTCATGTACAAGTACAATCCCTTGGCTTGGAGAAGCTTTTAAACAAGCATATACACTATGCTGACGTTCTGCTCCTCCTTCTGTAATAGCTGCTACTTTTGTAATCTCGTGTTTCAATAATAATTGTTCAATGTATGTCTGTTCCTCTTTTTTAACCGCTAACACAATGTGTTGACACATGGGGTCATTCTCAAAAACGCGCAAAGTATGTATTAAAATTGGAACATCTCTCAACTTCAAAAAAAGCTTATTCTGCCCTGCTCCCATGCGCTTCCCACTGCCTGCAGCGGGTAATAATACCGTATACATCCCCTAATTCTCTCCTCTATGTAACAATAGAAAAAGGGTGTTATCCTATTGAAAATCTAGGAAACAACCCTCCCCTATTATTTCGAGTCTTGTGGTTTAGCAAAAATCATTCGACCTGCTGAAGTTTGAAGTACACTTGTCACTTCCACATTCAACGCTTGTCCAATATATGATTTCCCACCTTCTACAACAATCATCGTACCATCGTCTAGGTAAGCAACACCTTGGTTATGCTCCTTGCCATCCTTAATTACGACTACATGCATTATTTCCCCGGGAATAACGACTGGTTTAACCGCATTTGCCAGATCATTAATGTTAAGTACCCGCACCTGATGAAGATCGCAAACTTTGTTTAAGTTGAAGTCATTCGTTACAACAATGCCATTCATCTTCTTCGCTAAACGCATAAGCTTCATGTCTACTTCTTGAATGTCTTCGAAATCATCCTCTACAATCTTTACTGCAGAAGCACGTTCTGTTTGTAATGTTTTCAATACATCTAGCCCTCGACGTCCTCTAGTTCTTTTTAATGTATCTGAAGAGTCTGCTATATGCTGTAACTCAGTTAGTACAAATTGCGGAACTACCAATATACCTTCCATAAATCCAGTTTGTGAAATATCCGCAATACGTCCATCAATTATAACGCTAGTATCAAGAAGTTTATATGTTCCAGTGATTAAACCTTGCTCTTCTTCCTCTTGAGTTTTCTTCTTAGTTCCTGATTGCTTGGTAGGAGTAAAAACTTGCAAAAGCTCATCCCGCTTTTTAAACCCTACTTGAAAACCTAAATAACCAAGTACAATAGATAAAAGCACCGGCACAACCGAGCCTATACCTGGTATAGCAATATTATTAATAGCTGTTCCAAGTAAAAATGCAACAATCAAACCAATGACGAGCCCCAATGTACCAAACAGTAAGTCACCTATAGGGGCTTTCAAAAGACGCTCTTCCATCCATCGTATGAAATTAATTAAATAGTCTGTTAAAAATAATGCTGCAACGTAAAGTATGATTGCACCGATAATAACAGATACATATGGATTATGAATCCAAGGGTTATTGGATAAATTTATAAGTTCATATAAGTGCGGTAAAAATATTAACCCTAATGTACCTCCTATTAAAATGAATGCAATTTGAATAATCCATTTTAACAAACATTCCACCTCCAGTTATCATTTATTATAACGTCAAATTTTGTTATACGTCTATTATGACTAACAGGAGCAACTAGTCACCCCTGTTAATTCATTTATAGAAACAAATATATTTTATTGAAAAGCTTCTTTCATGGCATCATTTACAGATTCAACGCCAACTACTTGAATGCCTTTCGGATAATCCCAACCTCCTATATTAGAAGCAGGGATAATTGCTCTTTTAAACCCTAATTTTGCAGCTTCCTGCACACGTTGTTCGATTCTGGATACCCTTCTAACTTCACCTGTAAGTCCAACTTCTCCTATAAAACAGTCTGTTGGGGTAACCCCTGTATCTCTAAAACTCGATACTATACTTACTAGGACGGCTAAATCGATAGCAGGTTCATCTAATTTTACACCTCCGGCAACTTTTATATAAGCATCTTGCGTTTGTAACAGTAATCCCATACGTTTTTCGAGTACTGCCATAAGCAAAGAAACTCGATTTTGATCAATACCGGTAGCCATTCGTTTTGGATAATTAAAGCTCGATTGTGTGACAAGTGCTTGAATTTCCACTAAAATCGGTCTCGTCCCTTCCATCGATGCAACAATAGCGGAACCAGCTGCTCCATGGGAGCGTTCCTGTAAAAATAGTTCGGAAGGATTCAATACTTCTTTTAATCCTTGTTGTACCATCTCAAAAATAGCAATTTCGTTGGTCGATCCAAAACGGTTCTTTTGAGAACGTAAAATACGATAAGTGTGATGGCGTTCTCCTTCAAAATATAAAACCGTATCTACCATATGTTCTAATAAACGAGGACCAGCAATTTGTCCTTCTTTTGTTACGTGCCCCACCAAAAAGATCGCTATATTCTTTGTCTTAGCAATCCGCATTAGTTCAGCCGTACATTCTCGAACCTGGGACACACTCCCAGGAGCACTCGTTACTTCCGGATGATGTACGGTTTGTATAGAGTCGACAATGACAAATCGTGGCTCTACACTTTCAATTGTTTCATTGATTAACTCTAAATTTGTCTCAGAATATATATATAGTTCCGCAGATGTGACACCAAGTCGTTCCGCTCGGAGTTTTGTTTGTCTAATAGATTCCTCACCAGATATATACAATACCCGTTCCCCTTTATTGGCAAGCAAAGCAGAGACTTGTAATAGTAAAGTAGATTTACCGATACCTGGATCACCACCGATTAATACAAGCGACCCAGGCACAATCCCACCTCCGAGTACTCGGTTCAGTTCCATAAGCTCCGTTTCAACTCGTGGCTCTTCTACTGTTTCTACCGAGATAATAGGTGTGGCTTTTTGAGCTACTCCTGTGGAATGCTGAAAAGAACGTTTAGGCCCCTTTGAAACGATTTCTAACTCTTCTACCATCGTATTCCATTCCCCACAACCAGGGCATCTTCCCATCCACTTAGCTGACTCATACCCACAAGAATTACACATAAATTTCGTTTTTCTTTTAGCCATTACTTCCTCCTATGTAAAAAAAGCATTAGCGCCTGTCACTACACCAGAAGCATTTGCATATTAGCTCAAGGGGTAATGCGCTGCCGTTATATTGAAAAAAAGGCATCCCTTACATAAAGTATGGAATGCCCATAATAATTTTTATTAACCTTCAGTAACTACTTTAGCTTTCGTGCGAACAACAAATTCATCGTTCTCTACGTCAAACACAACATGTTGACCATTGAGCACTTCGCCTTTTAGTAACTCTTCAGAAAGTCGATCTTCTACATGTTTTTGTAACGCTCTACGCAATGGGCGAGCTCCATAAGTTGGATCATATCCTTCTGTTGTAATCTTGTCTTGAGCAGCTTCCGTTAATTCAAGCTCAATACCTTGTTCTTTCAAGCGTTTCGCAAGCTGTTCTGTCATCAATGTCACGATTTGTTTTAAATGTTCTCTTTCTAGAGAGTGGAATACAATCATTTCATCTAGACGGTTTAAGAATTCAGGACGGAATGCTTTTTTCAATTCTTCTAGCATTTTACCTTTCATATCTTTATAGTCTGTTTTTCCACCTTCATTTAAGTTAAACCCAACATGCTTATTGAATTTAAGAGCATCTGCACCAACGTTTGAAGTCATAATAACAACGGTATTACGGAAATCTACTGTACGACCTTTAGAATCTGTTAAGCGTCCATCTTCTAATACTTGAAGAAGAATATTAAATACATCTGGATGCGCTTTTTCAATTTCGTCTAATAAGATAACAGAGTAAGGTTTACGGCGAACTTTTTCTGTTAACTGGCCGCCATCGTCAAATCCAACGTATCCTGGAGGTGAACCAACAAGACGAGAAGTTGAGTGTTTTTCCATGTACTCAGACATATCTACACGAATCATCGCATCTTCGTCACCAAACATTACTTCAGCTAAAGCGCGAGCAAGTTCTGTTTTCCCAACACCAGTTGGCCCAAGGAAAATAAATGAACCAATTGGACGTTTTGGGTCTTTTAAACCTGCGCGTGCTCGACGTATTGCACGAGAAATTGCATCTACCGCTTCTGATTGTCCAATTACTCTTTCATGAAGCTTTTCTTCTAATTTTAATAACTTTTCAGATTCAGTTTGTGCCAGTTTTGATACTGGAACTCCCGTCCACATAGAAACAACTGCAGCGATATCTTCTACTGTTACCTCAGATTCCTCTTTGCCTTGTTTTTCTTTCCAAGTGTCTTTCATTTTTTCTAATTCATCTTTTAGTTTTTGCTCTTTGTCACGGAAAGAAGCAGCTTTTTCAAATTCTTGACTTTGAACTGCAGCATTTTTCTCCGAACGAACCGCCTCTAATTTCGCTTCTAATTCTTTTAAATTAGGTGGTGTTGTATAAGAGCGAAGTCTTACTTTTGAGCCAGCCTCATCGATTAAATCGATTGCTTTGTCTGGTAAGAAACGATCAGAAATATAACGATCAGACATCTTCACAGCAGCCTCAACAGCTTCATCTGTAATTTTCACACGGTGATGCGCTTCATAACGATCACGCAAACCATATATAATTTGAATTGCTTCGTCAACTGATGGTTCATCCACTTGAATTGGTTGGAAACGACGCTCAAGAGCAGCATCTTTTTCAATGTATTTACGGTATTCATCTAAAGTAGTCGCACCAATACATTGAATTTCTCCACGTGCTAATGCAGGTTTAAGAATATTTGATGCATCAATTGCACCTTCTGCTCCGCCCGCTCCAATTAAAGTGTGAAGCTCATCTATGAATAGAATTACATTTCCGGCTTGGCGAATTTCATCCATCACTTTTTTCAAACGATCTTCAAATTCTCCGCGATATTTTGTACCAGCAACGACTGTACCCATATCAAGTGTCATGACACGTTTATCACGTAAAATTTCTGGCACTTCATTTTGTACTATTTGCTGCGCAAGGCCTTCAGCAATCGCTGTTTTACCTACCCCTGGCTCACCGATCAGAACAGGATTGTTTTTTGTACGACGCGCCAATATCTCAATCACGCGGGTTATTTCTTTACTACGTCCAATAACAGGATCCAGTGTACCTTCTCTTGCTATTTGAGTTAAATCGCGCGCTAATCCGTCCAATGTTGGAGTACTCGCAGGTGCAGCACTATTGCTACCGTTGCCATGTGATTGGTCTGAGCTTCCTAATAATTGGAGTACTTGCTGGCGAGCTTTGTTCAAGCTTACTCCTGCATTATTTAATACTCTCGCAGCAACCCCTTCACCTTCACGAATTAGTGCAAGTAATAGGTGCTCAGTTCCAATATAGGAATGACCTAATTTGCGAGACTCATCCACAGAAAGTTCAATCACTTTTTTCGCACGAGGAGTGTAATGAACGATTGGGCCAACTTCTTCTGTCCCTTTCCCTACTAACTCTTCAATTCCAGCTTCAATAACTTTCGGATCTACTTCGATTGCTTCAAGCGCTTTTGCTGCAATTCCGCTTCCTTCTCGTATAAGACCAAGTAATATATGTTCTGTACCAATAGATTCATGCTTTAAACGAATAGCTTCTTCTTGTGCTAGTTGTAATACTTTTTGAGATCTTTGTGTAAATCGATTAAACATCATGCAAGTTCCTCTCCTTTTGTATTCAGTTTTTCTCCCATTTGCAACCGTTCCCTTAATAACTTCGCTCGAAACATATCTCGTTCCGAAGCATTTAATGTTGTTTCAGCATACTTTTGAAGAAAACCAGGTTGCATAAACACCATACATTCATTCAAAATAGTTACATCTACGTCTTGAATAAGTCCCATATCTATTCCTAAACGTACATCTGATAAGCATTTTGCCGCTTCTTCTGTCGAAATAATTCGAGCAAAAGACAGCGTTCCTAGTGAACGGTATAGCCGATCTTCTAGTGTATTTGCAGAATGATTTAATAGTGAATTTCTTGCTTCTCTTTCTTTTTGAATAATTTGTTCGGTAATACTTTGAAGATCGGCAAGTATATCCTCTTCTGTTTTACCTAGGGTCGTCTGATTGGACACTTGATAAACATTGCCGAGCGCTTCGCTACCCTCACCGTATATACCCCTTACAACCATTCCTAGTCTTGAAATGATTGTAATGATTCGGTTCATTTGTTTTGTCATTGTCAAAGCTGGCAAATGCATCATAACGGATGCTCGTAAGCCTGTTCCCGTATTTGTTGGACAACTTGTTAAATAGCCAAATTGTTCATCAAACGCATATGGCAACTCTTTTTCTAATAATCGATCAATCTTATCAGCTTGATTGTATGCTTCTTGTATTTGTAGTCCTGGAAACAAGCATTGAATTCGGATATGATCTTCTTCATTGACCATTACACTGACAGACTCATCATCCGATAGTAATACAGACCCTGTTTTTGGTGAATTGGCGAGTTTCGGACTAATTAAATGCTTTTCTACTAAAACTTGACGGCTTAACTCAGATAAATCTTTTATTTGAATTGAAGTAAAATTTGCATGCAACTCTTCATTTGCATCTAATAAAGTAGCCGAAACGGATTGGTCAATTTTATGCGCTTCGTCTTCGGTAAATGCAAGTGGAAAGCGAAAGCCATTTAAGTTTCTAGCTAAGCGTATTCTAGTACTCATGACTATATCTGAATGCTCTCCATTCCCCGCCATCCAGCTTGATGGAGAATTGTCTAAAAAGCGTTCAATCGACATGTGTTTCGTCACCTCCCGTGGCAAGCTTACTTTCGAGTTCTCTTACCTCGTCTCTTAACTTAGCAGCTTCCTCGAAACGTTCTGTTTCAATAGCATCTTTCATTTGCAAACGAATAGCTTCAATTTTCTTCTTTATCTCTAGTATCTCTCCAAGAGCTCCTGGCGCCTTACCAACATGCGTAGTATTACCGTTATGCAATCGTTTAAATACATTGGGCAGTTGTTTTCTAAAGCTATCGTAGCAAGAAGCACAACCAAACTTCCCTTCATCTAGAAAACGTTGGATGGACCAACCGCATTCATCACAAACTAATTGTGGTTTACTTTGTTTCTGGTGTACCGGCTGCTGATCTGCATGGCTGAACCAGTTGGACAGCAGCTGATGTAGGGAGAGTGGATCCTGTTTATACTCTACGTAAAACGGGTGGAGACTATTAGCGCAGACCTCACAATAATGTCTCTCAAAGTGTTCACCGTTATGCACTTGTGTAACCGTTACTTTCGCTGGTCTTTGTTTACAATTTTCACAAATCACTTTTCAACACCCCGTTTAATTCACTTTTTTTCATATTTTATCGTTAATAACATGGCTCTTAAAATACGAGATCTCAATTCATCTCTTGCAGGAAGCGGAATCGAAAGAGTCGTACGATCCATCGCCGCTAAAATAAGTTTTGCTTCTCGTTTTGTAATGACTTCTTCATCGATTAATCGAAATACAATATCTTCCGTCATCGACTCAGATGCACCATTTTGTAAGCTTTGTATTATATGCTCAATCAAATCAGCCTTGTTATGCGCACGTACGCGGAGAATTCGAATATATCCCCCACCACCACGCTTACTTTCTACTAAATAACCGCGATCTTGGGTAAATCGAGTATTAATCACATAGTTTATTTGTGATGGAACACATTGAAACTTTTCAGCAATTTCGCTTCTTTTTATTTCAATTTGCCCCTTACTCTCTTCTTCTATAATTGACTTCAAATAACCTTCAATAATGTCAGATATATTTTTCATCTTCTCACCTCTTCTCGCAAACTGACTTTGACTAACTTTGACTATATTATAACGAGAAATATTTAGATGTGCAATTGATACGATTCGTATCAAAAACAACAAAAAAACTACTAACCGGATTGGTTAGTAGTTAGGATGCGGACAAGTTCAAATTTCGAAGGTGTCACTTCAGACTGACTTGAAAACGCTTGTCAGTCGAGGCTACCTAAGGTCGCGACATCCATGTCGCAACGGTCGCATGACCCACTTCGTGTTGGCCCGCGCGCCAGCAAAGGCACTTTGCGACGAGCTCGCGCAGGAGCACCGAGGCGGAAGCGAATAGAACTTAGGTTCATGAGCTTACAACGAGGTGCCAGCAACGAAGAATGAAAGCGTTTGTCAACAGTCTGAAACTACTAACCGGATTGGTTAGTAGTTAGGTTGTATCAAAGCCACGACTTATATTCCATAAATATTTCACTTGTAAATTAACTGTGTAATAAAGAAGTTCGGTTCTATTTCAATATCATTTATTTTATTGAATCCAAAACGTTCGTATAGCTGAATAGCAGGGGTATTTTTTGCTCCAGTTGAAACTTCAACTCGCTGATTTTCTTTTTTGATTTCTAACACATGCTTTAATAATGCGGATGCAATTCCTTTACGAAAAAAGTTCGGATGTACAACGAGTCTGCAAATATCTATAAGTTCGTCAGTGTTCATAAATGATATAAAGCCGGTCAACTGCATCTCTTCATAATATCCGATAAAAATTTCCTTTGACATAATTATGTCATGAATAGAATCCTGAAGCTGAGGAATTCCATCAAATTCTATCAGCTCTGCCTCAATTTTATAAGCAAGTAGTTGAATTTCTAAAATCTCCTCAGCAACTTTTTCCTCTTGGTGAAAAAGGATCTGTATCACATTAAAACTCCTTTAAAAGCAATCAATTTTTCTTCTTATGATTACTTCTTTGTATTTTCGTTACTTGCTTCCATTTATCTCGTTCTACTTTTCGAGCTACGATATCATTTTTCCTTTCGATATGTGCAAGCTCTCTTAATAGTTTAACATAGCTTTTATATCGGTCTTCTTTTAGGGAGCCCGTCGAAATTGCTTCTCGTATTGCACATCCTGGCTCTTTTTGATGTTTACAATCACGGAAGCGGCATTCATCTGCCAATTCTTCAATATCTTTAAAACTTGCACTTACACCTTCACTACTTTCCCATAGCTGGAATTCTCTCATCCCGGGTGTGTCTATTAGAAGGCCACCACTCGGAAGCAATGACAATTCTCGGTGTGTAGTTGTATGGCGGCCCTTACTATCATCTTCCCTAATGTCGCTAACTGCCATTACTTCTTCTCCAGATAAAGCATTTATTAAAGAAGATTTACCCACACCAGAGGATCCTAATAGAGCTCCTGTTTTACCATCTGAAAGCAGTAAGGAAAGTTCGTCTATTCCTTCACCATTGACGCTACTCACGGCAAAAATATCTACTCCAAAAGCTACAGATTCCACTTCATTTATATAATAGGCCAGGTCATCACAAGTATCCTTTTTTGTAAGTACTACAACCGGTGTAGCACCTGAATCCCACGCTGCCAATAGATAACGCTCTAATCTTCGGACATTGAAATCGTGATTGAGTGACATTACAAGAAATACATAATCCACATTAACCGCGATTAATTGAATATCCGTTGTCATGCCCGCCATTTTTCTGGAAAACTGCGAAATACGTGGAAGCACTTCTTGAATGATTCCTTTTTCTTCGCCAGGCATTTGCTCAAGTACGACCCAATCACCAACTGCTGGAAATGCCTCTCGATCATGATCAAATTTAAATTTTCCAGATAGAGAACATAGCCATTCCCCTTCATTTGTAACTACACGATATAAATTTTTGTGTTCTAGTAACACACGGCCCGCAATTCCTTTTACCGTGATTTTTTCTTCCCATTTATTCGTCCAACCATATTTTTCAATTAAATTCAATTTTGCTTCCTCCTAATTTTAAAAGCGCTAGTCGCTCGTCAATCGGCGACTAGAGCTAGACAATAAAAAAAACCATGACTGCACGAATCAGCAATCATGGTTTCCCGGTCATTAGTAAAGAAGCGCATCAAAAAGTTTACGAAAAATATTTGCAGTGTTGAATGCAAATGAAAAGCATATTCGTTTTACAATTAGAAACACATAGAGTGGGACATCATGAACTTACCGATTCGTTGATTTGTATATACACTTGCCATAATGCCTCACTCCTTTCCTTAAGTTATTTTCAGAATACAATAAGAATTACTAATATGTCAATAACATTTTATGCAGTTACATCGCGTTTCGTGAATGACCAGTAACTGATAACTAGAAAAACTAGCACATATATCAAAATTACGGTGATTGAAAATGACATAGTTGACCCTTCTATCATCGGTTGAGCGTTACCTATATATTGGGTTAAATCAGTATTCGCAAACAATATATACTTTGGAAACTCAAATTTCAGCGACAACATATAAGTTATATTTACACCCATAAACATAAGGAAAATAGATATCCCAATTGCAAGAGAACTCGAACGAAATACGGAGCCAATCATAAATGCAAGCGCTCCGATTACAAAAACATCTATAAGCGACAGTCCAATTAACAAGAAAAGTCTCCCCCAGAAAGAAACCTCCACTATTTGACCATTTAGTACTTCTAAACTTGTTCCAGGAACAGAATCAAAGAAAATATACGCTCCAATTACTCCAAAAGTCAGCATTATTCCAGACAAAACAATGGCAAATATCCCAACAGTCAAAAGTTTGGAAGTTAGAATCTTCCACCTTTTCACCGGTCTTGTTAATAGCATTTTGATCGTCCCTTGAGAAAACTCCGATGCTACAATTCCAGCAGCAACAATTACCGTAAATAGAGTAATGAACGAAATATAACCAGGTACTGAATTAATAAATCCGGTTACACTATTTTTACTAACTGGGGCAACATCATGCTCCAATCGATGTTTCTCAATTGCCAATTGGTCTCCTATTCTTTCTTTTTCATCACTAGGCAAATTGGGAACAGCCATTTGCTCTTCCAAAGACTTAATTTGAGTTTGTGAAACTTGCTTCCAATTATCCGTAGACCCCATTTGACTATCCATCCACTTTGCCATGCCTGCAGACCCTATCATTAATACCGCTATGAGCACTACCATTACCCAAGTAGATTTTTTACTCCAAAGCTTTAGCCACTCATTTTTTATGAGATTCAGCAATTTGCCCACCTCCTGTCATTTCTAAAAATTGATCTTCTAATGTTTTTCTATGTGGATGCACGTCATAAATTTGCAAACCGTTTGATACCATTTCTTCAACTAAAGAAGGTACTTCGCTCGTTTCTATTGGAAGTAGATAGCCATTTTCATAAGCATCAGCATTTAGGTTTTTAGAAGCAAAGAATGCTAGTGCCTGCTCCTTTGGAGTAGCTTCCACATAATAATGCGATTCTTGTTCTCCCTTTACTTCTTTAATAGAAATTAGTTTTCCATTTTGAATGACAGCAATTCTATCACACATTAATTCTATTTCAGCTAATAAGTGACTAGAAACAAAAATAGAAACGCCATCTTCTAAAGCTATTTTACGTAAATACATACGGAATTCACGTATTCCAGCTGGATCTAACCCATTTGTAGGCTCATCTAATATCAAGAATTTCGGTCGATGCAAAAGTGCCTGGGCAAGACCTAGGCGTTGACGCATACCGAGTGAATAAGTGGATACTTTCTCATGAATTCTATTTTGAAGGCCTACTTGAGCAATTACTTCGTCTATTCGATCTTTTGTTACATTTTTGTTCATTCGCGCAAAATGAACTAAATTTTTATAACCACTCATAAACTTATACATTTCCGGATTTTCAACTATTACACCGACTTTGCTCATCGACTCTTCAAAATTTGTTGAAATTGCTTGCCCATCAATGTAAACCTCTCCAGATGTAGGCTTCATGAGTCCTGTCATCATTCGAATGGTCGTTGTTTTACCAGCTCCATTTGGACCTAAAAATCCAGTAATTTGACCTGGCAACAAATCTAAACTAAGATCATCAATAATTTTCTTTTTCCCAATTACTTTCGTTACATTTTGAAGTTTAACTATTGGCTTTGTTTCCATCGATCTCACCTTCCCTGAATAAACGTGTCATCCACGTCGTAATATCTATTCTTTGTATCTCACGAATAGCTTCCACTGACTCATTAGCAATAATAGTCCCATTACGTAATACGACGATATCATCTAAAATAGGCTCCACATCTTTTAACTCGTGCGTAGATAAAATTATTGTTTGTGATTCCGTATCTACAAATTGGATGAATCCTTTAATGATCGATTGTCTCACCATAGGATCTAAGCCAGATAGCGGTTCATCTAACAGATAGTAATCCACTTCTCTCCCAAGAGTTGCAGCGATTTTAGCACGACCTCTGTTCCCTTTTGAAAGCTTTTTCAGCGATGCATTCAAATCAACCTCTAAAAATTGTGCCACTATACATGCTTTATTGTAGTTAAAATCAGTAAACTGCGAATCATAGTATCGAAATAATTGTTTAACTGTAAAATATGGATAAATCTCATCTGCATCAGGCAGATACGCTACATAATTTGCAGTTTTATGTGAAACATTTACCCCATCAAGTGTAACCTTTCCATGTTGTGGCAACGCAACTCCTGACATCATTTTTAATAATGTAGACTTTCCGCTACCGTTCTCTCCTACCAAACCAATTATCCGACCTTTTGGAAAAGTTACAGTAACATTCTTAACCGCTTCTTTTTTCCCGTATTTTCTTGTAACTTCATTTAACTGAATCATTCATTTTCACCCTTGCCCCTTTTCGATAGCTGAACAATCACTTCTTGTTCAGTAAACCCAAAAGACTCCATTTGATGTATAAAGTTTGTTACTAAACTCTTCATCATTTCTTCTCTAAGTACTTCTAATCGCTTTATATCCTCTGTCACAAATGTCCCCTGCCCTCGCTTAGTTTCTGTAAGGTGCATCAGTTCCAATTCTTTATACACCCTTTGCATCGTGTTTGCATTGACGCCAAATTCTAGTGCATATTCTCGAACAGAAGGTAAACGATCCCCTGGCTTTACGTTTCCCTTCAATAAATCCCCAAAAATTCTTTCCATAATTTGTTGATATATTGGTTTATCAGGTAAAAAGTCCATTATCATTTATCCTCTCACTTTCTTATCAAAAGCATATACGGAGACAATAAATAAACATGTAAAAAAGAGGATCTCAAATACTATTTCACCCATAAAAATGTTATTGCTTACTTGGTAAGTCATATAGAAATCTTTAGAAGACACTTCACCTAGACTCATTTCAGGAAGATTTACTTCTCCGTAGTCAGTTAATGTTTTGTAGATATTGGACTCCACAAATTTAGAGTAATTATGAAAACCAAAAAAATATAAAATGACTGCTATAACGTTTGAAAAGGCAACATTGATTGGGCGTATCAAACGTGCAACAACCCACATAGCAAAAATACCAATGGTGAATGTAATCGTTGAAAATAAAACTGCGATGATCAGTCCGATTTCTAATTTCATCACAGTAGAAATTGGTATTACGTTAAATTCCGAAAACAACAAACTTGCTATTGTAGTCACTACACCACTGCAAGCTAGCGACAATAGAGTAAACAGCGACACAGAAAATAATTTTGCTCCAACTAATTTAAACGAAGATGCTGGAGTATGAAACCAAATATCTGGTCTTTTCATGTCTCGTTCTAAACTTGAAAAAAATAAAAATAACATTCCCATAACATGAAAAAAACCCAAGATGGCTGATACTATGAGAACATGTATACCAAAATTTTGTTCTACATTAAATATTCTTTGAATTAATAATGGTCCTACTAATATCCCAAGCGTACCTACAATGATTGCTAAGTAAACAAATGTTTTATAAATGATCCACTCTTTCCAAAGCAATCCTTTCCATTGACTCATTTTTTTCCTCCCCAGTCTTAGTGTACTAGTTACATAATACACTAGTAGTAAAATAATTGTCAAACAGTTATAGCATCTTTTTTAAATTATGGTAAAGTTCAAATTAGGAGGGATGAAAATGGAATTCGATGAGACACTTGCCAAGCAATATGATAGTGGAATTAGAAGGGCACTACCTACCTATGATCCGATGCTTCGATTGATTCAAACATTTTTAAGAGCAAACACCGTGGAAGATGCAAACATATTAGTTGTGGGAGCTGGCGGTGGCAATGAAGTGACTAGTTTTAGCTTGAAAAATCCAAGATGGACGTTTATAGGGGTGGACCCATCTGAGACGATGCTGTCAGTCGCAAGAGAAAAATGCAAAGAAGCTGGAGTAAACAATCGAGTTAAATTATTACAAGGTACTGTGGAAGACGTGGAAGGTATAACTAATTTTGATGCTGCAACGTGTATTTTAGTCTTACATTTCATTCATGCATATGAAGAAAAATTAAAAACACTCCAAGAGACATACGCTAGATTAAAAAATGGAGCTCCGTTCGTTTTAATCAGTAAATATGGAGAGCCTACTAGCGATGAGTTCAAGGAACGTTTGAAACTATGGAAAAGTTACTGGCTTGATACAACTAAATTATCCTTTGAAGAAGTCGAAGCAATGGTACAGGACATTCTTTCTCTTTCATATTTGCCTGAAGAAACAATTGTAGGATTACTGCAAGAGGCTGGTTTTGTACGTATAACAAAGTTTTTTTCTACAACGTTATTCGGCGGATGGACTTGCTTTAAGAAATAATGTAAAAAAAGCATCTGCATGCGCAGACGCTTGAAACTAAAGACAAACTCGAATTTATTTTTAAATAGGATAGATCCGGTTTTCCGAAGCTAACCGCCCGCTTGCCGCAGGACGCGGCGAACTTAGATAGCCTTCCATTTGAAGAGGCACCTCTTAGCCTTCCTTCGCTAATATGCTGAGGACACTGAAAAGATTCTCAATGAAATGTCATAACAGTATGTGAACGACAAATTGTTCACATACTCGTTTTTATTTTGGATCCGTTAGTTTACGTTCCAGGCGGACGCGTTCCACCGGCATGTTTTTATCACTTAAATTTTTTCAATTAGTATTATAGAAAATCGTTGAAAAAGGTGACACTCCTGCGGGAACAGCGTTAGCCGAAGACCCCGCAGCGTAGCGAGGAGGCTAAGGCAACGCCCGCGGAAAGGGAGCCGTTTCAACGATTTTCTTATTTATCGGACGACATTATTTAGTAAAGTCAAATTTCTATAGTCTTTTTAATTATATAAATGACATGCCACGAAATGGCCTGGTTCTTGTTCCTTCCAGGCTGGCTTTTCTTCTGCACAAATAGACATAGCATGGGCACAACGAGTTCGGAATACACATCCAGATGGCGGATTTATAGGACTAGGAAGCTCCCCTTTTAATAGAATTCGTTGTCTTGATTCTTCAATATCTGGATCTGGAATTGGGATTGCAGATAATAATGCCTGAGTATATGGATGTAGTGGATTATCATATAACTGATTACTTGTTGTCAGTTCAACCATATGACCTAAATACATGACCCCAATACGATCTGAAATGTATTTTACCATTGATAAGTCGTGAGCTATAAATAAATACGTTAGTCCCTTTTCTTTTTGCAACCGTTGAAGCAGCTTCACTACTTGGGCTTGTACGGAAACATCAAGCGCAGAAATCGGCTCATCTGCAATAATGAATTCAGGATCTAGCGCCAGAGCACGAGCTATTCCAATTCGCTGTCTTTGACCACCAGAAAATTCATGTGGATAGCGGTTTGCATGATCTCTATTCAGACCTACGTCTTCCAATAGCTCATACACTCTATTTTTTAACTCTTCTCTTGTTTTATACAAATTATGTATTTCCATAGGTTCTGAAATAATTTCTAATACCGTTGACCGTGGATTCAACGATGCATATGGATCTTGGAAAATCATCTGCATTTTTTTCAAAAAGTCTTTACGTTCCCTGTCAATCATCGTATGCACATTCTTTTCTTCAAACAAAACGTTTCCTTCCGTTTTGTTATATAACCCTAAAATTGTTCTTCCTGCAGTAGATTTTCCACAACCAGACTCCCCAACAAGACCAAAAGTTTCACCCTTCACAATATCAAAACTAATTCCATCTACAGCTTTTAAAGTTTGGCCGTGCCCTATCTCAAAATGACGCTTTAAATCCTGTACGGACAAAAGAACTTTTTCTGCCATCTAAATCCCCCCTATACGGCAAATCTTCTTACTGCACAAATTTCCTTCTCAAGCTTAGAACCTTTTAATACTAAAATTTCAACTGTTTGTCCGGTGGATGGAGAATGAAGTAATTGTCCATTTCCATAATAAAATCCAACATGACGCACAGATCCTTTCCCTTCATCATTTGCGAAAAAGATTAAATCACCCTTTTTCCATGAAGAGATATCATGAAGAGGAACTTCTTCCCCACTAACTGCTTGGTCACTCGCATCTCTCGGAATTAAATAACCACAAGCCTTCAACATATTGTATGAGAATCCTGAACAGTCATAACCATAAGGAGACATACCTCCCCATAAGTAAGGAACGTCTAAGTAAAGCTCGCCTAAATCCACCGCATCTTCTGCGGATTGTCGAGGAAATTGCTCCATCGTTTCAGCAAATTCTGCATGCTTTTTTTGAATCAATGCTTTACCATGAGGGGTTTGAACTTGAAAATAGGTTGCATCCTCTGAAATAACTGGAATTATCGCATTAAATGGTAGTACAAGCAGCGGTTGCTCATTCATGTCCAGTAACGGAGCTTTCATGGAGGACACACGAGCAACACCTTTTACATCAACTCGCTCTTGTTTTGCTAGTTGTGATAAAGGTATCCAACCAGGATATCCACGAGAATCCTTTTTAGAAGACTGCCATATAGCTATAATTTTAGCCCAATCTCCTTCGACTTTTTCTATAAGTACAGGCTCACCATATAAAAGTTGCGTTTGTACTCTGTTTTCATTACAAAGTGCAAGTCTTTCTTTATAAGGTAATGCTTCAAGCCATTCAACTAATAAAACAGGATTTGCAATTGCTGGTGCATCTAAATCTCTGACAGAAGCCGGTTCTGTCCAAACAGTAGCTACCTTCACAGAACAAACCCATCCATTTGCTTCTGTTGTCATTCATAAGCCCCCTATTCTGTTTTGACTCGTGATATTCCCAGTCCATTTTCATTGGAAAACTTCATTTTACTCGTTTCGTAAATGACCCCTCCAAGAACAAGATCCTTTGCTAGCATTAGTGGTGCATCAAAGTCAAAGTATTGAATGTTTGGATGACTTGCAGCAAAATGAGCAGCAGCTGTAATACCTATTTTTGTTTCAATCATACTGCCTACCATGCATGCAACACCATTTGCTTCTGCAAGTGTATTTATTTTTTTGGCGTTATATATGCCGCCTGATTTCATCAGCTTAATATTAATCAAATCTGCAGCACGCATTTCTAAAACCCTTTTGGCATCATGTACTGAAAATACACTTTCGTCAGCCATGATTGGTGTATCCGTTCGGTCGGTTACATATTTTAATGCCTCTATATCATGAGCGGGAACAGGCTGCTCTACAAATTCGATAGCAAGACCAGCATCCTCCATGTTTCGGATTGCACGCACGGCTTCTTTTGCATTCCATCCTTGGTTTGCATCAAGTCTTAGCCTTGGTCCATCTCCTACTCTTTCTCGAATTGCATGTATACGATCAATATCATCCTTTATTTCTCCAATACCAACCTTAACTTTCAGTATGTTAAACCCTTCTTTTACATATCGTTCGGCATCATCTGCCATTTCTGTTGGTTGATTTACACTAACTGTAAAATCCGTTTCGAGTGTACTTCGATACCCTCCTAGAAATTGATACAAAGGAAGTCCGAATTGACGTGAAAGTAAATCGTGTATAGCCATATCAACTGCAGCTTTCGCGCTCGTATTTCTTACAAGAGAGGTGTTCAATTTATGAAAAATCAATTCACTTTCTAATAGATTCATCCCTATTAGCTGAGGCGCTAATATTTCATTGATAGCATACCGAATACTGTCCATCGATTCTCCCGTGATGACATGTGTAGGAGGCGCTTCGCCATAACCGATTTGCCCTTCACTCGTAGTGACCTTAACATAAATGGAATAAGCCGTAGTAACAGTACGTAGCGCTGTTTTAAAAGGTTTTGTTAGTGGAACTGCTACATCACATGTTTCAATAGATTGTATAATCAACCAGAAGTCCTCCTTATTCCACACCTGGAAGGATAATAAGTGATAAGTTTTCTGCATCCAGCTGAGCCTCGGCACCAAGCGGAACTGCAAAATGTGGCTCACAATGTCCAATGTTGAAGCCTTTCACTGCGGGCTTTCCTAATCCACCTAAATAGTGATCCAGCACTTCATCTAAAGACAAGGAAACTTTGCGTTTTTTAGGCTCTGCATCATTAAAGTCTCCAATGACAAAACCAGCTGCCTCATCCAACTTGCCTGCTTGTCGAAGCTGATTGAGCATACCGTCTACTCGGTATGGTTCTTCCCCAATGTCTTCTATTAACAATATCTTATCTCTTGTGTCTACTTCGTATTTGGTCCCTATTCCACTTGCAAGTAGCGATAAATTACCACCTGTTAACTCTCCTCGGGCTACTCCCCCCGAAACACTAGTTAAAGGAGAAATGGCTGATGTATAGTGCAGCTCCATTGGCTCAAATAGCTGTTGAAACATTTTTCTGGATAAATCAGAAAAAGTAGATTTCCCTACATCAGAAGCTAGCATTGGTCCATGGAAAGTGACGATATTGGAATATAAATTCATCCCTGTATGTAAAAAAGTAATATCTGAGTAGCCCCAGAAAATTTTAGGGTGTTCATTCATTAATTGAAAATCTATTTTATCTGTGTACCGAGCAGAACCATAACCTCCACCAGCACAAATGATTCCGGCGATGTCCGGGTTAGCAAACATTTCATGTAAATCTTCTAATCTATCTTCATCATTACCAGCAAGATAACCATACACGTTTTCTACACTTTTCCCCATTTGATAAGACAAGCCTAATTCATCTAGAAATGCTAGTGAATTGTTTAGCTGTTTTAGATTAGGAGGACTGGAAGGAGCAATAATGCCAATTGTATCTCCTTTTTGCAATCTTTTCGGTCGAATTTTCATATAGGTAATCTCCTTAATATAGAAGATGCGGCACTACTTTGAGCACCGCATCCTTCATTACAAAATTTAGGCGCTTATACTTTTTACTCTTTATCTGCCCATTTTAAATCCATATAACCTACCGGATGTCTAACGATACCAGATACATTGGACTTTTCAAGTGTTACTTGGTTGTAATAATGTACTGGGAAAACTGGCATTTCTTCCATTAACATTGCATCTGCTTGGATTAACATTTCCCAACGTTTAGCTTCATCCGTTTCATTTTTAATATCAGTAATTAATTTATCATATTCAGGATTTGACCATGTTGTACGATTCATAGAAGAACCAGTTATGAAGCTTTCTAATGCGTTTACTGGATCAGCATAGTCAAATAAGAAAGATGAACGTGATAATTGGTATTTAAATTCTTTTTGCTCCGCAGCGAATACACTAGCTTCTACGTTTTGCAGCTTCACATCTACCCCTAATACTTCTTTGAACTTACTTTGAAGAGCTTCAGCAATTTTTTTATGAACGTCACTTGTAGAGTATGTTAAGACCACTTCAGGTAATGCTGTATATCCTTCTTCAGCCATACCTTCAGCTAATAATGTTTTTGCTTTTTCTGCATCAAAACCAGTCAATTTACCTGCAGTTTCTCTGAACTCTTTTCCATCTGGACCAATGAAACCATATGGTACAAATCCTTCTGCTGGCTTTTCACCATTTTTCGTTACAAATTCCACGATTTCTTGTTGGTTAACCGCTAAGCCAAATGCTTGGCGAATTTTTTTGTTTGTAAAAGGCTCTTGTGATACGTTAAAACGATAGAAGTATAAACCTGCTTGATCCTCATTTTTAAGCTCTGGATCACTCATTAGCTTATCTGCAAGTTCAGATGGAACACCAGAGACATCTAGTTCTCCAGTTTCGTACATTTGATATTCCGTATTAGAGTCATCTACCATCGCCCATTCCACTTTGTCTAACTTAACAGAACCTGCATCCCAATAGTTTTCATTTTTTGCAAACGAGAAGCTTACATCATGTTCCCATGATGCCAATTTAAATGGCCCGTTTCCAACAAATGTGTCTGCTTCTGTAAACCACGTTGGGTTTTCCGTCGCCACTTTTTCATTTACCGGGAAAAAGCTTGGATTTGTAATAATATTCAAAAATGCCTCTGTAGGTGCATTTAATTTTACTTCGAACACTTTTTCTTCTAACGCTTTTATTGCTACTGCATCAGCAGTACCTTCTCCATTATTGTAAGCCTCTGCTCCTTCTATAAAATATGCAAGAAAAGCTGCAGGAGAGGCAGTTTCTGGATTTAACATATGCAACCAGCCATATACGAAGTCACTTGCTAACACAGGGTCTCCATTAGACCATTTAGCATCCTCACGAATTGTAAATGTATATGTCAAACCATCTTCTGATACATCTACTTTCTCAGCCGTAGCCGGCTCTGCAATATGATCCTTTGAAAGTCTTACTAATCCTTCCATCAGATTATTTAATGCATTCCAAGATACTGCATCAAACCCTACGGATGGGTCAAACGAGGTCGGCTCGTTTCCGTTATTTAGATAGAGTATTTTTTCTGTAGCTACTTCTACTTCTTCGTTTTCTTCCTCTGTTGTTGTCTCTGCAGGTTTTTCTTCTCCTGCATTTTTGTTTGCTGTACAAGCTGATAGCACTAATGCCAAAAATGCTAATACAAACAATGATAACCACTTTTTCATTCTAGTTCCCCCTTTATTGTATATGTGAATGCACTTTCGCGCTCTCATCCAATCCTATCTTTGTTCTAATAATACTTTCGCCCGCTCATCTTGAAGCCAGCAATCCACCGCATGGGCTTCGGATAATCTGGCCGTAAATGGATACGCATGCTCACAAACTTCCATTGCATAATCACAACGGGCAGTGAAAGGACACCCCTTTGGTGGTGAAAATAAATCAGGTGGAGTACCTTCTATTGGTTGTAATTCTTCTTCCTCCAGATCTAGTCGCGGTACCGAATTTAATAATCCTTTAGTATATGGATGCTCTGGAGTATAGAAGATTTCTCTCTTATCACCGATCTCCACAATTTTCCCTGCATACATAACCGCTATTCTGTCTGCAATCTTTGCCACAACCCCTAAATCATGTGTGATTAATATAATTGATATGTCCGTTTTTCTTTGAATCTCTTCAAATAGCTCTAAAATCTGCGCTTGAATCGTCACATCTAATGCTGTTGTCGGCTCATCCGCGATCAATAATTCTGGATCGCAAATAAGTGCAATTGCAATCACTATTCGCTGACGCATACCACCTGAAAACTGGTGGGGAAATTGCTTTAATCGTTCTTCAGGATTTGGAATCCCTACAAGATTTAACATCTCAATTGCTTTCTTTTTTGCTTCTTGCTTCCCTATTTTTTGGTGCGTCCGTAGTCCTTCCGTCAGTTGCTCTCCAATGGAAATTGTAGGATTTAACGCTGTCATAGGGTCTTGGAATATCATCGAGATGTCAACACCCTGTATTTTTCTAAGCTGCGCTTTAGACAATTTAGTCAAATCTTTCCCTTTGAAAACAATACTCCCATTTTTAATGATTCCAGCCGGTTGTGGAATTAACCCCATAATTGCATTGGAAGTAACACTTTTACCACACCCAGATTCACCTACAATTGCAAGTGTCTCCCCTTTATATAAATCGAAACTTACACCTCTAATGGCCTCTACTTCCCCTCCAAAAGTGCGGAAAGAAACTTGTAAGTTATCCACTTGTAAGATTTTTTGTTTTATGTCATTCACCTACAGCTACCTCCTCAATTTTGGATCAAGTGCATCTTGTAAACCATCTCCCAATACATTAAAAGCAAACATCGTCAGGGAAATGAAAAGTGCTGGAAATAATAAACGCCACCAGTGCCCCGATAAAATTACAGGCAATGCATCATTTGCCATAACACCCCAACTTGCAAAGGGAGCAGCAATTCCTAATCCTAAAAAGCTTAGAAATGCTTCTGCAAAAATAGCACTTGGAACAGTAAGCGTCATTTGAACTATAATCGGACCCATTGTGTTCGGCAGGAGGTTTTTGCGTAAAATTCTAGAAGTCTTTGCACCAAAGGATTTGGAGGCGGTCACGAATTCATAGTTTTTTATTTGAAGTACCTGTCCTCGAACAATACGAGCCATACCTACCCACCCTGTCACCGTAAGTGCAACAATAATAGTGGTTAAGCTCGCCCCCATTACAACCATTAGTAAAATAACAACCAACAAATGCGGCAATCCGTAAAGCACTTCTACTATACGCATCATTACTGCATCCGTTCGTCCACCTTTATATCCACTCAAACCGCCATAAATAATTCCAATGAAAAAGTCGATAAGGGCTGCCATTACTCCTACAAATAAAGAGATTCGAGCACCATACCATGTCCTAGTAAATACATCACGACCTGCCTCATCCGTGCCAAACCAATGGGCAGCAGAAGGCGCCTGATTTTGACTAGGATAATCAGTGGCTGTTACTGAATAAGGAGAAAAAATTGGACCAAATATGGCAAAGAGCGTAAGTAAAATAAGAAATATTAGCCCGCCCATTGCAAGTTTATTTTTACGGAGTCTGCGCCATGCATCTTTCCAATAAGATAACGACGGCCTTACAACAGCCTCCGCTTTTTCTTGATTTTTTGGTTTTGGTCTAAACCACTCGTCCTGTACATTTTGTGGGGAAACCACATTTTGTGGGTTTGTCATTACGCATCCCCCTCTTTACGGTGTAATTTTATTCGTGGATCTAGAAATCCGTATACAATATCTACAAGAAACAACATGAATACGAGAAACGCACTATAGAAAACTGTAGACCCCATAATAACCGGATAATCTCGGTTGTTAATACTCTCTACGAAGTATTTTCCCATTCCTGGAATGGCAAATATCCGCTCAATAACAAAAGTCCCTGTTAATATACCAGCAAGCATTGTTCCTAAAATAGTTACAACCGGCATAAGGGCATTTCTTAACGCATGTCGCACGACGATTCTCACCGGTGAAAGACCTTTTGCCCGGGCCATTTTTATATAGTCCTGAGTCAATACTTCGAGCATGCTAGATCTCGTTAATCGTGCAATTATTGCTGTAGGACCTGTTGCAAGAGCTAAAGTAGGTAATATCATATGTATCGGGCTGCTCCAAGTAGCCGCTGGAAACCACTCCAAGTTTACTGCCAATTGTTGAATAAGTAAGGTTGCTAGCACGAAATTCGGGACAGAAATCCCTACAACGGCAAAAGTCATTGCTAAGTAGTCAATTATTCCGTTGTGCCGGAGTGCAGCAAGCGTCCCTAAGATAATTCCAGATATTAAAGCGACTAGTATCGTAACCATTCCCAACTCAAAAGATATTGGGAATCCCCTTGCAAGTAATTCATTTACGGAGTCATTCGGCTTTTTAATCGATGGTCCAAAGTCAAATGTCACAATCGACTTTAAATAATACAAATACTGAACATGCATCGGTTCATCAAGTTTGTAAAACTTTTCTAAGTTTGCTTGAATCGTAGGATTAGATGTCCTTTCTCCTTCAAATGGAGACCCTGGAACCGAATGCATTAATATGAAGGTTACGGTAGCAATGATAAGAATCGTAGCAATCATCATAATAAAACGTTTAATAATATATTTCGCCATAAGCAAACTCCCCCCTTAACAAAATTTCGTTTGCATTGCTAGCTCTACCATTACAAGCATCGCCCGGTATGCTTCTAATATATCTTTTGCCTCGAACTTAACTATTGTCGTTCCTTCTATAATTTCACAACCAGGCATAAGTGCCGCCCATTCCGCTTGACCATAATTAACAAATTCAATACGTAATGTTGGATTTTTAGGAGGGGTGAGCGGTTTGATTTGATTTCTATTACTAATCGCTACAGCTACCTTTTCTCTCAATAGTGCATGTGCTTTTTGTGGATGCAATGTCTTAACCGCTGATCTTGAGATAGACTCTTTCACTACTGCAGTGACAACTCCAGGAATCAGTGCCTCAGCTTCTTTACACGCACCATCATCGCCTGCAACCATAATAACTGGTACACCAAAGTGCCCTGCTACATATGCATTTAATCCCAGTTCACCAATTTCTACATCGTTTATATACATATTTCTAACTCCGAATATCATCGAGTGACTCATTACTCCAGGTTGTCCTGCTCTCGAATGATAACCAGCAAATACTGCACCAAGGTAAGATTCATCTAATGCCTGCACCATCGAAAACGGCTTCACATCTCCCGTTATTAAAGAAGCTTCTGGATGCAGCTCTTCTACTAAAATATTATTCATTTTAGAGTGACTATCATTAACTAAAATCTCTTTTACACCTACAGATAGAGCACCTTCTACAATTGCATTTGCCTCTTGTGTCATTATACGGCGAGCACGTTCATAATTATGCTTACTGGAGTCCACAAAAGTATAATCCGGCAAACCTGTGATTCCTTCCATATCAATTGAAAGAAAAAGCTTCATTTCCATCCCCCTTAATCATTTCACCCATCAAAATAAATATAACTTTATCAAAATATATAGAAAATTACAATATGTCTAAATATTTATAATGTCCTTTTTTTTGGTAAATACACGGATTCGGTGAGTAATGCGAACATTAACAAAAAATTTAAATCAAGGTAATAGATTAAGGATTTTACACACAAAAAAAGCAAATGCGCTTTTAAAAAAGGCATTTGCTTCTGCGTAGCATAGCTACTCGTCGCAGTTAAGTTCGTTGCTCCTGCGTTGCGGTTGCTACTCGTCGCAGTTAAGTTCGTTTGCTCCTGCGCCGTTTCACTTGCTCGTCGCAGTTAAATTCATTGCTCCTACGATTCCGTAGCTAACAATAATATCCTTAGTAACGAGGACCGAAGAAAGGACGTTGGAATGGTTGTTGGAATCCTCCTTGCGGATATGGGTATGCTTGTAGGGGTGGATTCACAACTACGTTTCGATTAGTCTCTGTAAAGTAATGCTGTGGAACATTTACAATATGCTCGCGATTCACATTAACGATTGGATGAATTACAGGTTGCATTCTCGGTATAAAGGAATCACGTACACGATATTGCGGTGGACATACAATTGGCTGCGCAGGTGGTTGTTGCCATGGGGATACTTGAGGTTGATGGCATGAATGACAAGGTCTATGATGATATTGGTTCACGATAAATTCACCTCCTTCTTGCACTTATATTAGTAAATGCAAAAGCAGGCTATAGAAACTAGACAAACACCTCAGTTAATTGCAAATAAAAATGAACCCGAATAACTAATCAACCCCTTTGCCAGTATATAGACAAGGGGGTAGATTAGTTCAAAACTCTGTGTGGTGTAAAATAAATACTTTCTTTCTCTATTGATCAAATGGGATCTTCAAAAAAGAAGTTTTATATTTAACTCGATGCACTTCTTACGAATGGGTAACTGAAGTGAACGAGGTGAAACCAAAGCAAAAATTCTTTCCATATAGCCCTTTAAATCAAATAAAACCTCTTCTTAGAAACAAGAAGAGGTTTACACGTCGTTAAGTGATTATTCTCTTCTTATCTTCAAGCCTAAAAGCTTTTGGAATTAGCACAGTGCAAAAATGCCTGTTGCTGAGGTATCCTAGGGCCAAGTCCCTCCACCTCTCTTGATAAGAAAGTTGTTATATTTGATTAATACCCACTATACAGATAGAAATTATATATGTCAATACTATTTTTTATTTAATCAAACTTTTCCAGTCATTATAAATAATTTATAGGTTAAATATTATGAGGTGTGTTTTGATGGAAGTATGCGAATATGAGATAATGGCAACATGCATTCAATGTAAAAGTGAGGTTTTGATATGATTCAAACGATGGGCATTACAACCGCTCACGAAATAATATGTGATTTTCCTCTCCATGATATTAAAAATAAAACGTTTGAATGGTATTGGATTGATATTGGAGAACCTTCTCAAGAAGAAGAGAATCTTCTTAGCTCTTTTTTCCATTTCCATCCGCTAGCAATAGAAGACTGTTTACTAAGACTTCAACGTCCAAAGTTAGACCATTATGATGGGTATGCTTTTTATGTTCTACATACCATTAATGAAGAAACGTTAGAAGCGGAAGAACTAGATATTTTTGTTGGAAAGGATTATGTTGTCACATTCCACTTTCCACCTATGCATGAATTGGCTCAAGCACGAGAACGCATTATTCGAAATTCAGAAGGCTGGGAACGTGGTGCCATGCATGCAACCTATCATATCGTCGATAAAGTAGTGGATGCTTATTTTCCAATCGTCTATAAAATTGAGGATTATTTGAATGAAGTAGAAGACAAGCTTTCTTCAGATATGAGACATTTATCTATAGATCAAGTTTTTGACTTACGTAGTGATTTGCTTAGATTACGTAGAACAGTGATACCAATGCGGGACTTATTGTACCGTATTATGAATTCCGAACGAATAAATTTACAACACTCTGAACGTGCATATTTTGGAGACATTTATGATCACTTGCTAAAGCTCACGGAAATGATTGAATCTAATCGAGAACTCACTGCAGATATTAGAGACAGTCATATGTCGATTAACTCTAGTCGAATGAATCGAATTATGATGATTTTAACGATTGTATCCACCGTTTTTATTCCATTGACATTTATCGTAGGAGTATACGGAATGAATTTTGCGTATATGCCTGAGCTAGAGTGGAAATATGGTTATTTTGTCGTGATGGGATTGATCGTTGTTATTGCTCTTTCCATGCTTGCTTGGTTTAAATTTAAAGGCTGGTTTTCTCTATTTAAAAACTAAAAAAGAGCTGACGTCGTAGTGTCAGCTCCTTTTTTATTTTACGTTACCAGTCCAATAGTAAAATAATGCAGTAAAAGTGAGTTTTTGAGCATGGGTCAAGTCATGTGCAAGCGACACATGCACGTTTACTGCTTGTATTTCAAATGCAGGATGAGTTGCATAAGGAAAAATTCCAAAACGATACGTAGCTAACCGTTTTCCATTGGAATCATCGACATCAATATCTCCATACATACTTTTTGCTTCCATTTGCAGTATCTTCTCATTGTTCGCATTAAAAATAATGGCTCTATTTTTAACTGAAAAAGGAGGCATGACAACAGTGGATAAATGGTTTTTTGTGTGGTCATAAACTTTTATCTGCATAAATTTTAGTTTATTTTTCAAAGTGAATTGACTGACTATGCTATCATCAATTGTTTTTAAATGGTATGTAATGGGTATCAACATTCCCTTTTGAAAGATCTCAAATGCAGATAGCATCTTCTTAACTCCATGATCCTTAGCAGGTTCAATCTTATATAAACGTTCTCCTCTTCCTGAAACTAAGTAGGTAACTGGAATAAAAGATACATCCCTTTGAAAATTAAGTTCTTTTATGGGAAATTCAGCAGAATAATATTCACTATCTATTTGCTGCTCTTTCGGTAATTTGTCTGCAGCATTTTGAATGACAAAAGAAGTACTAAACAATATAAAAAACGTAAATCCTATTAAAAAATGAGTCTCAAAATCGTACAACAGTACATCTCTAAAAATAACTACTAAAACTATGTATAGGCCAAATATTAGTATAGATCCTAGCTTTGTATATTTTGCAGCACGTTCGTATATATGTTGCATAGCCCATCACTCCTTCTTTTATGCTTACGAATGAACATTTGAAATGGTTTCATTATGATAAAGCATTCCAAAGTAAGGGATTGAATCTTGATCTAAAGAAAAAAACCTTTAGAAGACCTATTTTAAGGGACTTCTAAAGGTTTTTTAGTGTTTTTCAATTGCACGAACGTATAATTTTTTCAAGAAATATCCTAATACATATAAACTAATAAGCGCAAAAGCAATTAGTAATAGGTCCTCTACTGCAGTTGGCAAACTTAGAGGAACTATAAAAATGCTGAATAAGACAAATAAATAAATAATACCTGCAATACCCGCTATAAGCACTACTCCAATAATAGAAAGCTGTGCATAGGTGAGCTGTTTAATATGGTGTCTTTGCCTAATTATTTCAAGAACAATAGCAAGTGCTATAATTGTGAATGTGATAGTAACCTCGCCAAAATACGCGTAGTTTATTAAATATACAACGAGCAGCGTGATCATAATATACTTATAAAATTCATCTATTTGTTTAAGCATATATTCACATCCTTATCAATTAGTAATTCATCTCTAATCGCTGTTTACGATGGATACGTCTAGCAGGACCTGATTCAAATAAACGAGTTTCTTCTTCTGTTTCAGGATGAATACCCGGTACAGAAACAGGCTTACCATTTTCATCTACTGCAACCATTGTTACAAAAGACTCCGTTGTAAGTTGTTCTTCTCCAGTTATTAAATTCATTGACGTCACTCGAACATAAACTTCCATAGATGAACGACCTGTATTTGAAACAACAGCCTCTAACTCCAATACATCCCCTACTTTTGCAGAAGAAAGGAAATCAACAGAGTCTATTGAAGCAGTTACCACTGCACCTTGCGCATGCTTCATGGACGAAATCGCTGCGATCTCATCGATAAATGCAAGTACCCGTCCACCAAAAATAGTTTGGTGATGATTTGTATCAGGCGGAAGGATCAAGTGGGTTTGTATAGTTCTAGATTGACTCATTGGATTTGTGTTCATCATGTATTACTCCTCAAAATTTTCTTTATTTGCTCTACCGTTTTTTCGTAAAGCATATCAGTTATAGTATAGCATGAAGATCATTAAGAGTTCGAAGATGAAGCTGCGGCACTTGAAGCAGCGATCATTGAAATCATCATTGCCTGTTGTGCTTGAAGTAGCATTTCAAGCGATGTTGCCATTGAGATGGCCGCAGTAGCATAAGTGTCTTTGGAAGCTCTCATTTCCCATCCAAGAGCGATAGATAGAGCACTATCCTTATACCAAGAAAATAGTTTCATACTCGCGAGTGATTCATATGTTGTAACTATTGCTTGTAGTTGTTCTTCATTCATTTTCAGTGCCGCCATAAATCCAATCATAGGATATTGAGGGGCTGATGTTTTTATCTTTACACTTTTTAATCCATCTCGAATAATGACTGCTCGTTTCACCAAGTCTTCCTCATATTTAGCATTTGTATACGTTAGTACCTGCGACATCCATTGTAGTTCATTTCCGGAGTAGAATTTATAATTTCTAAGCTCCTGATAGTAGCGATTCATCGTTTCTGCACGGACAGCGGTATCTCCATTTAATTTCCCTAAAAACATGGCATAGGGATAATCGTCTGTTGATGTTAAAAACCGATGGTGCTTTTTCATATCCGCCATTAGCTGTTTAGCCCGTTCCATTTCCTCTGCCCAGTTTACTTTGTCATCTGACATCAATAAAGCTGCTAAATAAGTATAACTATTTACTTTAAAGGAAGAGTTTTTTAATGCTTCTATCTTCTCTAATAATAAATCTACAGCTTGTTGTGGCTCTTGGCCTGCTACATCTAATGTAGCAATGAAAAGCGGGTTTAAGTGAGAACGTAATGGAGAGAATATACCCGCTTTCTTTTTAATAACGATCTCTATTTCCTTGAATCTACTTTCATTTAGTTCTTTATCTAGAGTCACATAATAACCAGCAAGCGAGAGAGTGACACGTTTATCAACACCCCAGCTTAATAATTTTTTTAAAGTGTTGAATGTCTCTTCTATTTTTTGATTAATCGTCATAGTCAATCACTCCTTTTCTTTTTTACGCGCTTTACTCTAAAATAGTTTCAAGTTTTGTTATAATCATTCTAACAAGAAAAGTAGGTGTTTTAGGATGCGCATTAATAAATTTTTAAGTGAAGCTGGAATTGTCTCAAGACGTGGTGCAGATAAATGGATAACAGATGGTAGAGTAACTATCAATGGAGTGATGGCTGAACTTGGAAGTAAAGTGGAAGCTGGAGACGACGTGCGTGTAGACGGAAAACCGATTGCCGTTGAACAACCATTAGTGTATCTCGTTTTGAATAAACCGGTCGGTATCACCAGCACAACAGAACGTCACGTAAAAGGTAATATTGTCGATTTTGTCAATCACCCACTTCGTATTTTTCATATTGGCCGCTTAGATAAAGATTCGGATGGATTAATTTTGCTGACGAATGATGGAGACATAGTGAATGAAATATTACGGGCTGAAAATAAACATGAAAAAGAATATATTGTTACTGTAAATGAAAGAATAACCGATTCATTCATTGAAAAAATGGCTTCTGGTGTAAATATTTTAGGAACGAAAACACTACCCGCAAAAGTAAAAAAAGTTGGTCAAAATACTTTTAATATAACTCTTACACAAGGTTTAAACAGACAAATAAGAAGAATGTGTTCTGCACTAGGATTTACTGTGAAGAGATTACAACGTATTCGTATTATGAATATAACATTAGAAGGTCTATCTATTGGAGAATGGAGAGAATTGACCGATTTAGAGAAAAAAGAATTGTTTTCTACGCTTAACTATTCACCAAAAAGGTAATAGAACCTTAGGAGGTGGAGAATATGCTTGCGTTAAAAAGCACGGAAAATATGACGGGCGTATTAATTAGTGGTGATTTTTGGGATTTAGATGAGCTTTGCTCTGCAATACATCATCTGACGGGAAAAGAAGATCGATATATGGACTGGCAAGGAGCTCGAATGCGTTTATTAGGTGTGACATCCGAAATACGTTATGCCTATCAAGGAAATCGCAATATTGATTTTGTAGCAAATGGCTTACACAAAGAAATGATGAAATCCCATGACTTTATAGCTCCAGAAAATAATATTTATTACTCTACCGAGATTTTGTGGCCTGAGCTAGTTTTCTCATTTATTGCCTTAAATGATTTTATCCAGTTATATAAAAAATACGAATTTGCGAATGATTTTGATTTGCATATTGTAAATGTTCGCAAATTCCAAGCACTTATTTCGGAAGCATGGAAGGATATATTAACAAACGAAGAGTATGCAGTAATACTTAGTGCTGTTTATTCACCAGAAACAACTGTAGAAGAATATGCAATTCAGTATATTGATATGTTAAATCTATCTTATATTGAGATGACTAAAGAGCAACGAACTAAATCTTTTTCTTCAATCGTCCAAAATATCGTAATGGAAAATGGCGAATATGAGGCTATCAAGAAAAAAGTAATTGCGGAAGCTAGTAAAACAAAAAGTGCTATACATGATTTACGTTTTAATGTGAACTACCCAGAACAGATTGAATGGTAATCACTTGACATGAAACCATTTGGTTTTATTTTTTTTGGAGAAAGAAGGATATTAAGTGGGAAATAAACTTAAAGATATTATACAAACAGTCACTATAAATGCACCTATTCAAAAAGTATGGGAAAATGTATCAACCGCTGACGGGATTGCAAAATGGTTTATGCCGAATGACTTTCAATTAGAAGAGGGATACGAGTTTCATATTCAATCTCCTTTCGGTCCATCCCCTTGTAAAGTAACAGAAGTAGACCCGCCAAATAAGCTTTCTTTTATTTGGGATACAGAAGGATGGTTTGTTTCATTTATTTTAAAAGAGATGAACGATAAAACAGAATTTACTCTTATTCATGGCGGTTGGAAAGAAGCAGATGACAAACTTATAAAACCGAATGAAAAAAGTTCTGTTATCCGTGATAGAATGGCTCATGGTTGGGAAGGAATCGTACAAGAGCGCTTAAGAAAGGCTATTGAAAACTAAGTGGAAACTTCTGCAAAAAAGTATGATGTATTTCAGGCCATAGCCGATCCAACTCGCAGAGAGGTTTTAAAGTTACTAGCTGAAAAAGAGCTACCGATTTCGGAAATCACTTCCCACTTCCCAATGAGTCGTACCGCAATAGCAAAACATCTTAACGTGTTAACGGAGGCTGAGTTAGTCAGTTGTCAAAAGGTTGGAAGAGAAAAGATCTATCGCCTTCATACAGAACCATTACAGGAATTAAATCAATGGCTTTCTTACTATGAGCAATTCTGGCATAACAAACTATCCATCCTTAAGCATGTAGTAGAAAATAGTGAAAATAATACCCGAGAAACTGAGTAAAGGGAAGTACCCCTGTCTGCATTTGAAAATTGCGCCATTTAAAAGCAAAACTATTTTCAATCGTTTCCAGAGAGCTGTGGACAGACTTGGCTACATCATTACCGTGTGATTTTTAGGAGAGGAGTGTCGTGACTAGCGTCACGATCCCCTCTCTTTTTTTGTAATCCTGTGGCTATTGTAATTCGAAAATCACCATACTTTGGTGATTGTTATACGGTTGGAACGCGGGTTTTAAATGTGGTTTAGAAACGAAAGTTTCTCCAATAACATCTAGAGGAAATGTCATTTGCATGTTTTAGATCGGCGCTCGCCCGCGGAATGCGTCCGCTTGGAACGTAATAATGTCGCACTAGAGCAGCTATGAAGAAAGAGGCTGCCCTTAAAAGTCTTTTTATGACTTTCAGAACAGCCCCTGTTTTACTTTTACGAGTTCCCTGCTACTCGTTTTTCAAGCGGTTGGAATAGCTTCTTTTTGTCTACATCTGGTCGAATGGTTTCCAGTTGTTCCAACGCAATCTTTGCACCATAATCCATACCTTGACATCCAGCCAGTAACAATAGATCGCCATCCGTCACTTCTCCCAAACTACGTTCAATTGCATCTGGTAACTCTTCGTACAGATGAACTTTAATACCTGCTTCATCCATTACTTCTTTAAATACTGCAACCTCCGCATCTGAAACTACATCCTTCTGAGTGACATGTGATCGGCTAAGGGTTGCAGTGATTTCATGAATACCAAGTCTAGGAGCCCATCTTGCAATAGCTTCTGCATTTTCTTTATTGACCGTTACTCCACGATCTCCCCGAATAGCATATACAAGTGATACGCGATTGAATTCCATTTTTTCTAATGTTCCTAACGTAATATCTATATTTCCACTATTAGCGAAATGATCATCAATGATTTTAAAATCTTCTTCAAAGATTATTTCAAAACGACGTTCCACTCCAACAAATTCAAATAAGCTTTTTTGAATAGTTTCAACAGGTACTTCACAAAGTAACCCAATGACAATGCTTACCATTGAGTTATATACTGAATGGAATCCAGGAGTAGAAAGTTCAATTTGAAATTGCTGCTTTGGAATAACAAGATCTGATGTAATTAGGTCACGTGTAATATCTACAGTAAATATAGCTCGTCCTGTCGATAAATCTAAGTTTTTACATAAGACGTCTGCTGTTTGATTTTCTACTCCTATTGTGATTACTTTTGCTTTTGTTTTATTTACAAGCGAAGCAGAATATTTATCGTCTAGATTTAAAATAGCGACCTTGTCAGCTCCCGCGTTACGAATAAGACTAGATTTATGCATAAAATAATTCTCGAAAGAAGAATGCAAATCAATATGCTCTCTACTTATATTATTTAGAGTTACTATATCAAAATCAACACAGCCCACTCGATTTAACTCTAGTGCTGAAGAAGAGACTTCCATTGTTGCGTGAGTAACTCCAGCGTCGACCATTTGTGCATAAAAGCGTTGTAAATCTAGAGATTCTGGAGTCGTTAATTCGGATGGCTCTGCATAATCTCCAATTTTTACAACTACCGTCCCCATTAATCCTGTAGTCAATCCATGATTCTCTAAAATGGCATTTGTCATAAAGGATGTAGAAGTTTTCCCATTTGTCGCAGTTATTCCAATTGTTTTTAATTTTCTCGTTGGGTGATTATAAAATGTATCTGCAAGCGTCGCAAGAGCAACACGACCGTTCTCTACCTTGTACTGAGGAACTTCTAATCCCTCTATAAAATCTTCGACAACTAGTGCAATCGCACCATTTTCAACTGCTTGTCCCGCAAATTGATGTCCATCTACCTTAAATCCTTTTATACAAACAAATACTTGTCCTTTTTCTACTTTTCGAGAGTTATAGGCAAGTCCGGTTATCTCTATCTCTTTTTCGTTTTTGACTTCTAATATACTTACATATTCCATTATCTTCGTAATTTCCATTAAAATGGCCACCTTTATTAATGATGAAATTCGCCTTGGCGTCTTTGTGTCTAGATGTTTATCGAGCTCACCCGATAAAGTCTCCTTAAAATCTGTCACATTCATGCAGGAATTAACATTATTCCCTAGTGGTGATTTCCTGATGAATAGTGTTAAATCATTATCTTACAGTTTACCCCAATTATCAAAAGAAGAAAACAGCTAAGATAAATCGCTGCGTGAATAAACATTTTTATACATTAAAAAAGAGAAGGATCTCCCTTCTCTAAAGTATTTTTTATATTGCCTCGTTAAAATGTTCCTTACAAAAGTTGAGAACAAGTGCCTCTTCTTCGTCTTCTAAACCAAAATCCAATACTTTGCCATTGCTTCTGTTTAAAATGTGATATTGAACAATTCGTTCCACTGCATCTTCCACTGCTAAAATAACCCTTATATCTAAAGAATCGCCTTCTTCAAATAGTTCATCTTCTTCCGGTACTTCAATACCAAGTAAAAATTCGTAACGATCCCCTACAATGATTCCTGTAGGATCTTTTATTTTTTCAACCTCATAGGATGTTATATTCAAAAATTCCACCTCCATTAAATTATTTTATCACTTTCTAGTTAGAAAATAATGCCCTAACTATTTTGTTGTTATAATGAATATACAAAACATATTAGGGGGAGAACAAACTGAAACTTAACGCAGAAAAGATTATATATATTATTGTCCCACTATATCTTCTATTATTAGTATTTGGAAAAGGTCTTAATAGTATCCTTTTCTCCATTCTTTCATTGGTCTTGGGAATCACTATGCTCTATCTAGCCTATAAACTACTACGAAAACAAAGAGAAGAGCGAAAAAAGAGTTGAAAAATCCTGCATTACTTCTGCAGGATTTTTTAATCTTATCACATCAGTTCATCTTCTATTTCTTTCATTACTTTAAATGCGCCTTTAGAGATATTTGCACATATCGCTAGTGTGATGTTGGATTGCGGATAAAAAGCAGAATGGAAGCTTACGCCTGGGTCATAACCCATTACATGATACTTAAAAATAGTTCCCTCTTTTTTAGCAATCCATACTCCATAACCATAAAAGTCATTCCCATCTTCCAGTACATGTGGAAAAAGTAATTGATTAGTTACCGATTCACTTAATAGCGCATTACCCAAAAGAGCATCCCAAAACTTCACCATATCCATAGCACTTACAAAGGCTCCTCCATCCGAACCCCCCTGGACAGGCAATGAATATACATTTGTTTTCCAAGTGCCGTCCTTGTAATCTATATACCCAGTAGCAACATTTCCAGGAAGTTTATCTAAAGCAAAATAACCGGAATCGACCATTCCCGCTTTATCAAAAACATGTTGTTGTACATAATCGGTAAATACTTGTCCACTCACTTTTTCAATGATTAAACCTAGAAGAATATAGCCAGCATTATTATAGTGAAATCGCTCACCTGGATTAGCTTTCATTTTTTCATTTTGAAAAAAAGGTAAAAAATCCTCCAAATGACGCATATGATACATCGGTTTAGCTATCCATAATTCTTCAAAATCATCCATAACCTCTTCATCAAAATAATCGGGAATACCTGATGTATGGGTTAATAGGTGATGAATTGTTATATTTTCATCAAAATACGGAAAAGAGATATCTAAGCATTCCATAAGCTTCGTATCAAACGTTAGCTTTTGCTTCTCAACAAGCTGACAAATAGCAACAGCTGTGAAGATTTTACAGCCAGATGCGATACCGAAACGTGTATCTTTCATATTTTTTATAGAGTCTCCACGATTAGCATAGCCAGTGTTAGATTCTAAAAGCACTGATTCTCCATTTTTAACAAAAGTCACCCCTGAAAAATCTATTTCTCTTTGAATTTGCTCTATTCTTGTCATTAAACTACCCATCATTGTTTATTCCCCCTGTTTTGTATAAAGATTTAGCCATGCACCGCTATCCTTCTCCAGCAAAGGTTTTTGTACTAATTTCTTAAAAACTTCTGGATTAATTAATTGAGAAAAGTCGTTTCCAAACCATTCTTTCACATTAGCTTTCTTAACGACATATATTCGATCTGAATACTGTAAATGGATTTCTTCTATATTATTAATTAGCACAAAAGCAGCTGTAGTGTTGTAAATGACTGCTTTTTCCGTTTCTTTACTACTTAGAGAATCATAGTTTACAACTAATATTAATTTCTCTGAATCCATTTCTATACTTTTTTTATAATTAGCTAGCGGCAAGTTATTGAATAGATTACTTGTATTAGCTGCGTCTCCCATGTAGTCATTTTCATAAGCCAATACTTTCTCAAAAGAGTGAGTAGCTACACTTAACTGACTTGTTTTATCCTCTATTACGTTTTTTTGATTGTTATTTAAAACATAAACTACACCGATAAGTAAAAGCATAGCCATAATGATGATTAGCCATGTGTTTTTTTGCATTTAATTCCCTCCAAGCTATGCCACTGTATAAGAACATCACTAGTATAAAATCATTAAGTAATCTACAATATAATTACTAGAATATAGAAAACGAGGGATTCCATGAGTAAACTTAATGAAGATTTATATAATTATTTAATAGAGAATAAATCAAAAATTACAGATGAATGGATTACCTGTCAACTTCTCGCAAACCCAACATATGTTACATTAAAAACTGAAGCATATTTAAGGAAAGAAAATGAAGCTTTAATAGAAGCTATTACATCTATTTTTGTACAAAACAAAGATAAATTTAAAGAATATATTGATAATCGTGCATTTAAAGTTGCTGAAAAAAGAGCTACAGAATCATTCCCTATTCATGAAAGTATTCAGGGATTTAATAATACACGTAAAGTTTATTGGAACTTTGTGCAAGAATTCATTAAATCTACTGATAAGATAGTTACTGTAGACGATGTCTCTAGTTGGTCAAATGAAATGAATTCAGCCTTTGATTATATAGTGCAAATATTTTCAAAACATCATTACGAACTAACTCAGCAAATGCTCGAATATCAACAAGCTCTAATTTTAGAGCTAAGCAGTCCTGTCATCCCAATAAAGGAGGGCATTGGTGTGTTACCACTTGTTGGTAAAATCGATTCCCAACGGAGTCAAATAATATTGGAATCGACTTTAGAGCAATGCACTGCAAAAAAACTTTTTACTATTTTTATTGATTTATCTGGAGTTCCTATTCTGGATACAATGGTGGCCCAACAGCTATATCAACTTCTAGTAGCACTTAAACTGATTGGTGTAGAGCCTATTTTTTCTGGTATACGACCAGAATTAGCTCGTACAGCGCTATCCTTAGAAATAGACTTTTCATCGATAAAAATATATTCTACTTTATCCCAAGCACTGATTGCCCATCAAAATTAATAGCGAACAAATGCGGCAAGGAGAATTCCAAAGAGGAATTTTTCTGTCGCTTTTATTGTTTTATTTGCATCTTTCCGTCATTCGATACTATAAGGCATTGGCCATCTTCAAGCTCTATTTCTAAAGGAGAATTTTCGCTTATTTTTTTAGAAAAGTACCATCTTCTATTAGGTGGAACTAACAAAATAAACGTATCTTCCGTTCCTAAAAAATTTAGTTCATCTGGTTCAATGTCTACGTGACCTGAAATTGGAATACCAATATCTTGGAGTTGATCTCCTACTTCTTGAACAAAAGGGGTAGTAATACTTACCTCACTTAAATTTAATAGTGATTCCACACTAAAGTCGCTCCATTTGTCCACACTGCGTCTTGCAATGAATTCAATTACATTCCCTGCTGGATCTTCAAAATAGAAAGCATCTGCATCAAAACGTTTATAGTAAATTTCGTCTACAGAATCTTCTCTGTTTAATGTCACTCTTTCTAATGCCCAATGCTTAGCAAGCGTAAATTGATTACCTGGAATATTAATAGCAAAATGGTATAATGTCGATTGCTCGGACTCACAAAAAGTAAGCGTGGACGTACCAATAGATACTGTGAAATAGGAACTGCTTGACTCTAAAATTTGAAGCCCTAACACATTGCTATAGAAACCTTTTAGTATCTTTAATTGATTTGTATAAAACATAACAGCTTTGAACATCTTCTCACTCCATTATTTGGTATCGATTAACTCAAAGCGCTCACAAACTAGCAACATATCCTCGGAGAACTCTAAATTTACTTCCTCTAATGCTTTTGTAAAAAACTGAACATGAGCATTTTTCCAGTGATCGTAAGAACGATCTCCTTCTCCTTCAGCATATGCAAATTCTGCAGATACCTTGTTCATAGGCAAAATTGTTACTTCAGTAGTTCGAATAATACAAACTGGCTCATCTTGGCTATTTAGCACAACACTGTAGTCATCCACTTTTGGTAGAGGTTCTTTTTCTAATTTATAAAAGATGTGTCCAGAACAAGTTGCCGTTTTAACCCCATCGACAACTAGTTGGGCTAACTCATCTGGAATTCCTCCAAACTGCCATGCACTAACAGATGTAGGTTTCACTCTCCCTTTCCAAAATGTATCCCAATAAAATTGTGCAGATGAGTTCATAATTTCCCCTCAATTCTTCTATATAGTTCCAGTATAGGGAAGAATGACAATAAATACTATTGCAAATTTATTATTTTAATCGCGAATTTCATATTGTATTGACTAAAGTTTGCCTAAGTTACAGTACATTAGGACGTGAATAGATTTTTAATTCAAGATATTACAAAGAGCTGTCTTAGAGTGAAAGCCTTTATGAAGAACCTGGAAACCGTATTAAAAATGCGGTCTCCTCTTTATCATGCTATATTTTAATAAGGGAGTGATAGTTCATGACGATTAAACTTTATTATAAAGATGCATACATACAAACATTTTCCGCAAAGGTTATTAAAAAAGAGCAGGATTATGTTGTCCTTTCGGAAACTGCGTTTTATCCTACTGGTGGCGGGCAACCACATGATACAGGCACATTAAATAATATAGCAGTTACGAATGTAGAAACAATAGATGGGGAGATTAGACATTACTTAGCAACAAACCTTCCTTCCGATATAGAGTATGTGGAAGGAGCTATCAATTGGAAAAGACGTCTTGACCATATGCAACAACATAGTGGGCAGCATATATTGTCAGCTGCTTTTGATAACTTGTTTGGTTTGCAAACGGTTAGCTTTCATTTAGGCAAGGATAGCTCCACAATTGATATAGATACGAGTGAAGTTTCAGAGGAACAGTTACAACAAGTTGAAGACCTCGCAAATCAAATTATTTTGGAGAACCGGAATATAGAGACAAAATGGGTTACGGAAGCCGATCTTAAGGACTATAAACTTCGAAAAGCTACAAAAGTCAAAGAAGATATACGTCTTGTTCTTATCCCAGATTTTGATGATAATGCATGTGGTGGTACACACCCAACATCAACAGGGCAGATTGGTCTAATCAAAATTCTGCAAACCGAAAAACAAAAACGAATGATTCGAGTGGAGTTTATTTGTGGTAATCGAGTAATATCGCATTTACACCGTAAACAATCAATAGTCTCTAATTTGATACAAAGCTTAAGCACACCTGAAGAAAAACTAGAAGACACTGTAAGGGCATTACTGTATAACGGAAAAGCACATGAGAAACAAATAGCAAACTTAAAAGAAACGCTTTTGCATTATGAAGCAAAACAACTTATTCAAAATAATCAAGGACGACTAATCTCATCAACTTTCCAAGGACGAACAATTCAAGAGCTTCAAAAGCTTGCAAAATTCATCACTTCTGAATCAGAGCAATCAATCTGTATCTTAATATCTGAAAATGAAGATCGCTTACAATTAGTTTCCGCTAAAGGTCAAGCTGTGGAACAAAGTATGAAACAACTAATGGAATCTATCTTGCCTTTCATAAACGGCAAAGGTGGAGGAAACGATACTATTGCCCAAGGCGGAGGAGAAAAGATTCTCTCAAGTGAGCAATTACTAGAAAAAGCACTAACTAATATCCATTCCTTATAACCGTTCCATATTAATCCTCCTCACATATACTATGTTGAATATATAGTGAAAGGAGGATTTATTAATGAATCAATTCCCAGATTTTCAACCAGGTAGAGGACAGTTTCCAGGGCAATTCCCGGGAGGGCAATTTCCAGGGCAGGGTCCAGGGCAGTTTCCAGGACAGGGTCCTTCTTTTCCACCAGGATTTCCACCTGGTCAGCAACAGCAAGGAGGAGCGCCTACAAGTGCCCCTCCATCCTTCGTTCCTCAAAGACAACAGAGTGTAGGAGTTTTTGCAGTAGATCCAGGTGCTATTCGTGGTTGTCTATTCCGCAATACCTATGTATGGCTAACAAATGGACGTTCTTTCTGGTTCTTCCCAACTTTTGTTGGTAGAAATTCAGTTGCTGGCTGGAGATGGAACGGTCGCAGATGGACATATTATGGTACAGATTTAAATAGAATCGCTTCATTCCAATGCTTCTAAGAATCAAGCGTACTATTTTTTAATACGCTCAGACTGCAGACAAACTCAAAGAATTTTGAGCTTGTCTGCAGTTTTTTTCTTTTACAATAAAAAAATGGTGAATAGACTGTTGATTTCTGCTTCTGGCGGAAGCTTTCCGCTGAGGAGCCGCCCTCTGTAAATCAATCGTACGGATAATTACATGATGGTCCAACATGGCGTATCGCTAGTTCTTAGGGTTCGATTTCCATACTAAAATGTCGCACTTAATTAGTATCCTTTTTTATGTGCGATTTCGATAAGCATAAAAGGATGTTTTTAAGGAAGCATAAGACCCAATTGCTGCTGCGCTATAAAAAAAAACCATAAAAAAACCTGCGGACAAGTCATGTGGGTGACTGTGAATATAGAAATGAATAATCCAATTATTGTTGCAATTGATGATACATATTGTGGTTTAATGGGGAATACCTTTTTCACTATTTCTGTTATTATGCGAATAACAGGTACTGCCCAAATAGAATCCCAAACGTTTGTGTGAATAATAGGAAACTCTGTCATCACATTATGTCCTTCGAATCAATACCTTTACAAATTTCGAACATAGAAGTAAAATATTTAACTAGGTAAACAATAAACTAATCGTATAAGGAGTTTCCGAATAATGAATCCACTTTTTCATGAGCTTTTTCAAAAAACTCGTTATTTAACAAACGAGATAAATTATACATTAAAAAAACATAATTTATATGCATCGCAATGGTCTGTTCTTTTCTGCATTAAGAAGCATGGAGAAATGTCTTTAACTCAAATTTGGAAGTATTTAAATGTGGAAGCTCCTACGATTACTCGTACAGTTTATCGCTTAGTTGAGCTCGGATGGGTAGATATTTACCCTGGTAAAGATCGCAGGGAAAAAATCGTGAAATTGTCGGAAAAGGCCCTACTTGTTTTTCCGGAAATTAAAGCTTCAATTGTTGAATTTGAAGAGAGAACTGTCTCTAATCTCACGCCTGAAGAGCAAATTTTACTAATCCAGCTCCTACAAAAAATGAAATAAACAAGGTGGCGTAATTGTTTTGAAAAAGAAAGAACCCATATGGACAAAACCATTTATCAGTTTGTTCACAACAAACTTTTCTATCTTTATTATATTTTATGGTTTAGTTTCTGTGCTTCCTCTTTATGCAACAGATGTATTATCTCGTTCAGATGAAGATGCTGGTTTATTAATGACCATTTTTTTAATTTCTGCAATTTTAGTTAGACCTTTCTCTGGTAAAATTCTAGATATCGTCGGAAAGCGAAAAATGCTTTGGACAACGTTGTCTCTATATTTAGTATGTACAGCGCTTTACTATTTTATTGAACCATTTGAAGCATTATTAGTTTTACGATTTGTTCAAGGTATTTTCTTTAGTATCGCAACTACCGCAAGCGGATCGATGGCTGCAGATAATATTCCGATTTCAAGACGCGGTGCTGGACTAGGTTATTTTACAATGTCTACTAACTTAGCAGTAGTTGTTGGCCCATTGATTGCATTAACACTAGTTCAATATTTTTCTTATGAATTCATGTTTTTAGCCTTAACCGCTTTATTAGTAATTGGTGCACTTACTGCACTCATGATTCCAGAAGATAAGAAGCCTGCTATTTCGCTACCCAAAACGAAATTAACTTGGAATGATCTTTTTGAGAAAAAGGCTTTACCAGTAGCATTGATGGCTAGTTTAATTGCTTTTTCTTACGCTAGTGTGTTGTCTTATTTATCTATTTACTCACAAGGTAAAGGATTGCTCCATTTAACAAGCAGCTTTTTTGCCGTTTTTGCCATAGTAATGCTTGTAACAAGACCATTTACTGGACGAATTTTCGACGAGAAAGGACCTAAATATATTATTATTCCAGGTATACTTTCCTTTATCTTAGGGCTTGTTTTACTTGCTTATGTAGACTCTCCTTTTCTATACTTACTTTCAGGAGCATTTGTTGGCCTAGGATACGGAGCAGTAGTGCCAAGCTTCCAAACGCTTGCAATCCAATCGACGAAGCATGAGAGAAGCGGCTATGCAACTGCCACATTTTTTACACTCTTTGATACAGGCTTAGCGATCGGTTCCTATATACTTGGAATCATTGCAACCCAACTTGGTTATCAAAATTTATATTTATTTTCTACTATTTTTCTTATAATCGCTCTGATTGTATTTATAGTTAGACAGAAGAAAACGACCGTTTAGCATATACGCTAAACGGTTTTCTTTACCATTTTTATTAATCATCCATGTATATTTACCCTAAATTTGGTAAGACTTGAATGGAATATCATTTGGGGAGGGTAATTAGTTGAAAATACAATACATTTTTTATTTAATGGTAGTAACAATCTTCATGGGAGGATGTAACTTTTCCTCGGCAGATGCAGATTTAAACGAATCGTTACAAGTTTCATTATTGAACACAGAAGGAAAAGAAGTTGGACAAGCTACACTTTCTGAACATTCTAAAGGAGTACACATCCTGTTAAAAGCGGAAGGACTAACTCCGGGAACGAAGGCGATCCATTTTCATGAAAAGGCTATTTGTGAAAAGCCAGAGTTTACTACTGCAGGAGCGCATGTTAACCCAGAGCATAAAGAGCATGGCTTCCAAAATCCAAAAGGATATCATGCTGGGGATTTACCTAACATAGAAGTCGACGAAGATGGTAAAGTAGAGTTAGAAACAGTTTCACCCGCTGTTGTATTAACAGCTGGGAAAAGCAATTCACTGTTAGATGCGGATGGTAGTTCTATAATTATCCATGAAAATGCGGATGATTATAAAACCGATCCTGCTGGAAACTCAGGTGCTCGAATAGTGTGTGGTGCAATAAGTAAGTAAGTTAGGCGGTGATTGCGATGAGAAAAATAGGTTGGTTTTTACTATTAGTTTTAGCCATTTTCTTCTCTAGACCATTATGGGAAGAATATGCTTCCGAATATGTAGATTTAACCTTCTTAACACCCGTAGATAATTGGATTGACTCTTTAGAGGTCGGTCAATATTTAAATGAGGCAAAAGCATATTGGGAGGAATTAAAAGAGGAACCAGCTGATACAATTTCTTCTGAACAAAAGCCTTCTGCAGGAAATGGGATAGAACTAGATAAAATAACAATTGGTATGAAAAAAAGTGAAATTGAGAAAATTCATGGTGCTGCTAAAAGAGTTAGTCTGAATGAGTATAACTTAGTTTGGCATACGTACCATGAGAACTATAAAAATTTCATGATGGTTTCATATGATATTAATAACGTAGCAAACGCTATGTTTACAAACCAGCCTTCTCAGTCTTCTTTTCTAGGCTTGAATATAGACAGTACTAGGGATGAGGTCCATGCGGTGCTTGGTGAACCCCTCACTAAACTCAAGAAAGGTAACATAGTCTATATCCTACCAAGTAACGGGGAATATGATTTATATTTAATAGATGGAAATTATATAACGATATTTTATGATCTACATGAAAGTAACACGATTACTGCTTTACAAATAGTAGCCCAATCTGTTGAGAAGGACCATCAAACGACATTTGGGGAGCCTTCCGAAGAGCTAAAAAAGGGGTTTGAGTTTCAGCTTTTTGACTTAACAAATTCCGCTCGCGTTATTCGTGGCCTTTCTATTCTTACGTATGATGAAGCAGTAAGTGAAACGGCTCGAAAACATAGTGAAGATATGGCCATCCATAATTACTTCAGTCATGAAAACCTCAATGGAAAATCTCCATTCGATCGACTTGAAGATGATGGTTTACTATTTTCTTATGCAGGAGAAAACTTGGCTTATGGACAATCTAGTAGTATTTTTGCCCATGAAGGACTAATGAATTCTATGGGGCACCGTAAAAATATACTAAGTGCAGATTTTGAAAGCTTAGGAGTAGGCACAGCGTTTAACAAAGAAGATACCCCGTATTACACGGAAAATTTCTTTTCGGAATAAGTTGTGAACAATTTCTCTAGTCTGCTCTTGTGTGATAGATTTACTACAAACAAATCAAACATTATACCTTTATTGTGAATAAAGAGAGGAGGAAAGTTACTGATTAACTTCCCTCCTCTCTTTTTGTTAATTACGTCACTGTTTCACCTTTTTTTAGGTGCTTCAACGCTTCCCGTTTACTTAACGGAGCAAGATGGGTATTTCCAACAAATTCCCGTACAATTTCTGGGTTTGTTTTTGCATACTCTCTTAAGACCCAACCTATTGCTTTTTGAACAAAAAATTCTTTAGAATTACTATGCCGCTCAATCGTTGCAAACAAGAGTGCTTCGTTCGTTTCTTTTTTATATTTTAACTGATGCAAAATAGAAGCTCGGTTTGTCCACATATTGGGAGACTTAGCCCACTCCATCATCACGGCCTCACCCTCACTCCTATTGGATTTTACAATCCTTCCAACAATGTTAGGGCCAATGGAATCCACACTATCCCACCATGATTTATTTTCGATTAGTTTTTGACAAAAAGATAAATCTTTTGTAGTTAGCTTCTTTTGAAAATTGCTTAATAACTCAATAGCCACATAGTGATATTCTCGCTCATCTTGCTGATAAAGTGACCATACTTCGTCCTGTAATGATTCTTCTGGTGGAAGCTCTAATTCATTTAGTAGGCTGCGGAAAATCACTCGACGTTCCGGTGTTTTTATACCCAAAAAAGGAAAATGATTTTTCATATATTTCGCCATCGGTAAAGCATTTTCTTCATTGCGATGAGGCTCCATATAACTCTTCACTAGCTCTGTTGTCCATTTATTTTTCATTTAAAATGAAATCCTTTAGTAGCTAGAAATTCTGCCATATGGGAGCGTCTAGGCTTTTCAAGAAATTCTGCCATAGAATTTGTCCAATTCGCTATCTTTTGATTGGATCCCCTACTAGCATAATATTCCTCCATCGTTTGATCGTATTCCTTTAGCAGTATTTCATATTTTGCACTATCATACACATTCTCATGGAGTATAGCTTCAACCGGAAGACGAGGTTTGACCTCATTTTGCTGATCTGGTAATCCTAGAGTAATTGCAAATAGTGGGAATACCCCTTCCGGTAAGTCAAATAATTGACTGATTTTTGTCGGTTCGTTTCGTACTCCACCAATATAACAGATCCCATATCCTTTTGACTCTGCTGCAATGACAAGGTTTTGTGCAAATAATGCTACATCCACTGTTCCGACAAGTACATTTTCTGTTGTATCTACTACAATCTCCGTATTATGTAATTTACCCGCTGCTTGAAGTCTATTAAAATCAGCACACAATAAAAACGCCGCTCCTGCAGTTTCAAATTGCTGTGGATTGCGAGATAATCTACCCAATTCTTCTTTCTTAACTTCATCTGTTATCCATATAACACTATACGCTTGAACAAAATGAGAACTAGCTGCATGCTGAGCAGTTTCGATAAGCTCATAAACCTCTTCTTTCGAAAGTGTATAGTCTTTATATTTTCTTACTGATGCATGACTGCGTAACAGTTTTTCTACCATTAGAATAAACCCCTTTCACTTAAACCTTTATGTATAGTATAGCCGAATCTAACATAAAAAAACGAATTAGAAAGACTATCAAAGTCTTTCCAATTCGTTTATATTCAATTCTGTAACTGTTTATTTTCTTCTACCGTGAAAGCTCTTGACCTCGTCAAAAAGCGTTTACCTTCTACCCCTTCAAGAGAAAACATTCCACCTCGACCGTCTACCACATCGATGATTAATTGCGTATGCTTCCAATAATCAAACTGGTTCTTGTGCATATAGAATGGCGTATCTCCAATATGTCCTAGTAATACATCCTGGTCTCCTACTATAAGATCCCCGTTTGGATAACACATCGGTGAAGAACCATCACAGCATCCTCCCGATTGGTGGAACATTAAAGGACCATGTTTGCCTTTCAATAAATTAATGAGTTCTAGTGCAGCGTCTGTAGCGATTACGCGTTCAACCATCTACACGCACCCTTTCTTATCAAAAGAATCCTAATTTGTTTTCATTGTAGCTTACAAGTAGATTCTTTGTTTGTTGGTAATGACTTAGCATCGTCAAATGATTTTCACGACCAATACCTGACATTTTATATCCACCAAATGCAGCATGCGCTGGATATTGGTGATAGCAGTTTGTCCAAACACGCCCTGCTTGAATTCCACGTCCGAATCGGTAAGCCGTGTTCATATCACGTGTCCAAATACCAGAACCTAATCCATATAATGTATCATTTGCGATTTCCAAAGCTTCCTCTTTTGTTTTAAATGTTGTTACGGATACAACAGGCCCAAAGATTTCCTCTTGGAATATGCGCATATTGTTCGTACCTTTAAAAACAGTTGGTTTAATATAATATCCTTCTGCTAGTTCTCCATCTAGCGTATTACGTTCTCCACCAATTAAACATTCTGCTCCTTCTTGCTTTCCAATATCAAGATAGGACAAGATTTTTTCCATCTGCTCTGTTGAAGCTTGCGCTCCCATCATGACGGATGGATCTAGTGGATTCCCTGTATTAATTGCTTCCACACGTGCAAGTACCCTTTCCATAAATTTATCATAAATAGATTCTTGGATAAGTGCTCGAGAAGGACATGTACATACTTCCCCTTGGTTTAAAGCAAATAGAACGAATCCTTCTACCGCTTTATCTAAAAACGCATCGTCCTGATCCATGATGTCTTCGAAGAATATGTTTGGTGATTTTCCCCCAAGCTCTAAAGTTACAGGGATTAAGTTTTGAGAAGCATATTGCATAATTAAACGTCCAGTTGTTGTTTCTCCGGTAAACGCTATTTTACTTATACGTGAACTAGATGCCAGAGGTTTTCCAGCTTCTAAACCAAATCCATTCACAATATTTACAACACCAGGTGGTAATAAATCTCCAATTAGTTCGATAAGTACTAAAATAGATGCAGGTGTTTGTTCAGCAGGTTTTAAGACCACACAGTTGCCTGCCGCAAGTGCTGGTGCAAGCTTCCAAACAGCCATCAATAGCGGAAAGTTCCAAGGGATAATTTGTCCTACCACACCTAGAGGTTCATGGAAGTGATAAGCTACCGTATCGTTGTCAATTTGGCTTAACCCACCTTCTTGAGCACGGATTGCCCCTGCAAAATAACGAAAATGATCTATAGCTAGTGGTAAATCTGCGTTCAGTGTCTCACGAACAGCCTTTCCGTTATCCCATGTTTCTGCAACTGCAAGCATTTCTAAATTTTCTTCTATACGATTTGCAATTTTATTTAAAATATTGGATCGTTCAGCAACGGACGTTTTTCCCCATGCATCTTTTGCTGCATGAGCTGCATCCAAGGCAAGCTCAATATCTTCTGAGGTTGAACGAGCAACTTGTGTAAATACTTTACCTGTTATTGGTGTAACATTTTCAAAATATTGACCTTTTACCGGGGGTGTCCACTCGCCATTAATATAGTTTTCATACTTGTCCTTAAATGAAACCTTCGAGCCTTCTGTATTCGGAAATGCATAAACCATTCTGTAATTCCTCCCCTTCTTGATTGTCCTCGCACTACACATATTATGCATAAATATTTTTTGTATGCGTTTTCAAAACTATTTAATAACTAATAGTTTCATATTTATTTTGACAGATAATATTAAATGTTTCAATTATTTTAACTATTTACAAAAAAATAGACTTGAGGTTTAAATAAGCCCTCAAGTCTATTTGACATCTATTTATTAGTCTCTCTTCTTACTATTGGTGCCACTTCTGTTGCGAGAAGTTCCAAACCTTTTGCTATCGTACTAAATGATTGACCCCCAATATCCATCTGGGCAATGAAACGTTTATGTCCAAATAGTTCATGTTGGATAAGAATTTTTTCAATCACTTGTTGTGAACTTCCTACAAACAATGCAGTTTCAGGACTCGCCATTTGCTCAAAGTCAGCTCGAGACATTCTCGTTCCCATACCTCTCTGCTTATTTACATAAGACCAATAATTAGAGTAATATGGATAAAATTCCTCCTTGGCCTGTTGTGTTTCTTTAGCAATATACGTATGGCCTGTTACTCCAACAGCTAAACTTTCACGCGCATGACCCGCATCTAATCCTGCTTGTAGATACAAGTCTACAAGTGGTTTAAAGTTGCGAGGATTTCCCCCGAGTATAGCAAGAGCCATACCTGTTCCAAGTCTCCCTGCTCTAACTGCACTTTCTGGGGTCCCGCCTACTCCTATCCAAATTGGAAGTTCCTCTTGTATTGGCCTAGGAGAAATCATGGCATTTGTTAGATTTGGACGGAATTTCCCGTGCCAGGTTACTATTTCTTCTCTAGTTAATTGCTGAAGTAATTTAATGTTTTCCTCAAATAAAGCATCATAGTCATTCAAATCATATCCAAAAAGCGGAAAAGACTCTACGAATGCTCCTCTTCCGGCTATAATCTCCGCTCTCCCATTTGAGATTTGATCTAATGTTGCAAAGTCTTCAAATAAACGAACAGGATCCAATGTACTTAGCACAGAAGTTGCACTTGTTAACTTAATATTTTGTGTTGCTTGGGCAATCGCTGAAAGAATAACAGCTGGAGAGGATATTGCATAATCTAGTCGATGATGTTCTCCTACCCCAAATATATCAAGCCCTGCCTCATCAGCCATTTTTCCAAGTTCTATTATTTCTTTTAGTCGTTGTGATGTGCTTGTAGTTTCTCCAGTGAGCGGATTTGGACCAAGATCACCAAAGGTATAAATACCAATCTCCATCGTTTTACTCTGCTTCTGATACAACTGTAAAACGTTCGTTTACATGTTGAGGATTTTCTATTTCATCTACTACGGCTACAGCATAGTCTGCATAGCTAACATAACTTTCCCCTTTTGCATTTACAATGAAATTGTCTTTCCCTTTTTGGTAAGCACCTGTTCTTTTTCCTTCTGGATTAAAGAATGCAGCAGGGCTAACAAATGTCCATTGAATACCTTCTGATGCTTTTAGGTCTTCTAAGTTTTTTCCTTGGTTTGATGCCGTTGGAAGATATTCTTTAGGGAACTCAGGTGTATCCATCAATTTGATTGATTTAGCTTCATCTACAAACAAGCTTCCAGCTCCACCAACAACTACTAGTTTTGTTTCGGGTGCATTTTTTAATGCACTTATTAATGATTTTCCGGCCTCTACATGTACATGTTCTTGACCCGGAGGAGCACTAATTGCATTGACTACTACATCAAATTGATTCATGTCTTCTCCTGTTAATTCAAAAACATCTTTTTCTAATACGTTTGCATTTTTATCTTCTACTTTAGAAGCATTTCTTACAATTGCAGTTACTTCATGCCCTCTGTCAGCTGCTTCTTTATAAATTAAATTTCCTGCTTTTCCTGTTGCTCCAATTACGCCTATTTTCATTTATATTCCCTCCGAAGATATTATTTTTGTTGTAACCATAAAAGTTACAACTATATCAAAAAAATTGAATGATTATCCAATTTTTTGATTTAACACATTTACAAGCTCTTCCATTGTGACTTCTTTTAACACAGCTTCCATAGCATCTTGTGCACGAAAAAGAATTAATTCGAGTACACCTTGTATATTTGCTCCCACGGGACAATTCGGATTCGGGTTTTCATGCATTTGAAATAATTCTCCCTCATCTACCACGTCTACCGCTCGATACACATCTAATAACGTTATTTCCTGTAACGGTTTTTGAAGGGTTGCTCCTCCTAGCCCACGACGAATATCTATGAGTCCTGCATTTTTTAGCTTACCCATAACTCTTCGAATTACTACTGGATTTGTATTTACACTTTCTGCAATCCACTCTGAAGTACAAATAACATTACGATCATAATTTATGAGAGATAGTATATGAACGGCCACTGTAAATCGACTGCTTATTTTCATGTCTTTTCACCTTCCGATGTAACCATCATAATTACATCACTTTGTATTGTCAAGAAATATAATTATTATACCGTTTTCCTCTTTCACTATGTATAAATATTCTATAAAATAAAATATATATGCTATTTTCAGAAAAGAGGAGATTAAAATTGAGTGACATAGCTAAAAGTGCGAATACCGCCGTCAAGCCTGGCAAATTCCCACATAAAAGTACCCCTAAAAAGGTTTTGTTTGCACGGATGTTGACGATTGCTTTAGGAGCAATATTAATGTCCATTGGTTTGGAACTATTCTTAGTCCCTAACCAGATTTTAGACGGAGGCGTAGTAGGAGTATCCATCATCTTATCTCATCTTACAGGTGTTCGTTTAGGTATCTTTATATTTATTTTGAACATCCCTTTCTTTTTCCTAGGTTATAAACAAATTGGAAAAACCTTCGCATTGTCAACCTTGTTTGGTATTACGGTCTTATCCATTTGTACTTCTTATTTACATAATATTGATGCTATTACTTCTGATTTATTACTTTCTACTGTGTTTGGTGGAATTGTTTTAGGCATGGGTGTTGGTCTTGTCATTCGTAATGGAGGTTCTTTAGATGGCTCGGAAATACTAGCAATTTTATTTAATAAGGCGACCCCATTTTCTGTTGGTGAAATCATCATGATTATTAACTTAGTCATTTTCGCAATCGCTGGTTTTATTTTTACATGGGAACAGGCAATGTACTCATTTTTAGCTTACTTTATCGCATTTAAAACGATTGATATTGTGATTGAAGGATTAGATGAGTCTAAATCTGTCTATATCATCAGTGACCATATAGAGGATATCGGAGACGCAATAATGGATCGCTTAGGGCGTGGTGTAACCTATTTACATGGAGAAGGCGCATATACAGGAGACAATAAAAAGGTAATTTTCACTGTTGTTACGCGACTGGAAGAAGCCAAGCTAAAATCTATTGTAGAAGAATTTGATGAACATGCTTTTCTTGCATTAGGCAATGTTGCTGAAGTTCGCGGTGGAAGATTTAAGAAAAAAGATATTCACTAAGAAAAGCGCAAGCGCCTATGAAGAGGAATACAGTCTAAGTTCGCGACATCGTGTCGCAACGACTGTATGACCCACTTCGTGTGGGCCTCCAAGCAAATGTTCTTCCCCCAACGAAGTCGCGCTTTGACTTCCGTTAGGGGAAGGTTATTTGACCTCAAGGGGCTAGGCGATGGAGCTATACAGTATAGGAAAAGCGCAAGCGCCCTTAGAATATAATATCTGTTTTCAATTGTTTCTGGATTGCTGTGGACAGACTTTTGGCTACATCATTAACGTAGGTATTACTTTGAAGGGGTGGTTGTGATGTGCGCCTTATCGCCGCAAGAGCGCGAAGAATGAGACCCCGTAAAGGATGTGGGAGCGACGAGGAACGACTCATCCTGCGGAGGCTCATGCGTAGCGTGCGGCAAGCGCACATCCGCATTACCCTCTCCAAGTTGCTGAAACACATTTTATAGACTACTATAAAAATAAAACCGATTCCATTATCTTGGAATCGGTTTTTAACTTATACAATAGAATTTACTTTTTCTAGCATCGTTCCATTTTCCGCTAGGTTCGTATGGAATGAAAATGCTTTTTCCAATACATGAGGAGTTTGTCCACCTCTTGTTAATGCTTCCTCATAATAATTTCTTAATTGTTCTTTATACATTGGATGTACACAATTTTCAATTATTAGCTTTGCACGTTCTCTAGGTGCTAGTCCTCGAAGATCCGCGTACCCCTGCTCAGTCACTACTACATCCACATCATGCTCTGTATGATCGACATGGGATGCGAAAGGAACAACACTAGAAATATTGCCACCTTTTGCAGTAGATTTCGTAACAAAAATCGCTATACGTGCATTACGAGCAAAATCTCCAGAACCACCAATACCATTCATCATTTTTGTTCCAGAAACATGCGTAGAGTTTACGTTTCCGTAAATATCAAATTCAAGCGCCGTGTTAATAGCTATTAAACCGAGTCGACGAATGATTTCCGGATGGTTAGTAATTTCCTGTGGTCTCAACACAAGTTGGTTACGATACTTTTCTAGATTTCCATAAACTTGCTCCATTTTTTCTGCTGATAGAGTGATTGAGCAAGCAGATGCAAAATTGACTTTTCCAGCATCCATTAGTTCAAAAACGGAGTCCTGAAGTACTTCCGAATAAACTTGAAGATTCTCAAACTCAGAGTCAATCATTCCATGTAAAACAGCATTTGCAACAGAGCCTATTCCAGCTTGAATTGGTGCCAGTTTTTTTGTAAGTCTACCTACCTTAACCTCTTCACGCAAAAATTCCATTAAATGATTAGCCATTTCTTGTGTTTCCTGATCTGGTGGCACAATAGTAGAGGGTGAATCTTTATGGTTTGTGAACACAATTCCTTTAATTTTTGAAGAATCAAAAGGAATTCCAATTGTCCCAATTCGGTCCTCTGCTTTTTTAAGAGGAATTGGCTCTCTTTTCCCTTGCTCTGCTGGTTCATATAAATCATGTAGTCCTTCTAACAATTCGGAATGCTCCATGTTTATTTCCACAATAATATTTTTTGCCTGTGACACAAATGTTAAGGAGTTACCTACAGATGTAGTCGGGATAATCATACCATCAGCAGTGATTGAAACCGCTTCCACAATAGCAAAATCAATTGTAGGCAAGACGCTTGAACGTATCATTTCTGCAGTATGAGATAAATGCTGATCAACAAATAAATGATTCGCATTATTTATATTTTTTCTCATCGTCGCATCTGCTTGGAACGGTAAACGCTTATTTATAATACCAGCTTCAGACAGTAATTTATCTAAATCAGAACCTAACGATGCTCCTGTAAAAATATTAACTTTAAATTTTTCGTTTTTTCCTCGTTCTACTAAAGCAAATGGAACCGCTTTCGCATCACCTGCACGTGTAAATCCGCTTAACCCCAATGTCATCCCATCTTGAATCCATAATGCAGCTTCATCTGCTCCAACTACAAGACTATGTAAACTACTATCTTTAATTCGCTCAAGATTATTTACCACAAATTTCATCTCCTTTGAAAAAATACACTTAAATAAATCTTATCGTGTATTTGTCACAATTTCGAAAAAACTTGTTAAGTTTTATTATTAGATGAATGAAACAGAAAATAACTATACCGAAACAGAACAATTTATATTTTCATTTTATTTTTTCTTCTTTTTAATGTATTTCAAGCAAAAAAACGCTTGAATAATAGGACAACATCCCCTTATTCAAACGTTTTAATTTAGAATCCTAATAACTTTCGAAAGTAGCTCGAGTAGGATTGACTCACAGAAATTTTTTCTTCATTATCCATCGCTAGCACAAAAGTAGAATGTGTATCTGGATAAATTTCTTTTATATGATGTACATTTACAATAAAAGATCGATGACACCGAATGAACATTTCTCTCGGTAGCCTATATTCAAAGTCTTGCAGAGAACTAGTATGCGTTCCAGATAAATTTTTCGTTACAATGTACGTTTTACGATCTCTCGCCTCTAGATACAATACATCTGAAAAAGGTATAGGAATCCAACCATCTGGCGTTTTTATCGTAATTACAGATTTTCCTTCTGTGAATGAAGGGTATATCGCTAAAACACAGCCTTCCAGTTCCCCTTTAAACTCAAATGGAACCGCCATTCCATGATAGGGTACACCAAAAACTTCGCGATCAATAAATTCGGAAGCTTTTTGCTTAGTATGTATAGCTTTATATGCAATTGTACCCTCCTTGACAGGATCTCCTGGCAAAATTTTTAAATCGATTCTTTTGCTTGGTCGATAATAAATATATTTCTCCGTATTAGAAACTGCTATAGAAATTTCATCAGAAAATAACTCCCCAATTACATCTAAAAGCGCCTTAATGGATAGATCTTTCATCCTACACCCTCCTTCCTCATTACTTTACTGACAGACAACTATTTCACGAGAAAACTGCTGTTTCTTTGTTATACATCGGTCCGTTATTTGAAAGCCTACCGTTTTTAAACGCTCATCCATGGATTCAATTGTGACGATGACTACCTTTTTTGCAATTCTTCTTGCATGCTTTAAAATCTCAAACTGCTCATCCCATGATGCATGGGTATATAAATTATAGGGCAAATCAATAATAGCCACATCATAGGTTTCCGTAATATCTTCTATTGCCCCTTTTTGCACATCTCCGGTTAAACCAAAGTATGCGATATTTTCCCTGGAACCAACACAAACGAGAGGGTTTATATCTCTTCCAACAATATCGATCCCCATGGATAGTGCTTCTACAAGAACCGTTCCAATTCCACAACAAGGATCAATTGCTTGAATACCTTCTGGGTGTGGAACTGCAATATTTGCAACAGCCCGAGCAACACGAGTGCTTAAAGCTGTAGAATATTCTTTTGGTTTTTTCATATGATGAAACCAGATAGGTTCGCTTTTGCAATATATTCCAAAATACCAGCGTCCCCCGAATGGAACGATTGCATACAACTGATGGGGATTATGAAGATCAAAGTCACCTTGCATTTCACTACCTATAGCCCGCTCAATTTGAAGACGTTCTTTATTTTCAATTTTATCTTGCCCTTGGCGATCGTTAATTTTTAAAAATATTACTTTGTTTGTTTCTTCTTCCGATCCAAATGCAGATGCTTGAGCAATGATTTCTTCTACTTCATCACCATCTGCTAGTATCTCTAATCTTCCCTTCATAAAAGGACTTCTATTCGGATCAATTTTTATATCACTTTTCAATATTTTTAACTCAGTATCTATACCAAAAAAAGAGCGCATCTCCAAATGACATAGAGAGCGTTCTGCATCATTGTATGCATATGTATAAATGAATGCCGGTTGTCGGCTAATGTTCGTCAATTTATTCCCTCCAATGTAATTCCTATTATAACACGCATAATTTTATATGTTAAAACTGAATAGCTATTCAATTGTAAAAGAAATATAATGACAGTAAGTTTCAGAATTTTATTGAAAATCGGGGGATGGGAAATGAAATTTGATGTGATAGTAATAGGAGCAGGATTAGCTGGCTTAGTTGCAACGGCAGAACTTGCCGATGCCGGAAAAAAGGTTTTACTTCTGGATCAAGAACCAGAAAACTCAATTGGTGGACAGGCTTGGTGGTCTTTCGGTGGGTTATTTTTAGTGAACTCACCAGAGCAAAAAAGACTTGGTATAAAAGATTCAGTTGAATTAGCTTGGCAAGACTGGCTCGGAACCGCTGGGTTTGATAGAGATGACGATGAAGACTTTTGGGCAAAGAAATGGGCAGAGGCTTATGTTCGCTTTGCAGCAGGCGAAAAAAGAGAATGGTTGCATAAACAAGGAGTTCGTTTTTTTCCTGTTGTTGGTTGGGCAGAACGCGGAGGATATCTTGCCGAAGGACATGGTAACTCAGTCCCTAGATTCCATATTGTTTGGGGAACAGGCCCAGGAATTGTAAAACCCTTTGAAACTCGCATACGATCAGCTATTACAAAAGGACTTGTAGAATATAAACCCCGCCATCAAGTAGATGAACTAATCATAGAAAACGGGCGAGTTATTGGAACACGGGGATTTGTGCTTGTTCCAAGCAATGCAAAACGAGGGGAAGCAACCTCACGTGAGATAATAGGAGATTTTGAATACTTTGCCGACGCAGTAATGGTAACAAGTGGCGGAATAGGTGCTAACCATGAATTAGTTCGTGAAAACTGGCCGGTGCGACTTGGTAAACCTCCTAAGAATATGATCTCCGGTGTACCAGAGCATGTAGATGGACGAATGATTGGTATTTCACAAAAGGCAGGTGGACGCCTTGTTAATAAAGACAGAATGTGGCATTACACGGAAGGCATCAAAAATTGGAATCCTATTTGGAAAGACCATGGAATACGAATTCTTCCAGGACCATCTTCTATTTGGCTAGATGCAAAGGGACAACGTTTCCCAGCACCAAACTTCCCAGGCTTCGATACACTTGGAACATTAGAAGCTATTCAAAAAACAGGATTTGATTATTCTTGGTTTATCTTAACAGAAAAGATCATTGAAAAAGAATTTGCACTTTCTGGATCCGAACAGAACCCAGACTTAACCGGAAAAAGTATAAAAGAAGTGTTAAAAAGAGTTCTCCCTGGCCCGACTGCTCCAGTAAAAGCATTTATGGACAAGGGAGAAGATTTCGTCATTGCAAATAATTTAGCAGACCTTGTGAATGGTATGAATAAAATTACAAAAAGTAATCTATTAAACTTAGAAATAATTCAAAGACAAATTGAGGCACGAGATCGAGAAATAGAAAATAGATTTACGAAGGATCTTCAAATTACAGCTCTTAGAGGTGCCCGAAATTATATCGGAGATAAGTTAATACGCGTAGCTCCACCCCACAAAATTCTTGATTCGAAAAACGGGCCTTTAATTGCTGTTCGTTTGAATATTGTTACCCGCAAAACGCTTGGTGGTCTTCAAACAGATTTATCTGGTCGAGTTTTAAATGCTTCAGGAAACCCTGTCCCTGGTCTTTATGCAGCAGGTGAAATTACTGGCTTTGGCGGTGGAGGAGTACATGGCTACCGGTCACTGGAAGGTACTTTTTTAGGTGGATGTATTTTTACTGGTAGAGAAACTGGCCGTGCAATAGCGAAAGAACTTTATAGTAATTAGTTTCTAATAATTGGATTTTCTTTTCATTTGTAAACGCTATCACTTGATTGTATAATAAATCTGCAATTAAGATATTTTAACGTTAAAATAATTTTAGGAGGCAATACAAATGGCTAGATTAGAAGAAAAAGTTGCAATTATTACAGGTGCTGGATCTGGTATGGGTCGTGAAGAAGCATTATTATTCGCTAGTGAAGGCGCCAAAGTTGTAGCAACAGATATTAACGAAGCAGCAGTTCAAGAAGTAGTAGCAGAAATTAAGGAAGCTGGCGGTGAAGCAATTTCTGTAGCGCATAATGTCACTTCAGAGGAAGATTGGAATAAAGTTTACGAAGAAACGATTAATACATTTGGTAAATTAGATGTTCTAGTAAACAACGCTGGAATTAGCCAACGTCCTACTATGGAAGAGCTAACAATAGAACAATGGGATCAAATTATGAATATTAACGTAAAGAGCATATTTTTAGGCACTAAATTAGGTTTACCGCATTTCCGAGCTAATGGAGGCGGGTCTATCGTGAATATCTCATCGATTGCTGGTTTAAAAGGTAGCTCAGGGGCCGGTGCTTATACTTCTTCAAAAGGAGCAGTTCGCATGTTAACAAAAGCCTGTGCAGTTGACTATGGAAAAGACAATATCCGTGTAAACTCAGTCCACCCTGGCTTCATTGTAACTCCTATGAGTAAAGCGTATATGGAAGACGAAAAAATGAGTCAATGGTTCTTGTCACAAACCGCGCTTCCACGTGTTGGCCAATCAGTAGAAGTTGCAGAAGCTGTACTGTTCTTAGCGTCTGATGCATCTTCATACATCACAGGTGTTGAACTACCTGTTGATGGTGGTGTAACAGCTAAATAATTATTAATACAATATAAACTCTTAAAAAGAGTGCAACAGCCGATACCTTTTTAACAAGGAATCGGCTGTTTCTATAAGATTATAAATCAATTGAAAATCTTTCTTTTAGTGCGTTTTTACCTTTAGGCGTTACTTTTATCGCTCGAGTTTTAGGCAAACGCTGAATCCAATTTAAATCTAACAGTTTTTCTAAAAGAGCATTTCCTAATGCTCCAGCAAGATGGTGACGTCTTTCACTCCAATCTAAACATTTGTGTGAAAATGAACGACGCTTATTCTTCACTTCTTCCAGATCAATTTGAAAAGCTATAAAGAACTCCTTTCCCTTTTCGGTAACAGTGAAGCATTTCTCTTCCTCACAAAGAATCCCTTCTCTAATTAAAGCCTGAGTTAACTTTACACCTAAGGCCCCTGCTAGATGATCATAACAAGTCCTTGCAGAACGTATTGCTTTATTCTCTAAATCTTGATTTAAGGACTTTACTTTAATTGGAGGAGCTATTGATAATAAGGATTCCATAACCCGAGCAACTTCCTGATTTTGAATTCCATAGTATCGATGTCTTCCATACTTTTCAACAGCGACCACGTTTGCATCGACCATTTTTTTTAAATGAAAACTCGCAGTTTGTGGTTTGACTCCAGCCATATAGGCTAATTCACTTGCAGGATGAAATCTACCATCTAATAATGCTGTTAAGATCGCTGCACGCGAAGCTTCACTTACAAGAGTTGCAACTATTGCTACATTAGGATCTGCATTCAATTTAATTTCCTCCTATGTAATCCATACTTCGATGATAATGGATGTATTTATATTTTACACTAATTGAGAAAGAACTTTTTAATAGGAGGAAAATTTCAGATGAAAAAAACGATACAGATTCCAAAAACCGAAATTATTAAACCAAATATTTTATACTATGGAACACCTGTTATTTTACTAAATACGTGGAATGAGGATGAATCGGTAAATATAAGTCCTATTTCATCCTCATGGGTATTAGGAGATTGTATTGTTCTAGGAATCGGTGTTGGCGGAAAAGCGATTGAAAATTTAGAGCGACACCCTGAATGTGTGATCAATGTACCTAATCCTACATTATGGGAAAACGTCGAAAAATTAGCGCCTTTCACAGGTAAAAATCCTGTTCCAATTAATAAAAAAGAGAATGGATTTACATATGCTAAAGATAAATATAACGTTAGCGAGTTAACTCCTATTGATTCTTTATCGGTAAAACCATCCAGAATTATGGAATGTCCTTTGCAAATAGAAGCAAGTGTTAGAAACATTAGAATTCCTGATTATTCTCCTAACTTTGCAATCGTTGAGACACAAGCTATACATATTCATGCCCATAAAGAGATTATTATTGGAGAGAATCATATCGATCCAAACAAGTGGAGTCCACTTATTTATAATTTCCGTCACTATTTTGGACTAGGAAACGAACTTGGGAAAACCTTTCGATCTGAAACATAAAAATTCTGCAATAATCGTGCATATAAAAACCGATTTCTCTTAAAAGGGAAATCGGTTTTCTACTGTAGACAAACTCAATTTTGGGTGCATAGAGTTGTATATTAAATTCGGCAAGGGCCACCACTTCGCTTTCCGTGGGCTTGGCTTCAGCCTCCTCGTCACTTCAAAAACATGTGCTCCTGCGGGGTCTTCTGCTCAAGCTGTTCCCACAGGAGTCTTCGTGGTGGTCCTTGCCTTATAAACAATTCCTTATATGTTCCACTCTGTCTAGTTATGTAGAGATTAAACATCATGCACCTTACTCAATAATTAAAACGACTTTCTAATGTTTTTATTATTTGATACAGCATTTGGTTGACGGGTGTTTCTATGTTAAAACGATGCCCAAGTTCCATCATCTTCTCTGAAAACATCGCTACTTCTGTAAATCTTCTAGCCTCTATATCTTGCAACATAGATGGCTTTCCTTCCTCACTTAAGGAGCTAATAATCGTATCGAAAAATACATCGATATCCCCTTCTTTTAATGCGATGTTTTGCAGTTGAGCTAGCTGAACAACTTCCATCATTGCTGCTTTCGCCAGCTCTCTTGCATAAGGAATCTTTTGAAACACTCCATAGGTAGCTCCTGTTACTGCTGAAGTTTGATTGATTCCCACATTAATCATGAATTTGTACCAAAGAACTTGCTCCATATTAGCTGGTATATCGTTTGGGATTTGTGCACGGTCAAAGCATTCTCTTATGGCTATTAACTTTTCTGAAATTGTTTCATTCTGTTTTTTACCAAAAGAGATTTTCCCAGGATTAGAACAGAAAATCGACGTTCCTTCTCTTGTTGCATCTATACCATTACTAATTGCGTATACAATCTTATCCTCTCCGTACACCTCTGCAATTTCTTCTTCACTTGTTATGCCATTTAGTAAGGACATAATAACTGTGTTTTTACCTACTTGATTGCGAATATCTTCAATAGCTCTCGGTAAATGGCTATACTTTACAGATACAATAATAAGATCTGCTTCCTCTGTTTTTTCGTTTGGGGTAATATAAGCAAATGGCAGCCTTTCCCCATTTACAAAAATTCCTTCTGATTCGTAACGAGATTTTCTGTCAGAATCGACCAATACACGAACATTTAAATCACTTACTGCTGCAATAGATTGCCATAAACACTGCCTATTGCTCCTAGTCCTATAATTGTTATATTTTTTATAACAGTCATAACTTTACTCCTTTCAGTTACTTAAATAATTGTATATTGCCTCCCCAATTTCAGAGAGGATTCTCTTGGACACCAAATCGTCTTCCTCCTCCGATAAAACAGTAGCTATTAGTTTTCTTTCACCGACAAAAAAGATACCAACATCATGACGAGTACCAGGAATCCAACCTGTTTTATGAGCTAACTCCCAAGCAGTCATTCCATTATTAAAATTGGAATAAGGAGAAGGTAGCTTTTCTGGCAAACAATCTTTTATTTGTTGCTTTTTCATTATATTAATCATTTGTTCACTAGCTTTAGCACTTACTAATTCTCCTATAGCCATCTGTTTTAAGAGCTTAGCTATATCATTAGCGGAAATTTGATTAAAACCTTTTGGATTCGGATTGTTCATCATTAATTTATTGTAAAAAGTACTTTTCTCCATCCCTACTTCATTCATCGACTGCACAACACTATCAATTCCAACAAGGTCTATCAGTATATTCGTTGCTGTATTATCGCTTTGAATGATCATTAGCATGATTATATCTTGAATGGAAAGTGCTGTACCCGTCGTAAAGTGTTGAAGAATTCCGGAACCACCTACATAGTCTTCTTCTTTTAGAACAATTTGATCTGAAAGAGAAAATTCCCCACGTTCAACAGCGTTAAAAACTGCGGCCATTATAGGAACTTTTATAACACTCGCTGCGTAAAAGAGCTCATCTCCATTTAGTTCCCATTTTTCTCCTAAGCTCAAATCCTCTAAAACAATAGCCCATGTACCTTTTGACTGGTCAATCAAATCTTGGATTCTACTAACAAGTGTTTTCACTCTATCTCTCCTTATCCTATTTTCTCTTTTTATTATAGACTATTGTAGTCTAAAAATAGGATATATTTTGAATAGTTCATATATCAAAATAAAAACGCGCCGAATTAATACACTCGGCACGCTTTTGTCGTCATAACTCTTGATAATCCCTTTGATATTTCCCTCCATCTTTTACCTCTGAATGATACAAAGCTTTTAGAGCAAAACTTTTTTCTAAGTCATGCTCTTTCATGACCTCTTTCAAACGTTTTGAAAGCTCCGTACTATGTTTCACCAACTGCTCCATCTTTGATTTAGAATACTGCATAGTTGTTACCTCCTCACCCTACTTCAATTGTCCCTTCAGTATAGCACTATAAAAAAATTTCAGTACAAATTTTAGATGGCACCTTTTTTATTCAATTAACATAAAGTACTTTGACAAAATAAAAATCAAATGTTAACCTATTGAACAAAAGTTTCCTTAATGAAAAATATTAGTCCGAATGAAAATATTAAATTTTTTTATTCTAAAAGTTTCCTTAAGGAAATAAATTGGAGTGAAGGAAAGAGGAGTGGTTATTTTGAAAAAGTGGATATTAATAATTTTTTCTGCTGTTTTATTTATTGCTGGTTGCAGTAACAAAAGCAATGACAGCATAGGAAATGAGCAAAAGCCCTTGGTCGTTACGACAACAGGACAAATTGCAGATGCTGTAAGGGAAATAGCAGGAGATCACGTCATAGTAAAGTCGTTGATGGGTCCTGGAGTCGACCCCCATCTTTACAAGGCAACACAAGGTGACTTACAAACCTTAGAAGAAGCCGACATCATTTTTTATAACGGTTTAGAACTAGAAGGGAAAATGAGCGATATTTTTGAAAAAATGAAAGAAGAAAAAACTGTTCGGGCAATTGGAGATGCTATTCTGAAGAACCAAATTTTACGTAACGAACTACATCCAGAACTCTCTGACCCACATATTTGGTTCGATATTGAAGTTTGGCAACAAGCAGTTAAAGAGGTTACTAAAACTCTTGTCGCAGAAATACCCGATAACCAAGATGAATTTTTAAAAAATGAAGAAGTATACTTCCAAAAATTAAACGATTTATCTAAATGGGCTGACGAACGTATTAATGAAATCCCTAAAGAACAACGAGTGCTTGTTACTGCTCATGATGCATTTAACTATTTTGGAAGAAGTCATGGAATGGAAGTAAGAGGTTTACAGGGCTTGAGCACTGATTCTGAATATGGCTTGAAGGATATTCAAAACATTGTAGATTTTCTTGTTGATCAAAATATTAAAGCCGTTTTTATCGAATCAAGTGTTTCTGACAAAGCAATGAAAGCAGTTATTGAAGGGGCAAAGGAAAAAGGTCACTCCATACAAATTGGTGGCGAGCTTTTCTCTGATGCAATGGGTGCTGAAGGAACCGAAGAAGGTACTTATATTGGAATGTACAAACATAATGTCAATACGATTGTCGATTCCCTAAAATAGGAGTGAGCAAAATGAACGCATTACAAGTAAATAATTTATCGGTAGCCTATGAAGAGAAAATTGTATTAAAAGATGTAAATTTAAAGATTCCAATTGGTCGACTAACTGGCATTATTGGACCAAATGGTGCTGGAAAATCAACACTTATCAAGGCTATATTAAACCAATTACCAAATAAAAAAGGTTCTGTTCATATTTTAGAACGTGCCCTAAATCCGAAGGAACTTATAGTTGGATATGTACCACAAAGAAATGCTGTTGACTGGGATTTTCCAACCACTGCATTAGACGTAGTGTTAATGGGGCGCTACGGACATATTGGTATGATCAGAAAACCCTCTTCAAAAGATAAGAGAATTGCGATCGACTGCCTAAAAAACGTTGGGATGGATTCATTTGCTGATAGATCAATCGGTCAACTATCCGGAGGACAGCAGCAACGTGTATTTTTAGCTCGTGCACTAGCCCAACAAGCGGATGTTTACTTTATGGATGAACCATTTGTAGGGGTTGATGCTGCAACAGAGCGAACAATAATAGCTATTTTAAAAGATTTAAAATCTCAAGGGAAATCCGTATTTGTTGTTCATCATGACCTGCAAACAGCTCCTGACTACTTTGACTGGATTGTTTTATTAAATCAAACACTTGTTGCATCAGGTCCAACAGAACAAACTTTTACAAAAGAGAATTTGCAGGATGCCTATGGTGGAAAATTGTTTTTTATGGATCAGAGAGGTGATTAAACAATGATAACCGGAAACTTACTTTGGGTACTTGCAGGAGCCATTTTACTTGGAATTGCAGCTGGTTTAAATGGAACCTTCGCCTTTCTTCAAAAACAAAGTTTAGTTGGTGATGCAGCAGCGCATGCGGCACTTCCTGGAATCGCTATCGCCTATCTGATTCTTCAACAAAAGGATTTACCTATTCTTATGTTAGGTGCCGCTATTACTTCTGCAATAGCTGTTTATACGATTCAATGGATTGTAAGTCAATCCAAGTTAAAAGCAGATGCTGCTATAGGGCTTGTACTATCTGTGTTTTTTGGTATTGGTATTGTGCTAATTACACTTGTAAATCAGAGCGGTGCCGGGAACCAAAGTGGATTGAATGATTTTATTTTTGGAAAGGCTGCAACGCTGGCAAAAAGTGATTTAATATGGTTGTCTGGAAGTGCCATGTTAATCATATTCATGTGCTTGTTATTCTTTAAAGAATGGAAGTTAATGATTTTTGATCCTGTGTTTGCAAAGGGTATCGGCTTGCCTGTTGAACGTTTACGAATTTTACTAACAGCACTCACTGTGCTAACTATTGTAACTGGTATACAAGCCGTTGGAGTCATTCTAATGGCAGCAATGCTCATTATACCTGCTGCCGCTGCTAGATTTTGGTCTAGTCATCTAGGAATTATCCTCGTGACAAGCGCTTTCTTTGGTGCTCTATCAGGTGCTTTAGGAACATTGATCAGCTCTTTGCGAACAGGTTTATCGACTGGCCCAATCATTGTTTTAAGTGCTTCCCTTCTATTTTTAATTTCTTATTTTTTCGCACCAACAAGAGGACTACTCTCTAAATCCCGTAAAAAGAAAGCATTTAAACAACCTACAATAGCTCGGGAGGCGATGGAACATGAATGAGTTTTGGGTGCTACTAACAGGAGCAATGGTTGGTATTACATGTGGATTAACGGGTGTTTTTTTAATCTTACGCAAAACTGCCATGATTGCAGACGCTATTAGCCACACAGTGTTATTTGGCATTGTGGTTGCATTTATGATCACTCAATCACTAAATGGATTTTGGATGCTGCTCGGTGCAGCCATTGCAGGTATACTAACCACTTATCTCGTGCAAGTTCTACAATCTGGAGGATTACAAGAAGACGCTGCAATAGGGGTCGTATTTACATCTTTATTTGCATTAGGGGTTTTGTTTATAACATTGTTTGCTGGAAACGTCCACTTAGATGTGGAACACGTATTAATGGGAGAAATTGCATTTGTTCCATGGGATACTTGGAGCATATTAGGTTTTACAATGCCTAAAGCTGTCTGGATGCTATCTATTGTACTTGTATTAAATGTATTATTTCTCGTACTTTTTTACAAAGAGATTAAACTTTCAACATTTGATCCAGTTTTCGCTTTGTCTATCGGCCTACCGATTATCGTCATGCATTATTCTTACATGACGCTCGTTTCCTTAACGACCGTAGCAGCTTTTGATAGCGTTGGGGCAGTTCTTGTTGTAGCAATGCTAATTGGACCTGCTGCGACTGCCTATTTGATAAGTAAAAGTGTTCGGTCCATGATTTTTTGGAGCATGACTTTTGGAGTTACCGCAGCAATAACAGGCTACTATCTTGCAAAATTATGGAACACATCTATTGCAGGAATGATGGCGGCAATGATAGGCATAATATTTATGCTTGTGTTCCTATTCATGCCACATGATGGAATTGTATGGAAAATGATTACCCGTTTGAAGCTGAATGCTTCTAAAAGTGTCTTATAAGAAAAGCGCAACCGCGCCAATAAAGACCTGTTTCTAACGTTTCCAGAGTGCTTTGGACAGACTTTGGCTACATCATTACAGTGTGAATTTTTGGAGGGGAGGGTCGTGACTAGCGTCACGATCCCTCCCCTCTTTTTTGGTAATCCTGTGGCAGTCGTCTATCCGCCGCCCTCCTGCAAACTCTTGGAAACTTGGTACCACTGTTTTGAATAATTAATTATAGAGTAGATACTTTCCTATTCGAATTGTAAGCTCCCGAAGATGGAATTTCGGGAGCTTCTTGATACTCTATAAGTTAGATTCTTAATTATTTATAGCGTAACTGTCTCTTATAAGGGATGTCTCCAAGGTATGTGTCCCATGCACGCAAAGAATAAGAACTGTAAAGGTTAGGAAGCGACTCATCCTTCTTGTTCGGAGCGTGTGGCAAGCGCACATCCGTATTCAATTAGTTGCAAATAACACAACGTGACCCTCAGCTCTTTCCTAAATCGTTTGCTATAATATAAGCATTCATTAGAAATGAACTGAGGTGACACTATGCATAAAACCATTGGAATTCTTGCACACGTGGATGCCGGGAAAACAACTTTTTCTGAGCAACTGCTTTATCATACGAAGACAATTAGACAAAGAGGTCGTGTCGATCATCAAGATTCCTTCCTCGACAGTCATTCTATAGAAAAAAATAGAGGAATTACTATTTTTGCAGATCAAGGCATCTTTTCCTATAATGATTCTACTTATTACATCATTGATACTCCAGGGCATGTCGACTTCTCCCCTGAAATGGAGCGGGCTATACAAGTAATGGACTATGCAATAATCTTGATTAGTGCAGTGGATGGAGTAGAAGGTCATACCGAAACAGTTTGGCAGCTACTTCGTAAACACCAAGTGCCTACCTTTTTCTTTGTAAACAAAACAGACTATGAAGGAACAGATTCGGCAAGTGTTTTAGAGGAGATACGCGCTAACTTATCTGGAGATGTATGTAACTTAACAACTTTATTTGATGAAGAGTTAATAGAATTTATCGCAGAGCGCGATGAAGAGCTTTTAGATAAATACATGGACACTGGTTTCGAGCAAGAACTATGGTTAAACAAAATGAAAACAATGATTAAGGAAAATAAAATCTTTGCATGTGCTAGCGGTTCTGCATTAAAGGACATAGGGGTTTTCGAATTTTTGGATAAGCTCGATGTATTAACAGAGACTTCTTATAACTCGCTAAAAAATTTTGAGGCTAAAGTATATAAAATTCGCCATGATGAAAGTGGAAACAGAGTCACTTTCTTAAAACTATTAAGTGGAAAACTAAAAGTACGAGATGAAGTGAAATATAGGCAAAAAACAGAAAAGATAACTCAAATTAGAGTGTACAGTGGAAATAAGTTTCAAACGGTTGATCAAGCAACCGCTGGTGAACTAGTTGCTGTAACCGGATTAACAACCGCTTCGATTGGAGATGGAATTGGAGATAACCAGGAGAAAGTTACATTTGATATGGTTCCAACACTGAAATCCAAAGTTCTATTTGATTCGTCTATCCATGTCAAAGAGGTATTGCGTTCCTTTAAGTTATTAGACACAGAGGATCCCTCTTTACGAGTTTATTGGGATGAACACTTCCAGGAGATTCACGTACACGTTATGGGGGTAATTCAGCTGGAAGTACTCGAACAAATCGTCCAAGAACGCTTTCATTTTCAAGTTTCTTTTGGGGAGCCTAGAATTCTTTACAAAGAAACTATTAACGCCCCTGTACGAGGTTATGGACACTTTGAGCCGTTAAAACATTACGCAGAAGTCCATCTATTAATCGAACCTACAACACGAAATAGAGGCGTTTCTTTTGATAATATATGCCATGCAAATGATTTATCCATCGGTAATCAAAATCTTGTAAAACATCATCTATTGGAACGTCATCATCATGGGTTATTAACAGGTTCCGCATTAACTGACGTTAAAATAACTTTACTTACTGGCCGTGGACATAATGAACATACTCATGGCGGAGACTTCAGAGAAGCGACATACCGAGCACTTCGTCAAGGTTTAGAAAAAGCAGAAAATGTCCTTCTTGAACCATTTTATGACTATAAAATAAAAGTCGATATGGATCTGATTGGTCGTGTATTGTCGGATATTCAACAAGCTCACGGAACTTTTGAATCCCCCGAGAATACTGGAGACAAAGTAATTATTAAAGGTCGAGTACCTGTGGCCACGTTCATGAATTATAGTACGACCTTCGCTTCTTTTACACATGGGAAAGGAACGCTTAGCTTACTATTTGGGGGATATGATCGTTGTCATAATGCTGAAGAAGTAATTAATAGTATTGGTTATAATAAAGATGCAGATCCGGAATATACTTCGAGTTCTATTTTCTGTGCGAAGGGGACAGGATATAAAGTGCCATGGTATGAAGCTGAACAAGCTATGCACTGTTTATAATTTATAACCTAAGGAGGAATTAACGATGATTGCAACTATTCAAAAGGAAAAAGAAATCTATACCGCACGTTATGATCGTCATTTCCACCATTCAGTAAAAGATGTTTGGTCTATGCTCACTAACAATGAGAAGTTACAAAAATGGTTCTCGGAACTAGAAGTAGTGGATTTACGTAAAGGTGGTTTGATTAAGTTTGATATGCAAGACGGTACCTATATCGACATGAAGATTTTAGATTATGAACAATTTAAGGTTTTAGCTTTTGAATGGGATGCGGATATCGCAAGATTTGAATTATCACCAGAATCAGAAGGATGCCATTTAGTTTTTACAGAAACACTCTCCTCCTTTACAGAGCAAACAATAAAAGATTTAGCAGGTTGGCATGTTTGTCTAGATGTCATTGAAGCCTTATTAGATGGTAATACAATCGACTCAAGAGAAAATGAATGGAAAGAATGGTTTGTGAAATATAAAGAACTTCTAGGTGAACGGATAAAATAATTGTCTACCGAATTCCGAAGCTCACCGCTCGCTTTCCTGCAGTAGTCGAGCGGACGCTTCCTTTTACACCAGTATGAAAGAAATCCTCATTCTATTAAGGAACTTTTATTCAAATCGAAAAATAACAAATCGCTCGTTGCTATTTTGCTCGTATAATGCAGGAACCTTTATTTCTTTAAGAAGCTTAAACGGGGTTTGTGTTTCAAGATATTGTATGTATTCCGCAGTAGGATAATATAAAATAATATCTACTGCTCGAGGGGAATTTTCCACGGACAGAAGTATATTTCGAGTCACCTTTTGAAAAATTTGTATGGAAAAAGGATTGAAAAAATAAAAAAGATTTTCTTCCTTATCTACATTGTATTCCTCTGCTAGGATGCGTTCAAATCGGATGTAAGCTCTTGAATGCTTCGCCCGATCCATATACCGTGTTAAGTTTTCCATCGCCTCTTGATATAGTTGTCCACTCATCTCCACCCCAGTTGCGGACACATGAAGATGGTGGTGAACGTAAAAAGGAAAACGCCCTTTTCCACAGCCAAAATCTACAAATTTATCAGATGACTTACATGCATATTCATCAAAAAATGCTTCTAGAGCGACATATGGAGTTGCTTCATAACGATTATAATGAGCAGATTGATGCTGCCATTCACGAATTCCTTCTGTTTTTATGCGCAATAAACGATCATGATCCTGTTCCCTCATCTGCTATCTCCTTTCCTTGTTGACTACACATTAAGATGAAATACATAAACAAGCACATAGCCTAAAATAGATAATAAAATGGAACCTATGAGACCAGCAGCAAAAGGCCTTACTCCTAATTTTCTAAATGTTTTTATGTCTATATTCAACCCTAAACCTGCCATTGCCATTGCAATAAGTAGATAGGCCACTAAGACAAAAATGCTTGCAATTTGTTCTGGAAAAATCCCTAAAGTGTGAATGCCACTCATACCTAAAAATCCTATGATAAACCAAGGTATACTTGACATGGAAAACTTTCTTTTTGACTGATTCTTTTCACCTCTTTGTACGAAAAAACCTATACATAAAGCAATCGGGACTAAAAGTGCGACTCTCGTCAGTTTCACAATAACAGCTAAATCGACCGCATTATTACCACCCGGCTCTGCCGCAGCAATTACATGGGCAATCTCATGTAACGTACCTCCAGTAAACACTCCGTATCCTTTTGAAGTTAAGTCCATAATTGGATAAAGAAAAGTATACACCAATGTAAATAGCGTCCCAAGTATTGCAATTGTCGCAACCCCTATGGCAGTTTCATCGTCATTCGCTTTCACTTGTGGCGCGATCGCAACAACAGCAGCCGCTCCACAAATCGCAGTTCCACAGGCTGTTAGCAAACCTAGTTTCTTGTCGACTCCAAACAAACGCGATAATCCATACACTACAAATAAAGCAAATAGAATATTGATGAGTGCCAGGAAGAAGACATTAAATCCAGCATGATAAATATCTGCTAAGTTAAGCCGCATTCCTAAAAAAATTATACCCACCCTCAGTAATTTTTTACTTGAAAAGGAAATACCGTGTTGGTACTGTTGCGATACTCCAATTGTAGCACTCCAAATCATCCCTATTATTATGGCTATTACTAATTGCCCCATAATCGATAGAAATGGGATGCTAGAAAATAATTTAGCTACAATTGCGATGATTAACGTAATACCAATTCCAATAAAAAATGCTTTATTAATTTTAATACTTTTAGCTTCTCTATCCATATTCATTAAACTCGCTTCCTCTCTTCCTGTATGTTTACTTTACGTAGTTTTTTATTATTAGTAAAATACATATACATAATAGATCGCATTAATATTTTTAATGATTGGGAGTGAGAAATTGTATTATGATGCCCTAAAAACATTTATAACACTAGTGGAAGTTAAAAATTTCACAAAAGCAGCACAGCTCCTTCATATATCTCAGCCAAGCGTTAGCGTACATATAAAAAATTTAGAAACAGAGTTTAACACCGAGCTACTAATTCGTTCTCCAAAATTAATAAAGATCACTCCTTCAGGAGAGATCTTATATGAGCGTGCGAAACAAATACTCTCCATGTATGAGCAAACTCAAAAGGATATTTTAGACTATCAAGAGGACATTAAAGGAAAGCTTGTTATTGGTGCAAGTTTTACAATTGGCGAATATATTCTTCCCTCTATCCTTCTAGCGCTTCACTCAAAGTACCCAAACCTGGAGCTAGAAGTATTTATCGGAAACACAGAAGAAATTGTACAGTCTGTTCGACTACTTACTGCGGATATTGGTTTAATAGAAGGTCAAACAAATGAAAAGGAGTTGCAAGTGGAAGCTTTTATGGAGGACGAGTTATTTATAATAGGTTCTTCAGAAAATGAGTTAGCTTCAAAGGATTCCGTGAGTATAGCCGACTTACAAAACCAAACTTGGTTTATGAGAGAGGAAGGTTCAGGAACACGTGAATATTTAAAACATGTCCTACGTTCCAATGGCTTAAAGGTAAAGTCCATTCTCACTATTAGTAGTAATCAAGGTATTAAAGAGACGATTATCCATAGTCGACAAGAAGGGTTATCCCTCCTATCCATTCACGCAATAAAGAGAGATATACAACATCATCACCTTTCCATCATACCTCTTGACCAACGACCTTTTACACGAATGTTTTCTTGTATATGCTCTCCTGTCATGGAAAATAAACGACATGTTCTAGCGTTTAAAGAAACACTACTGGAAAATCGAAAAGGAGCACCATTCCATAAATAAAACTCAGACATGCAAGCACATCTGAGTTTTTAGGATTTATTTAGATGGCGCCTTACTTACAAATTCCTTGAAATCTGCAATACTTGGATTTGCCATGTAATGGCCACCCTCCACTTGAATTGTTTGTCCTGTGATAAATTTTGACTCATCTGAAGCTAGAAACAATACTGTATACCCAATATCATCAGCTTCTCCATGGTATGGAAGTGCATTAAACTTTTCGAAAATATCTAATACAGCTTCTGGCATATTACTCTCAGCCGCTGGAGTTAAAATGAGACCAGGAGCTACTCCATTACACCGGATATTATCCTTCCCGTATTGTGCAGCTATATATTTTGTTAGATTTACAACAGCTGCCTTGGAAGCCCCATATGCAGAACGAACAGAGTCACCTGCAAATGCCGCCATAGAGGCTGTATTAATAATTGAGCCACCCCCTGCTTTAACCATATGTGGAATAGCGAAACGGCAACCTAAAAGTACACTTTTTGTATTTACGTTCATTAGTCGATCCCATTCATCTAAATCGATATTAACTACATCTAAATCCTTTTGAAGATTGGTCAGACCAACATTATTGTATAAAACTGTTATAGTTCCATAATGTTCTACTGTAAAATCAACTGCTTCTTTAATAGAAACCTCTTTCGAAGCATCTAAAAAAATACCAACTGCTTCGCCACCTTGACTTTTAATATTCTCGGCTGCTTTTTTTGCACCCTCGACATTAAAATCGGCAATAACTACTTTAGCACCTTCTTTAGCTAATAATGTTGCTGCTGATAGACCAATACCGGATGCACCTCCCGTTACTAACGCAACTTTGTCTTGTACACGCCCCATCATCGTCACTCCATTTCCGTTATAAAAGATTTATCTTAGTTTAGTAGCTCCGCCGTCCAGCCTTATTTTTTGATCAGAAATATACCTTCTTTTACGCGCGCAGATGCTATTCCTTTTCCTATCCCTGATGTTCGACTTTTGGTTTATTTATTGATTACCCTCCTTCATTATTTTATTTTACCACTAAAATATTTATCACTATAACATTATGCATTTAATCTTTAAAATTAAATAGATGCTCTTGAACCCATTCATTGGTTTGGTTGACCTTAGATTCTACCTCTTCAAGTGGATATACTTTATAGGGATTTTCCTTTATAACTGCAGTAGCTTTAAAGGAAGGATCCTCCAATTTCAGCACTTCTTTTCCGTTGATGGTTTTCTTCAATACACTAACCTTTGCAATTCCCCCAATATTTGTGAAATCAAAACTTTGAGCAGAAAAGAAATTTCCTAAAGAATAAAAAACATGCGTAGTGTGACCGTCTTTCGTAGCAATTTCTTCATATGGCTGAATAACATGAGGATGATGTCCGAAAATAATATCGGCTCCCGCTTCTGCCAGGGCATGCGCAAGTTGCTTTTGCTGATCATTAGCTTCAAGTTCATACTCTGATCCCCAATGAATACTTACAATAACAAAGTCCACTTTATCTTTTAGAACTTGGATCTCTTTTATAATACGATCAGCATCTATTCTATTAACTAAATAATCTTTACCAGTTGGTGTATTGTAGCCATTCATACCATATGTATAATTGAGAAGACCAAAATGGATATTTTCTACTTCTAAAATACGGTCAGTCTGTGAATCCTCTATAGATTCATATGCACCCATATAGAGCATGCTGTATTTTTTCATATGACGTATAGCAGATAAAACACCTGCTTCCCCTTGATCTAGCGTATGATTATTGGCCATTGATATCATATCAACTCCCACCTCTTTCAAATCTCTAATAATATGTGTTGGACTTGAGAAATTAGGATAACCTGATAATCCAAACTCAGGACCTGCGGGAATCGATTCTTGATTAGCCAATAATAAATCTAGGGATTCCAATTCTTCTCTTACTGGCTCAAATGAAGGTAGAAAACTAGCGTAATTATATAAAGGAAGATGCAATAAAATATCTCCAATCATACCAATCTCCATTCTTTTTTCTTCATAATCCACGTAAAATGTCGAAAATTGTTTCCCGTGGAACTCTTCATCGAATGGTTCTGTAATTTGCATATTAAAATACGATAAGACCGAAACAAATAATAATAAAAATGAAACTAGAATTTTAATGTTCATCACCTCTCTTTCAATCATTTACTGTATTCATAATCGTTATACAAATCTTTTTATATATTTATTCGTGTATTCGATACATATGCTATTGACGTTGAAATAGTTATGCCTATAATGAAAGTGAGTGATTACTCACTTTCAAATTTAAAGGGGGTTTATAAATGTCATCCACCATTCTTTTGAATCAAGTTAGTAAAAGTTTTGGAAAGAAAACAGTTTTAAATAAAGTAAGTATTTCCGTTCATTCTGGAGAAATATTTGGTTTAATCGGACCATCTGGTTCAGGAAAAACTACTTTAGTCAAAATGATTGTTGGTATGGACCAACCTACCAATGGGGAAATACATGTATTGGATACACCAGTTCCTCATTTATACCTATCCCAGAAAATTGGCTATATGGCTCAATCAGATGCTTTATACAATGACTTAACAGGTCGAGAAAACCTATCCTTTTTTGCATCTCTTTACAAATTGAACAAGAAAATTCAAAAGGAACGTATTGCTTACGCAGCCTATTTAGTTGGTCTTACTTCCCATTTATCTAAAAGAGTTCAGAATTATTCAGGTGGTATGAAGCGAAGATTATCTTTAGCCATTGCATTAATACACGACCCAGAACTATTAATATTAGATGAGCCGACCGTCGGAATCGATCCTAAGCTTAGAAAGTCCATTTGGGAGGAGATTAACCGTTTAAAAATGGAAGGTAAAACAATTTTAATAACTACACATGTGATGGATGAAGCAGAAAAATGCGACAAACTGGCCATGGTTAGAGATGGGGAAATAATTTCGAGTGGTTCTCCATTAGAACTGAAAAACCAATACCAAATTAGTAGTCTTGAAGAGGTATTTTTACTAGCTGGAGGTGAAAAAGATGAGAACAATCGCCTTAATTAAAAGAATTTGTATCCAAATGGTACGAGATAAACGAACACTCGCTTTGATGATGATTGCGCCTCTAGTCATTTTAACTTTGCTTCATTATTTACTATCTGCTGATACAACAGTTCCTCGCCTAGGAGTACATGGTGCAGAAGAAGCTTTAATAGAACAATTAAAAGGCAAAGAAATTGTAGTAATACCAAATGAAAATCTAAAAAATACGGAACAAGTTATAAAAAAAGATCAATTAGATGGAGTCCTTCATATAGAAGAGGATAAACTGAGTTTAACACTTACTAACGATGAGCCTTCTACATCGAAGGTGTTACAATCAAAAGTCATGCAAGCCATCTCCAGTGAAAATGCAAAGAAGCAAGCAACTAATTTAACCAAAGTGTTTGCAGATATTCAAGATAAACTGCCGAATGTTCAAGTGAACCAACTAAGTACCCCAGAAATCAATACTTATTATATTTACGGAAATAGCGAAACAACCTTTTTTGATCAGTTAAGTCCTATTCTTGTTGGCTTCTTTGTATTCTTTTTCGTCTTTCTCATTTCAGGAATAGGATTATTGCGGGAACGAACAACAGGCACGTTGGAACGTTTATTAGCGACTCCAATCCAAAGAAGGGATATCGTTTTTGGTTATTTAATTGGTTACGGACTCTTTGCCATCATTCAAACCCTTATCGTTGTTTTTTATGCAGTAAAGGTTTTAGATATTTTAATCGTTGGTTCTCTTTGGAATGTTGTTCTCATTAATCTATCTCTTGCACTAGTTGCATTGTTACTTGGAATTCTCTTATCGGCTTTTGCAAACTCTGAGTTTCAAATGATGCAATTTATACCAATTGCGATTGTTCCACAAGTATTCTTCGCAGGTATTCTCCCTATAGAGGGAATGGCAGAATGGATGCAAATTATTGCGAAATTTATGCCGATGTACTATGGTGGAAATGCATTAGTAGACGTTATGTATAAGGGATTCGGAATAGATAGTATTAAAAATGAACTCTTTATTTTGTTAGGGTTTGCACTGATTTTTGTTATTTTAAATATATTAGCCTTAAAGAAATATCGAAAAATCTAGATTGTTACTAGAAAGGAGTAAGCAATGGAAGAAGAAATATTGTTACAACAGCTATTTGATGAAGAAAAATTAACAGATAAGCAAAAAAAAATACTCCTTGCAGCAATAGATACATTCTCCGAAAAAGGGTATGCTGCTACCTCTACAAGTGAGATTGCCAAAAAGGCTGGAGTAGCGGAAGGAACCATTTTCCGACACTATAAAACGAAAAAAGAGTTGCTAGTATCCATTGTTACTCCTCTCATTTCTAAGGTATTTGGTCCATTTATTGTAAGAGATTTTCACAAAGTACTAGACCAGCCTTATGAAAATGCCGAGGACTTTATAAGAGCCACAATCGAAAACAGAAGAGAAGTATTTAAGAAGCTTCTTCCTGTTATTAAAATTATTATGCAAGAAATACCTTTTCAACCCGAACTTAGGGAACAATTTGTTGAACAGGTAGCTAAAAAAACATACGAGCGGATTTTGGTTGTCATTCAAAATTATCAAGATAAGGGTCAAATAATCGATATACCACCATCAAGCGTTGCTAGATTAGCCGTTAGCAGTATATTTGGCTACTTGATTTCACGTTACATTCTTTTCCCAGAGAGTGAATGGGATGACGAACTTGAAACAGAACGCACTGTTCAGTTTATCTTACATGGAATAGGAAAAAAATAGACACAAAAAAAGAAAGCACATTAATTGTGCTTTTCTTTTTTGTTCTTATACTTTTCTATTTCGTAAAAATACATATAAAAATCCACCAGCACTTAAAAATCGTAAACTAGAACTAATGTACATAGCTACTTCCATGCCTAGTTCATTCAAAAGCCAAATACCTATTTGTGGTGCAATGAATGCGACGAAAGCAAGCAGTACATTATAAGTTGTAATGCAATACGTACGATATTGTTCAGGTGATTGCTCCAACAATAAATTAAACAATATTAAAACAGTACCAGATAAGAAGAATCCGGATGTCGTTTGAATGAGCGTTAAATAATATAAGTTCGTAGATAGCATTGTTAAAAAAGGTGTAGTGGACATTCCAATAGCTGCCCATATAAAAACTTGCATATTCGAATACTTATCTGCCCACTTCTTCCATAAAGGAAATGTTAAAAACTGCATGAGCATACTACCAACTGAAAACATACTAATCCAAAAGATTGTTGCTCCTGCTACTCGGACATTGTAAATGTTGAATAATCCCCATGCCATTTGCCATGCAAAATTAAAAAAGAGAGCTGCAGCTAAAAACCAGACATAGTTCACATGTTTAAAAATGCTCCAGTCCATTGACTTCTTTTTAACTAGAACATCTGATGAAGGGATGATATCTTCTTGTTTTAATAAGAAAAAAACTTCTAGCAAACCGAAACCAAAAGCTATCGCAAAAAGAATTTGATAGGCAGTAACGCTTTCGGAAGCATCCTTCATTAAAACACCAATAACTAAAGTTGATATAAGACCGACCATCGTTAACAGACGATTTCGATCACTAAAAAATTGTCCTCTTCTAGACTCATCAATCATTCCACTTATCAACGTTTGCCAACCTACGTTAGCTACAGTGTTCGGAACACTGATGAAAGCAATAATTCCTAAAAATGCCCATGCTTGTAGCGAATCAGAAGGCAAATAAACTACTAGTACAATAAGCAAAAACATTAATCGTGCCAGTAAAACAGACATCGCCACGAGTTTCTTTTGAGCACTTGCACGATTTAGTAGAATAGCTGCTGGTATAGTCATTAATAACGCTATTAATGGCGGCAACGAACTTATTAATCCCACCTGATAATTGGTTGCCCCTAATATGGTAATTGCAAAGATCGGAAAAAAGTTATTGGAAAAATTTAATGCAATAGTAGATGCCATTCCATGGTAAATACTTATTTTTTCATTATACGGTCTCAAATTTTGTCAGCCCATTCGATAAATAATAAAGGATATGCTTGAATTATATACTTGCACGGGCAGAAAACAAGTACTTCGAGACACAAAATTTATTTAGATTTGGGTGAACCGTTTTTTAGCGTAAATATAAGTTACGGCAAGAGCTGAAACGAGCACTGCTCCTTTAATAATATCAAAGGCATAATACGGTAAGTTTTGTATCGTTAATCCATTCAAGAGAATCCCGATAACCGCTGCTCCAAAAAATGTTCCGATAGCATTTGGTTTTCCAGCACCAAGGACAGAATATCCAACAAAGACAGCTGCTACAGCTTCCATTAAAAGTGGTGCACCCGCATCAATTTGACCTGAACCAACACGTGCTGTAAACAATATACCTGCCATCGAAGCAAAAACACCAGAAATTACATATGCAGCACATTTTACTTTACGGGTATTCACTCCTGACAATGTTGCAGCCTCAGCATTTCCACCCGTCATATACAAAACACGTCCCCAACGAGTATGGTTAAGTACAACATAAGCGATAATTACTAGGACAAGCATTATCCAAACTGGAACTGGTAATCCGAGCATTCTCCCTTGGCCAATCCAAAGAAATGCTTCAGAGAATTGCCCCGGTGCCGTCCCTCCAGAAGTAAGCGGCATATTATTGTATATCGAGTATCCTTCTGTATATGTACGGTGAAAGCCCGCCACTATATACATCATACTTAACGTTGCAAGTAAATCTGGAATTCCTAAAACTACAATAAGAAAACTGTTCAATAATCCAACCAACACTCCTATTACAATAGGTAAGATTAGTACGAGCCAAAGCGGCATCTCATACCACACCATTAACGAAGCAGTAATGACAGTAGATAGAGACATCGTAGAACCTACTGATAAATCGAAACCTCCTACTACTAGCGTAAAGGTAACTCCTAATGCTAAGAGCGTTACAATGGAAATGGAACGTAATATATCTGTGAAATTTCCATATGTAAAAAAGGCACTGCTTATAGTGCTAAAGTACAATATAATTATCAATAGCAAGGCAATTGCACCATATTTAAATAGAAATTGAATTCCTCTTTCTTTGACCTTACTCTTCTTTTCCACCACTTGCATACAACAAAATCCTTTCTTGGGTCGCATCCTCACGTGAAAACTCCTTCACGATTTGACCGTTATACATAACTAGAAGTCGATCGGAAATACCAATTGCTTCTTGAATCTCACTCGAAAAATATAGACACCCTTTACCATTATTCGCCAGCTCACGAATTAAATTAAAAATGTCCTTTTTCGCTCCAATATCAACACCTTTAGTCGGCTCATCAAATAAATACACTTTAGAGTTGCGCGACATCCATTTTCCGATTACTACTTTTTGCTGATTTCCTCCACTTAAATGCACAAGTGGTGTTTCCGTATGATCCGTTTTAATTTTTAAGCGATTGATGATGTCCTTTGCAAAGTTGCGTTCAGCAGCTTTATCCATAAACAGAAGCCGTGAAAATTTCTTTAAATTCGGAAAGGAAGAATTCGTTTGTAACGACTCATGTACAAATAAGCCTTCTTTTCTGCGTTCCTCTGGAATTAGTGCCATTCCTGCTCGAATGGCGTCTGCTGGATGTTTCGCTTTTAACTCTTTGCCTGAAAGGTTCACACTACCTTTTACTAATGATCCCAAGCCAAATAAGGCTTTAGCTAGCTCCGTTTTTCCTGCTCCTACAAGGCCTACAATACCAACAATCTCCCCTTCAGAAACAGTAAAGGAAAGCTCCTTTAATTTCTGTCCATCCGATAATTCTGTAACCTGTAGGATTTTTTCTCCTAAAGTATGATTTGTATCTGCCTGTTCAAAATTAAAAGATACTCCTAGCATCGCTTCAATAATCTCATTCTGTTGAGCAGTTTCTGTGTTAAAAACTTTTACAAGCTTTCCATCTCGCATTACAGTGATTCGATCACTGATTTCAAATACTTCTGGAAGACGATGAGAGATAAATATACAGCCGACTCCTTGCGATTTCAGATGATCAATTACCGAAAAAAGCTTTTTGGATTCGTGGAGAGACAAAGGGGCAGTTGGTTCATCAAAAATAATAATCTTTGCCGAGCTTACAAGAGCTCGTGCAATTAATACTAATTGTTTTTCAGCTAATGTAAGTTTAAATGCCGGTTGATTGACAGCAATGTTTTCTACTTGCAAATGCTTCAGTGCTTTTTTAGCTTCCGTTTGTAGCTTGGATGTGGATAAAAACAAATTATTATTCGTAGCGATTTTATCTAGCATAATATTTTCTGCGACCGATAATTCCGAAACAATTGCTGTATCCACCTCTTGATAAACACAATAGATACCGTGTTCCTTTGCTGCTTTCGGGGAACGAAGCCGAACACTACTACCTTCTAAAACTATTTCACCTTCATCTTGCTCATATACGCCGGATAAAATTTTAATAAGCGTGCTTTTACCTGCTCCATTAACACCTAGCAATGCATGTACTTCCCCTTTTTCAAGATGAAATTCGGCCTCTTCTAGTGCCTTCACATTTCCAAATGATTTACGTATGGAAGTCATAAAAAGAAAAGGATTAGCCATGATGATCTCCTTTCTTAAGGCAATATACCAGTTGAATTTTAACTAGTTGGCCTTGTTATTGTGAATGCTGATTTTAGAAGCGTTTTATAGAATGTGTTTAATTACGCTAATGAACAAAACACGAATGTGCGCTTTGTTGCCGAAAGTTACACATGAGCCTCCGCAGATTGAAAGAGCCCATCATCGCTCGTACCTCCCGGAAACTTCCGATGAAACAAAGCTTCTTAAAAAGAAGCTGCCCCCCTTTTAGGGCAGCTACATTTGTATCATTATTGTTTTTCTAACTCTTTCAAAGCTTCTGTGTAACCTTGTTCGCTTGCTCCCCAACCTTCGATATATTCATGTAAGTCATTTGTCGTCACTGTTTCTTCCGGAAGCTTTTCAGCATCCACAAACACTGGTTCTAAAACAACTTTTTCTTCAGGAGTTTCACCATTTATTTTTTGATATAAATAACGCACTTGAATACGTCCTATATCCATTGGATCCACTGCCGCTGAGGCAACCCATGGGCTATTTTCTTTTTGTATCATTTGTAAATCTTCATCACTCATATCAATGCTATAAACTTTAATATCTGTTCTTCCAGCTTGCTCAATAGCGCGTACTGCACCTTTTGCGAATTCATCCCAAGCTGCCCAAACTGCTGTGATTTCTCCTTCATTTGGGTATTGTTTTAGAATCGCTTCCATTTGCGATTGTGTGTCTAATGCTGTATTTTGTGTCGCTGCACCAAATGTTGCAATTTCTTTAATACCTGGATTTTCATTTAAGAATTGCTCGTAGGCAACTTGTCTTCTTTCCATAGGTGCAAAACCTGCTACCCAGATTTTCACTATATTCGCTTCACCATTAGCATCATTTTTTAATTTTTCTAATGTCATTTCAGCCATCTTTTGATCGCCTTGCTCTAAAACTGTGATTCCTTCTACTTCCACACCTGCATCAAAAGCGACGACTGGTATTCCTTTATCAACTGCATTTTGAACTCCTTGATTTAACGCTTCTTTTGTTCCATGATCAATCAGAATTCCATCTACACCTTGGTTTACAGCTGCATCTAGATTGGAAGCCATTTTTGCTAAATCGCCTTCCGACGTAAACACTGTTACAGTCCCACCAAATTTCTCTACTTGTTCTTTTACACCTTCAATGTATTGAGCAGAAAAAGTACCAAGATTTTGTTGCATAACCAATGCGATTTTCTTCCCTGATAGCGGATTATCGGATGCTTCTGAATCAGCAGGAGTAGTTGTTGCTTCTTTTGCATCCCCTTTTGGTTGACACCCTGTTAAGATAATTCCAATTACTAATAATACGGATAAAAGCCATGCTGTTTTTGATTTCATGCGAGTTCTCCTTTTTCTATATTTATTAAACTAGGAATATTTTTTGTATATTCCGGATATATAATTCCTTTTTCAGTAATAATGGCTGTAATGTATTCACCCGGTGTAACATCGAATGCAGGATTAAATACTTTTGTATTTTTCGGAGCTACCTGTTTCCCTGCAATGTGCGTTATTTCTTCCGCTGGACGTTCTTCAATCGGGATCTCTTTTCCATTCTTAATGGTCAAATCAAAAGTGGAAGAAGGAGCTGCCACATAAAAAGGGATGTTAAACACTTTTGCTAATAATGCTAAGTTAAGTGTTCCGATTTTATTTGCCGTGTCGCCGTTTTCTGCTATCCGGTCTGCCCCTACAATAATTGCTTCGATTCCTTTTGCTCCGATTGTATGTGCAGCCATGCTGTCTGTTATAAGTGTTACATCCACTCCAGATTGCTGAAGCTCCCACGCAGTTAGCCTTGATCCTTGAAATACAGGTCTAGTTTCACAAGCATAAACTTCAAACTGTTTTCCCCGCTCACTCCCAAGATGGAATGGTGCTAATGCAGTACCATATTTTGCGGTTGCAATTGAACCTGCATTACAAATGGTCATAACTTTTGTTTGACCTTCAAACAAGGACAACGCATATTCGCCAATATTTCTACAGGATGCTTCGTCTTCTCTATGAATTTTTATAGCTTCCTCTATCAAAAGTTCCTTCGCCTCTTGTACACTTGCTACATTTTCAACTGCACTTCTTAAACGTTCTAGAGCCCAAACTAAATTTACAGCTGTTGGTCTAGATTTAGCTAAATACAAGAAATCCCTGTTGAGTTGCAGATGAAATTCCTCTAATGTATTTGCTTCATACTTTTCGGCTGCTTTAGCCAATCCATATGCAGCGGTAATACCAATTGCTGGTGCACCCCTCACCTTCAGAGTGATAATAGCATCATATACATCTTCTAAAGTATCTAGTGTTAAATACTCAACTACGTGAGGTAATTTTTGCTGATCCAAAATCCGAAATTCTTTGTCGTTCAACTCTATCGATAATGGAATACTCATTTGCGAAACCCCTCTAATAATTCAAATACTTCATCAATTGAATGGATATCTTTGCGTTTTAATATAAGTGCTTCCCCTGTTTGTAAGGTCTGCTTTTTGAATTTAATCCGTTGTTCGTCATCTTCGATACTGTCCAAATCCTTCACATGTGCTAGCCCGATTGTACGACGAATTAATTCACATCCAGCAAAGCCTAGTGTATCTCGGAAAATTTTATCCAAGACATATTCTTTATAGCCATCTGTGTCTTTATAGGAATCGACACTTTTTTTGTCCCATAATTCCGAAAATTTAGTCGAAAAGACATCCCAAGTTTGTTTGATATGGGTGACAATAACTCCCCGCTCATCCTCTTCTCTTGTAACATTTTGCACGATTAGATTTGCTAAAAACAATCCAATATCAAAGCCAATAGGTCCATAAAAAGCAAACTCTGGGTCTATTACTTTCGTTTCGGTTTCACTAGCAAAGATGCTCCCTGTATGCAAATCTCCATGTAATAATGCTTCCGCTTCTGTCATGAAGCTATTCTTTAATTTTGCAACCTCTAGCTTTAAGCGCCCGTTATTCCAAATAGTTTCTACGTCTTCTTGCAACAATGCTTCAAAGTCATTTGTTTCATAGTCAAAAAACGGATCTGTAAAAATAAGATCTTCTGTGATTTTACAAAGTTCTGGATTGGAAAACTCTGAAACTAGTTTCTTTTTTTCAAAAGGGTGTAATGCAAAATCAGATGTATGAAATAGTGTTTGAGCTAAATATTCTCCAATATCTTTTGAAAGGTTTGGATATGATTCAAGTTTAATCAACCCTTCACGTGCAATTTTTAAGTGAGATAAATCCTCCATTACCGTAAGCGCAAGATCCTCATCAATTGCATATACGGTCGGAACAAGATTGGCTGCAAATTCAGCATGTTTTTTTAATGCATTTGCTTCAATCACTGCTCGTTTTAACGTTAGTGGCCAACTTTCTCCGACAACCTTTGCGTATGGTAAAGCCTGTTTAATAATAAGACTCTTATCACCGTTCAATTCCTTAATATGAAATACATAGTTAAGATTACCGTCACCTATCTCACGACACTCCAACTCTGTGTCTTGTGGGAAGAAGTTAAGTTCTTTTGCATATAAAATAGCACTTTCTTCTGTTAATGATTCATATTGTCTCTTTGTAGCTGTCGTCATTATTCTCTACCTTTCCGTTTCAAAATAAAAAGCCTCTTTCATAAGAAAGAGGCGTAGAATAAGAGATCTCTCGCCTCTTATCTTTCAGAAAGTTACCTTTCTGATGGAATTAGCACCGTGCCTTAGGAGATTTTCATCTCGGCGCAAAATGCGCCCCGTCTCACAACGGTATTACGGTCGGTTGCTGGGCTTCATCGGGCCATTACCCTCTGCCTGCTCTTGATAAGAGTGCTATTAATTAAAACGTATACTATTTGAAAATCATCCTAGCATATTCAAAAAACACATGTCAATCATTTTTTTAAAACAAAAAAAATTCTAATAACTATATTGACAATCTTTATATTGCATGAAATAATCATTATTAATTTGACTAACTCAATTAAATAACTTTTTCTTATTTAGAGCAGGTGGAGGGACGAGCCCTATGATACCCGGCAACCGATCCATTATGGACACGGTGCTAATTCTTGCAGTCAGTAGACTGAGAAATAAGAAGTCGTTAATTTTTTAACCTCTTCTTATTTGGAAGAGGTTTTTTTATATTTAGAAGGGGCAAAACGCTGGGACATTGACTAAGTAGAAATTTGTTATATAAAGGATTGTGATAATAAATGAGTGGAATTACTACTCTCTATCAGGTTTACGGTAAACCTGGAACTTTTGAAAAAAAAGCTGAAGGAATTGCGCTCGGTTTAACAATAGGATCCTGGACTGATTTGCCGTTACTAGAGCAAGAGCAATTAAAAAAGCATAAAGGAAATGTTATATCGATAACTGAATTTGAAAATAGTCACCATCCGCTAAAACGAGATGAAATCAAAGCAGAGATTAAAATAAACTATCCTAGTGCTAATTTCTCTGCAGATTTACCTGCGATATTAACAACTGTTTTCGGCAAACTATCGCTAGACGGTGAAGTAAAGCTACTAGACTTGGAATTCTCATCAGACCTTTTAGATAATTTCCCAGGACCTAGATTCGGAATTGAAAGTATTCGTGAATTGCTAGGAGTGTATAATCGTCCACTTGTGATGAGTATTTTTAAAGGAGTAATTGGAAGAGATATCAATTACCTATCTGAACAGCTACGTAACCAAGCTCTAGGTGGAGTAGATTTAGTAAAAGATGATGAAATTCTCTTTGAAAACCCCCTTACTCCTTTTGAAAAAAGAATTATTACAGCTAAAGAAGTACTACGTCAGGTGTATGAGGAAACTGGACATCGAACACTTTATGCGGTTAACCTCTCTGGGCGGACATCCGATTTAAAATCAAAAGCAAAAAAGGCAAAAGAGCTTGGGGCTGACGCTCTATTATTTAATGTTCATGCATATGGTCTAGATGTACTTCAAGAACTTGTGGAAGATGAAGATATTCAGTTGCCATTCATGGCCCATCCAGCCTATAGTGGTGCTTTTACATCATCCTCATTTTATGGAGTTTCAACACCACTTTTACTTGGTAAATTGACTCGTTATGCAGGGGCAGATTTTTCATTATTCCCCTCACCATACGGAAGCGTCGCACTGGAGAAAACAGCTGCACTATCACTTGGGGAAGAATTGACGAAAGAAAGTGCAGTAAAACGAACTTTTCCAGTTCCTTCGGCTGGAATTCATCCTGGATTGGTTCCTTTGTTAATCGAAGACTATGGCATAGACAGCATTATAAATGCAGGTGGTGGAGTGCATGGTCATCCTACTGGCGCTACAGGAGGAGGGCTTGCCTTTAGGCAGGCCGTATCAGCAGTCCTTGATGGAATTCCGTTAGCTGAAGCAGCAAAACAGTTTCCAGAACTAAAAGCAGCATTGGAACTATGGGGGTAAGCATTATGAGTAAGCTAGTAATCTATTGTGATTTTGATGGGACCATTACAAACCAAGACAATATTATATCCATTATGAAAAAATTTGCTCCCCCAGCATACTTGCCGATCAAAGAGAATATTTTAGGGCAAAAGCAATCTATCCGAGAAGGTGTTGCTCAAATGTTCTCTCTGTTACCTGTAGCTATAAAAGATCAAATTATAAGCTACTTGCTTGATCAGGCAGAGATTAGAGAAGGATTCGCCGATTTTGTTTCTTATACAAGAAAGCACGATATCCCTCTCTATATTGTTAGTGGTGGAATTGATTTTTTTGTTCATCCAATGCTAGAAAAGTTTGGTCCTTTTTCGGGCGTTTATTGTAATGAAGCCGACTTCTCAGGAGAAAGAATACAAATCAATTTTCCGCATGTCTGCGATGATTTATGTACGAGCAAAGGTTGCGGATGCTGTAAGCCATCCATTATTCGAAAGCTCCAAGAAAAAGATTCGTTAAGTGTTGTAATTGGTGATTCTATTACTGACTTAGAAGCTGCAAAATTAGCAGATGTTGTCATAGCACGGGATTTTCTTATTGAAAAGTGCAAGGAATTGAATATTCCATATGAACCTTTCGAAAATTTTCGAGATGTCATGACTATTATTGAAACAAGGTTAGGTGTTCAAACATGATAACGCTCCGTGGTAGATGGGAAGAGTTAGCAGATATAAAAGACGAACTTGCTAAACGAGATTGGTTTATGGGAACTAGTGGAAATTTAGCAATTAAGGTGAATGATGAACCAGTAGAGTTTTTAGTTACAGCAAGCGGAAAAGATAAGAATAAGCGAACAAAAGAAGACTTTTTACATGTAAATATAAATGGAGAGCCAATAGAAGATACCATTTTAAAGCCGTCTGCAGAAACATTATTGCACTGTGCTATTTATTCTAAAACTTCTGCGGGCTGTAGTCTCCATGTTCACACTGTTGCTAATAACGTCATCTCCGAATTATACGGTGATCAGGGAAAAATAGATTTTCAAGGGCAAGAACTTATTAAAGCTTTCGATTTGTGGGAAGAAGATGCAATTCTTTCTATTCCTATCATTCCAAATCATGCCCATATTCCACTTCTCGCCGAAGAGTTTCAGACATATATAGATGGTGATAAAGGAGCTGTACTTATACGAAATCACGGTATTACTGTTTGGGGTAGGGATGGTTTCGAAGCAAAGAAGTTACTTGAAGCTTGTGAATTTTTGTTTCAGTATCAGTTGACTTTACGTCAAATAAAATAAAAATAAGAGAGGAAGATTTAGATGGCTATCATTAAAATTCAAGGAACAAATGAAACAATTGAAGCACAAAATGAGGTTGCTGCATTTTTAGAGCAACAAGAAGTAATTTATGAGCATTGGGATATAGAAAAATTACCAGAGAAACTTCGTGAAAAGTATGATCTTAGCGATGCAGAAAAAGAAGAAATTTTAAATGCATTTAAAGCAGAAATAGATGATATATCAGAACGTCGTGGGTACAAAGCAGCTGATATCATTTCTTTATCTGACTCTAATCCAAACTTAGATGAACTATTAAAAAACTTTGAACGTAAACATCTTCATACAGATGATGAAGTTCGTTACATTGTTAGCGGTCACGGAGTATTTATTATTCAAGGAAAAGATGAAAATTTCTTTGAAGTGCATCTATCACCTGGAGATCTAATCTCAGTTCCGGAGAATATCACACATTACTTCACACTTGCTGAAGACCGTAAAGTAGTAGCAGCACGAATCTTTGTAACAACTGAAGGATGGGTACCAGTCTACCAAGACGAGGAAGTTGCACAAGGTTAATAAGAAGAATTGCATGCATGAGCATTCTAGATAGTTACTAAATAGAGATGTTTCATATTCAAAATCGCAAATTTTATAGTACATTCTATAAAAAGTTAAAAAAGCAAACACTGAATCCTGTATCGAATGCGTAGTGACCTTTTAAATAGCCTAGCGCAAATTAAATAAACTCCTAAATTGCTTGTATTAAGCTATTTAGGAGTTTTATTGATTATTATTTAACTAGAAGTCCACCTTGTTTTAAATAAGTTTGAATTCCTTCTGCAGCACGGTAAGAAAGTAGCTCCAATTGTTCCGGTAAGATTAAAGTTACTATTATGAGGAAATATAGATGCTCCGACTACAAATACGTTCTCTGCTTCTCACATTTGTAGATAAGAGTTAACTGCTGAAGTAGCTGGATCTTCTTTTGTTTGTGCCTTCTCTTTGTATACAAGGAGAATACCAAGCGCTCCAACTAACACAATAAAATCTCCTAATTATCCAAAACTAATTTATTTACTTAGTTAAACATTAGTCAGATATATACTATTTTTCCTTAATGGTAGAATGCAAATTATAAACTATTGAAAATATTTCTGTACAAACTCACAATGGTGAAAGAAAATAAGTATATTTTTTTCCTGTCCAGCAAAGAACTATAATGGATAGACCAATACCAGATACAAGTAAAGCAAACCGTGGAAAAACGCTATTATTAAAAGTAAGAAACAATGCAAAATCTACTACTAAAATAAAGCCAAGAAGACTTAATTTAATATTTTCATCTTTCAAATGATACTGAGCCGATTTTATTCATCCTTAATAAGGATATATATTCAAACGAGCTTATCATTTACTACATTTTTTCTTAAACTGTACATAAATAGTTTCAAATTTATATTGGTTGTTTTAGAAAAAGTTTGTATATATAAAAACTTTTTTCCTATATTAATTGAAAAATAAAAGGTGCTTTTATTTACAAATTCGACTGTTGGAGTATAATGTGAGATGATACAAAACAACAGTTTCATGTAGTAACTATTATATTTTAGTAAACATGCTTTTCTAAGCATATAAATATCTCACTTTATTTGAGAAAATGGGGTGGTACACACTAATGACACACGAACCAGAATTGACGCTTGTTGAACATTTAACAGAATTACGAAAAAGGCTCATTATTGTAGCCGTCACATTTATTCTATCTCTAGCCTTAGGATTTTGGATGGCCCCAAGGACATTAACATTTCTTAAGTCACAACCTACAGCTGCTCACGTGGAATGGAATGTATTTGGATATACAGATGGTTTAATGATTTATGTCAAATGTGCTCTAATACTATCTATATTAATAACGTTGCCAATTGCGATGCACCAAATTTGGTTATTCGTTAAACCAGGACTATTAGAGAAAGAAGCAAAAGGAACCATTTACTTTATCCCTGTCTCTTTTTTACTGTTTTTAGCTGGGATTAGTTTTAGTTATTTTATTTTATTTCCTTTGATGTTGAACTTCATGTCTAATATTAATGATTCAATTGGAGCCCTAGAAACATACGGGATGCAACAATATTTTACGTTCATGTTTAATTTGATTATTCCAGTTGGAATTGTTTTCGAGCTACCTGTGATTATATTGTTTTTAACAAAGCTGGGAATCATCACACCTAATCGACTACGTAAGATGAGAAAAGTTTCTTACTTTATACTTGTAGTAGTTGGAGTTTCTATTACACCTCCGGACTTCATTTCTGACTTTATCATCGTTGTACCGTTATTATTGTTATTCGAAATCAGTATCCTTGTTTCGAGCTGGGCATATAAAAAACAGTTAGCAAAAAGAGCTTTGGAAGAAGAGGCATTAGAAAATGAAGTCTAGGGCTTAATTTCTCCTAAGCGTGTTATACTAAAGATAAGTTTACTACTGCATACACATCGCCATTGGAATAAATGTAACATACTATAAGGAGGAACAATCCATGCCAAACATCGGCGTACCAGGTTTAATAATCATTCTAATCATCGCATTAATCGTCTTTGGACCATCTAAACTTCCTCAGTTAGGAAGAGCAGTAGGTCAAACGTTAAAAGAATTTAAAAACTCCACTAAAGACATCGTTGACGATGTTACTGAAGAATTTAAATTAGAAGAAAATACAGACGCTAAAAAGAAAATATAATGTGGCAAACCAGCTATTCTATGAATAGTTGGTTTTTTATTTCCTTTATTTAAGATGAAATAATATCCACTCCTAACCCATTACAAAAAACTAAAACCTCCTTTCCTTGCCATTTAGCAAAAAAGGAGGTTTTACATTATAGATTATTAAAAAATACCCGAATAACATCTGCCCCACCAATAAAAGTTCCGATTGATCCTACTAAATTAGTTAAAACAACTACTAGTAAAATTCGTGTAACCTTATTGCGCCAAAACCCTTTTATCGTAAAAACATCTTCCGAAAGATTTTCAAAATCCCCTACATTTGGGCGTCGGAAATAAGCCTGAACTATTCCCGAAACCCATCCCGACGCTATTAAGGGATGTAATGTAGTTATTGGAGCTGCAATAAAGGCAGAGAGTATAGCAAGCGGATGTCCAAAAGCAATTGCAGCACCGATGGCAGCAAAGCTTCCTGTCCATATTATCCAGCTCAAAGCCTGATCCAAGCCCGCAGTTGGATTTGCAAAGAAGGTGTAAACAACTATGGCTATTAAAAGTACTGGTATTACCCACCCAAGGATTTTAGGAACAATCGATTTCGGTGGTACTTGATTGAGTCTTTCCAAATCATGTTCTTTATAAATTTCTTTCGAGATACCTGGAACATGTGCCGCACCTAATACCGCAACTACTTTATCCCCAGGAGCTTCTTTAATTTTTTGTGCCAAGTACTGATCCCTTTCATCAATTAAAGGAGTCTTTAGTTTTGGAAATGATTCTGTAAACTCTGCAAGAACTGCATTGAGCGTATCCTGTGATTTCATCTTTTCTAATTCTTCTTCTGAAATTGTTTCTCTGCTAAAAATACTAAAGAATACGGAGGAGAGCAGCTGTGCCTTACCAGACCATCCGAGATTATGCCAAATACGAGAAAACGTAGTTTGTATGTTCCGATCTGCAAGCACAAGATTAGCACCAGTTTCTTTGGCAGACTCAATTCCTTGAATCATCTCTTGACCTGGTTTTATCTCAAATTGCTTTGCTAAACGGTTTTGAAAAGATGATATTGCTAGATTCATCAGAAGCAATGTCGCTTTCTTTTCTTTAATGACTTTAAAAATATCTGTTTCTTTCCATTTACTTCCGTCCATAACAGATTGATATCTTTGTTCATCTAACTCAATACAAACAGAATCTGGTCTCACTGCTTCAATTACTACTTTTACTTGTTCCGCACTTTGTTTGGAGACATGTGCTGTTCCAATCAAGATCAATTCTCTGCCATCTAAATTTATGCGAGTAATGTTTTCTTCTTTCACAAAATTCTTCCTTCATAGAATATATTTCTTCTGCGTATCCTCTATTTACGGATTACGAAAAGACTGTCTATTATTAATAATGGATTAGATTAAGATAAATATCAATTAAGTTTTACTGTTTAGAGAGGAAAATTTTTGGGTTGCGCGTCCTACAAGGTGAAACACATAAAAGATGGTATACTGTTTTTATCAAATAACTCGAAAAGGAGTAATGGCTACATGTATATTGTCACAAACAAAATTAAAACAAAACCAGGCTTTGCTGAAAAAATGGCACCTAATTTCACTAAACCAGGTGCATTACAACAAATGGAGGGTTTTGTAAAAGTAGAAGTAACAATTACACAAAACCTTACAGAATATGATGAGTTAAATGTAAATATGTATTGGGAAAACCTTGAGAATTTCGAGGCTTGGAAAAACAGTGATGCCTTCAAAGAATCGCACAAACGACCAAATTCCGAATCAAAATCTACTTCTCAAGAATCACCACTTCTAGGAAGTGAACTAGTTATTACAAAAGTTGCCTCTACAATTGAAGCCATACCATCTAAATAATGATAATTAGTTCCTACTTAACTGTTCTATTACGGTTAAGTAGGAGCTTTTTTGTTAATTTATTATAATAAACGGATATTTTAAAGATGCGCGAGCAACATAGAAATAAATTACATTTACATAGCTATTTTATAAAAGGTCTTTTCAACTCATTAATTCTCTGTTATATTAAATTAGTTACCTAAGATAACTATTATCATGGGTAACTAATTTATTTTAGGAGTGTTAGATTATGACTACGTATCGTGAATTTTTTCGTCAATTTTCACTTTTGTACCGTCCTTTTGAGCATCATTTAAATTTACAACTGGCTAAACACGGCTTGTATCGAGCACAGTGGACCATCATATATTACTTATCCAATCAGTCTTCCGCTACACTTGTCGAACTTTCTAATTACCAAAATGTTGAAAAACCCACCGTCACAAGAACAATAAACCGTTTAGAAGAACTAGGAATTGTAGAACAAATGCCCAGTAAAGATAAACGCGAAAAAAGAATACAGTTGACCTTACTAGGCAAACAGGTATATGAAGAGGTTCGACTAACAGTAGATAAATATGAACAGCATATTTTAAAAGGAATTTCTGAGTCCGATCAACTTAATTCAATTCGTTTGATGGAAGAAATACGAAAAAATATTTTAACGAAAGGTGAACACGAATGAATCAATCAAGAGCCAAACTATGGACGAAAGATTTTATTGTCGTATCGTCCATTAACTTTTTATTAATATTAATTTTTTATTTGTTGATGGTCACAATAGCCGTTTATGCAGTAAGTGAATACGAGGCTTCTACTAGTGAAGCAGGTTTAATAACAGGAATTTTTATCATTGGAACTTTAATTGGTCGACTTTTCATTGGTCGTCCTATGGACGTGATTGGTCGGAAAAAAACATTATTTGTTGGTTTAGCTTTATTTACACTAACAACCTCTTTATATTATGTGAATTTCGGCTTAACTTTCTTACTAATCAATCGATTCCTTCATGGTTTAACTTTGGGAATAGCGAGTACGGCAGCCGGAACAATTGTTGCACAAATTATACCAATGTCTAGAAAAGGCGAAGGTATTGGTTATTTCAGTATGAGTTCTACGCTGGCAACTGCCATTGGACCTTTCATCGGAATTTATATGAGTCAACATACTAGTTTCCAAGTCATTTTCGGTTTCTGTCTAGCATTAGGAATCATAAGTCTCCTCACTACCTTCTTTCTATATGTACCTGCAACTGAAAAGGTTATCAAAAACGAAGAAACAAAAGGTTTTAAACTATCCAATTTTGTGGAACCAAAGACTTTACCCATCGCGTTCATTATTCTAACCGTCGCATTTTGTTACTCCGGTGTTCTATCCTTTATTAATTTTTATGCGATAAAAATTGAATTAGTGGAAACAGCTAGTTTCTTCTTTATCGTTTATGCTGTAGCAATCCTTATATCTAGACCAGTTACTGGCCGCCTACTAGATATTAAAGGTGCAAACTACATTATGTATCCTGCTTTTATCATTTTTGGCGTTGGTATGCTTCTACTCAGTGTAGCAAATAATAGCTTCACTTTTTTATTAGCTGGTGTACTAATTGGACTTGGTTTTGGTAATATGCAGTCTACCACTCAAGCAGTGGCTGTAAAACTTACCCCACCCCACCGGATGGGCCTCGCAACATCTACATTTTTTATATTCTTGGATGCAGGTCTTGGTTTTGGACCATATCTTCTTGGTTTTATCATTCCTTTTACTGGATATAGCTTGCTATATGTTATTTTAGGAGCACTTGTTCTCCTTACTATTGTTCCATATTTTCTCCTTCATGGACGAAAAGAAAAAGCTAATTTAGCTACAGAGTAACAAAAAGAATAGGCTTCCCTCTAATAAAACTTAGAGGATAGCCTATTTCTTATGTAATACTCAAAATTAACGCTAAATAACTTGAAAAGACAAATAGTATGCTTAAAAAGAACGTTATCAAAGCTGGTGCTTTTTTAAGAAAAGCATAAATAGTTAACCCTATTAAAAGTATAGATAATACAAATAGAGAAAAACCTGTAGCATTAAATGCTAGTTCTACATGCATTACCTGAAGGTTTTGACCTTGATAGAAATAACTGAACAGTCTAGATGGCCCCTCATTTTTAAACGTATTTTCACTAGGGGGTGATTGATTGCTAAGTGCTGCAGTGACAGAAAAAATGAGTAGAATAATTAGGCTCTCTATTTTTGACCAAGGTCTAGGGTTAAAGTTTGGATATTTTATTAATTTCTTTTTAACGAATAAGCTATTGATAGCTGCATATACAATCAATGGAATAATGAATAAATGTTTAATAAGCAGAAGTTGTCCATATGAGAGCATCCAGGTATCTGTATACGTTGCAAAATCCATTACGAACGTCATTAACCCTATTCCCGAAGCGATTGTAATACTGAAGCATACGATTGCTACTGGTGAAAACCATTTTAAAAACTTCAACCAGTTTGAAAATCCTTTTGAAAACCAACTAACTACAAGTAGAATTCCCACCCAAACCGTTACCGCTGCAAAATGACTTGTATGAATGATAAACCCTTTTATGTATCCTACAGAGCTTGCATGACTTGCCCAGCCAAAACCTAAAATTAAAAGGAAAGTGAAAGCAAGTCCTCCGTATGCATATAACTGATTCTTTTGATCATCAAACCAAAGAAGAAATATAAATAACATATTAGCTACGATGAATGTAAAAAACCAAGCTTTACCTATTTCAAATGTATTTAAGACCATTTGAAGTGTTCCTACAAAATTTTCTTCCTGATCTAATTGTAAGACAAGCAGCAAAATTGGAATAAACGAAAAAAGTGCAATTCCAACAGTAGCGATAATTTGAACCCTTCTTTGTACAAGAATCTCAGGTTTAAAAGAACTTGGTACAAGAGAAATTAGAAAACTACCTATCAAAATGGAGAAACAAAGGTATAATAGTACCTCACTAAAAACAGTCATAAGCATCTATTATTTCTTTCTACGTAACCAGAAGAAGACCCCACCAATGATAACAATCAATGCTACAACAATAATAGGAATTGTACTAGATGAAGATTGACTTTCTTCTGTTTGCTCAACTTGGTCTGTACTAGGTGCTGCTATAGTCTCTGCTTGTTCTACTTCCTCGTTCTCTGTTGTTTCCGCTGCAGGAATTTCTACAGTGAAAGGAACAGTTCCTTCAATTGGATGCCCATCTGCTCCAACGATATTCCAAGCGATTTCATAACTATCAGTCTCTAAAGGTATCGCTAAAGTTCCAATCATTTGATTTTCATTTACTGAAATATTTTCAACTGGAATTGACTCACCATTAGAATTCATTAATTCAAAGGTGCTACTTTGTTCTATTTTCCCTTCAAAAATGAGGGAAATCTCATTTAGTTCTTCTGTTACAACTTGCCCACTTTCAGGATTGGAACTCTCTAATCCTGTATGTGCCCAAGCTGAATTTGCAAAAGCAAACATGAAAATAAATGATACTAAAATTATTTTTTTCATGATAATCCTCCTTATTATATCTTTAACCTAGTATAGCTACTCTTTGTGAGGAAAGTATGAAATTACTTTCAACAAAAAAAAGAGGTACATTAACAACCTCCTCATTTTTTAAAGGAACTATTCATTCTATTTTATTGACAATGATAATTATTCATTTTCTTTACGTTAACTTGCAGCGAGCAGTCCTGCACTAAGTTTTATCTAAGTCTTTCTAAAATATCCTCTATATGCGTCACTCGATTTCTTCCGTTCTCTTTAGATGTATAAAGTGCTTGGTCCGCATTGGATATAATCAACATATCGGAATCGCCATTTTGGATTGTAGCCACTCCAATACTAACCGTTACTATTTGGTCGATTTTCCATTCAGCGGATTGTACAGCTCTTCTAAATTCTTCAGCTTTTTCTTTCGCTTTTTCTTTATTTGCGTCCGGTAGAAGGACTACAAATTCTTCCCCACCGTAACGGGCAACAATATCCTCCACTTTAAAAGTACTATTCAAAATTTCAGCTAGTTTTATTAATACACGATCTCCTATTAGATGTCCCCAAGTATCATTCACCTTTTTAAAAAAATCTATATCTATAATGAGTAATGAGAAAGGCAAGTTGTTTTTTTGGAATAAAACGATATGCTCTTCCAGTCTTTCCATGAAAAAGCGTCTATTTTTTAATCCCGTAAGTGAATCTGTCACGGATAGTTTCTCTAGCTTTGTATTTAACTCCATTAATAGACTTTGCTTTGTTTCTATTTCCTTGTGAAGCTGTTCAAGTTTATCTAGTGCTTGATTTTTTTCTCGTAATGCTTCCTCTGCCTGTTTTTTAGCTGAACGTATTTGCTGCTCGTAATCAATACGTTTTCCCATTTGCATGAATACACAGTCGACACCTTCAACATCATCTTGTTTAAAAGATTTTGCATTTAATAACAAGGGAACGTCTTTTCCCTCATGATCTTTTAAGCTTAAATACATTTCCTCCACATGCCCATTTAATTGGAGAAACGGATAAAAGTATGTATGAAAAAGTAACTTGTTGGCAATAGACATGATAGATTCTATATGAGTATTTAATAATTCTTCAAATGTATGACCGACCATATTACAAAACGTTTCATTTATTTCAGTGATCACGCCTTGATTTGTAATACAAAGATAGCCAAAAGGAGCCGAGTTTAGCCTCTCCTTCATTTTTTACACAACCTTTCGAAGAACAAATTACATTTAAGATAACAAAAGATATTCATTTATTAAACGAGCTGTTTCTTCAGAATGACTAAGATGAGGATAGTGACCCTTTGCTTTCATTAATCGAAACGTACTATTTTTCAGATGATGATGCAAAAATTCTCCAACCTCAATTGGAACGATACTATCATGTGAACATTGAATAATGAGCGTAGGAACAGTAGACTGTGCCAAATCCTCTCTATGATCAGATAAGAAGGTCACTTTAGCGAATTGTCTAGTTATTTCTTCATCTACTGAAGTAAAGCTTTTCTCCAGCTCTTGCGCAAGCATTGGCTTTTCTGGATTTTGCATTGCAAGTAGTGACATAAAGCTTGCCCATCCTTCAAAATTCATTTCCATCAAATCTAGAAGTTCCGTTACATCACTACTTTCAAAGCCTCCAACATAGGCTCCGTCATTTAAATAGCGAGGAGATGGACCTATCATAATAATATTTTCAAAATAGTCTGGACGTTTTATAGAAGCTAGCATCCCTATCATCGAACTTACGGAATGACCTACAAAAATGACCTTATTAAGATCTAACTCTTCTATAATCTCTATTAAATCTTGAGCATAACCATTTAGCGTATTATATTTTTCTGGGTCATATGCTGTGAGATCTGACTTACCTGACCCAACATAATCGAATAAAACAATCCGATACTTCGATTCAAAAAAAGGTACCATCAATCGCCACATACTTTGACTGCAACCAAATCCATGCCCAAATAGTATCGTTTTCTCTCCATCTCCCAGTACTTTTACATTATTACGAACGATAACATTAGCCATTAATATAACCCCTTTAGAATCTAATAATATTTATACTACAGGCCCCGTTATTTATTACACATGCATCTTAACATGCTCTATCCTTAAATATATTTTTCTATCAACAATGAAGTTTAATAAAGGAAAATAAAAAAGGCTTCCCTTCTCATGTTGAAGGGAAACCAAATAATAATCAAGTATAATAATAAAATTGTCCTAAAAGGATATACAATTCTTATTTTAATGTACGCTTTAAAAACTCTCTCGTTCGTTCTTGTGTTGGATTATTAAAAATTTGTTCAGGGCTTCCTTCTTCTGCAATAACCCCTTTATCCATAAATACAACTCGATCGGAAACTTCTTTTGCAAATTCCATTTCATGCGTTACGATTAACATAGTAAGCCCTGTTTCGGCTAGTTCCTTCATTACTTTCAGAACTTCTCCCACCATCTCTGGATCCAGAGCGGAGGTTGGTTCATCAAACAGCATAACATCTGGTTCCATCGATAAAGCTCGAGCGATCGCAACACGTTGTTTTTGGCCACCTGATAATTGACTTGGTTTTGCATTCACATATTGGTCCATACCAACCACTTTCAAATATTTGAGTGCTTTTTTCTCTGCTTCTTCTTTAGACCTTTTTAACACTTTTACTTGCCCAACAACACAGTTACTTAACACATTATGATTATTAAATAAGTTAAATTGTTGGAAAACCATTCCTAGCTTTGTTCGGTAAGCATGGATATCATGTTTATCATCTAATATATTTTCACCATGATAAATAATCTGTCCACCGCTTGGTTTTTCTAATAGATTTACGCAACGGAGAAGTGTGGATTTACCAGATCCAGAAGAACCGATGATGCATACAACTTCTCCCTTGCTCACGGAAAAGTCTATATCTCTTAATACTTCATGGTTACCAAAGGATTTATTTAAATGTTGTATTTCAATTACTTTTTCCATATTATCCACTCCTTCCTTTTTATAATCCCGCATTGTTTTTTGGTAGTGTGACTTGTGTTGGTTGACCAATCATACTGTAATTTTCAGGACCATCTAATCTTCTTTCAACATAACGTAAAATGATTGTCACCGTAAACGTCATAACGAAGTACAAAATACACGCAACAAAAAACGGCTCAAAATATTTGAAGCTGATTCCCGCAACGGTTTTTGTTTGGAAGTATAGTTCTGTTACACCTATTACATTCAGTACTGACGTATCTTTAATATTTATAATAAATTGGTTTCCTGTAGCTGGTAAAATATTTCGTACTACCTGTGGTAATACTACATGAAGCATCGTTTGTATATGATTCATACCGATTGCTTGTGCTGATTCAAATTGTCCTTTATCAATGGAAATGACACCACCACGGACAATCTCGGCCATGTATGCCCCCGTATTAATAGATACGATAAAAATAGCTGCAGCAGTTCTGTCCATATCCACACCAAAAGCTAAAGCAGACCCATAATAGATAACCATCGCTTGTACAATCATAGGTGTACCACGGAAAAATTCAATATACATCGTTAGAATTGCATTTACTATCTTCAAGAAAATTCGTTTTGCTTTTCGTTCTGGCATAGGGATTGTTCGAATAACTCCTGCCAGCAAACCAATAATGGCTCCAAAGATTGTACCAATGATAGAGATTAAGAGCGTCATCCCTGCTCCACGTAGGAACATCGGCCAGTTATTGGTAACCATTGATATTATATACTCAATGCTCATACTTATCCTCCTCAAAAATTAAACCGACTGCAAAGAGATGCAGCCGGTATCACTTCATCTTTATTCAGAAGCGGGTTGATTTTTAATGGCAGTATCCATAATGTTTTGACGATCTTCTTCTGAAATGCCCGCCAATATATCATTAATTTGTTTTGTTAAGTCACTGCCCTTTTTAAGTCCAACCGCAACTGCTGTTTCTTCCTCATCCGCAACAAATCCATCGGTAAATTCAACCATCGCAAAGTTTTCGTTCGCTGATGAAGCACTAATTCCTTCTGGACGCTCAGAAACATAACCATCTAGCATTCCAGATTCTAGTGCTACACGCATTGCAGGGAAGTTATCCATTGCTGGTTGTTTTTCTACACCTTTAATTTGATCTATTACGCCATAATGTGAAGTATTTAATTGTCCTGACACTTTTGCCCCGCTAAAATCTTGAATAGAAGTAGCTCCCTCATAAGGTCCACCTTTTTTAACTACCATTACAAAGTTAGAAGTGTAATAGTTTTCAGAGAAGTCGATTGTTTCTTTACGTTCAGCTGTCGGTGACATCCCTGCAATAATTGCATCGATTTTACCTGACTCTAAGGATGGAACTAGTCCGTCCCATTCTGTTTTCACAATAACTAACTCTTTTCCTAATCCTTCAGCAATTTTTTTGGCAATTTCTACATCGTATCCACCTGCATATTCTGCATTGCCGTCAATTTTTACACCGCCGTTTGAATCATCTAATTGAGTCCAGTTGAATGGAGCATATCCTGCTTCCATACCAACTGTAAAAGTGTTGTCGTCACCTTTAGAAGATGATGATTCTTTATTTTCTGTATTACTTGACCCACATGCTGCTAAAAGCATCATGATAGACACGAACATTACTAAAACTATTAGTTTGTTTTTCATTCTATTACTCTCCTTTTATATATACTTATGTTTTTAACTACTAAAAAAGGACAACTTACATAAAAAAAGACCTGAGATGAACTCAGGTCGCAATATGTATAGTTGCCCTAAATCCTCTACTTTTCCCAAATGAGATAGCACACCACTATAAACCGGGATGTTTATAGCGGACAGTCCTGTAGTTATTCACTACAGACCCAGCAAGTAATACCGAGAACTATTACAAACTTCGGCGACATTTCCTTCTCCCTAGAATCATGGCTTCTCAAACTCCACTAAGGACTGTTAAATATCGCGCCTCTACCCCACTACATAAGTGAGGTCGTATTTAATTATTGTCCATAGTCTACAATAAGAAATACTATCTGTCAATCATTCTAGAAGTAATAACAAGTTTCTGAATTGAAAATAATCTTTTAACAGTAAATACATTTTTTCAAACGCTAAAGGAAATAATAAACTCTAGCTAACTAATCTCAATCGTTATTTTAAAAAACGTTGGCATTACTGTTATAATAGGTTATGGATGAAGTGGTAGACGAATTTATCAAACAAATGGAAGTGAAATATTTATGTATTAATTTAATAAAGGAGTTGATATTATGGGATCTGTCAAAGTCGCAGATCACAAAGTGTCAGAAGAAATGAAAGATGATTATTCATTAGATCGAGTGCCTCGAGACCAAAGGAAGATGGGTTGGTTTAGTATTACCAATATCACATTTGGTATCGCAACGGCAATTTTTTATTTTCAAATGGGAAGCGTTATGGCACTTCAATTCGGGGCTATAAATGCTATCATATCCTCCATATATGCGATAATCGTTGCCGGTATAATCGGAACGTTCATAGCTTATCTATCAGCCAAATCCGGGATGAACGTTAACTTATTATCAAGAGGCGGAGGTTTTGGTTACATAGGTGCATCGTTAACCTCATTCATTTATGCAACAAACTTTATCATGTACTGTGCCTTTGAAGGCCTGATTTTAGTTTCCGCAGTTCACACCTTCTTCCCCGCCCTACCTGAATGGGCACTAATCATTTTCTTCGGATCTATTGTTATTCCATTAAATTGGTTTGGTATTAAACAACTAGATAAATTACAAAAATGGTCTTTACCGATTTTCGGTATTTTTTTATTGTGTGCCATCATAATGTCTTTCTTCACTCCAACGGTTTATGAAGGAGCATTTTGGACGTATATGCCAGAAGGAGTACAGGTGGGTGGCCAAGCTTTACTACTTTGTATAGGAATGCAACACGGAATAATGGGTCTGACAGCATTACTCTCTTCAGACTACGCACGTTTTCTTAAACCAAAGGATTTAAAAATTGGATCTTTTGCAATTGGTTTTATTCCACAAATTTTCTGTTTTGGAGTTATGGGTGGTCTTGGTATATGGTTCGGTGTTCGTTTAGGTGAACCAAATCCAGGTGTTTATATCGTTCTACTCTTAGGTTTAGGTGGCGTATTATTCACTATGTTAACTCAGCTTAGAATTAACGTTACCAATATATACAGTAGTTCCCTATCACTTTCTAACTTCTTCGAGAACGTATTTAGATTTACACCAGGCAGACGATTTTGGGTTGTTGTCTCAGGTATTTGTGCAATAGGTTTGATGTTAGGTGGTATTGTGGATCATTTAGATACAGCCATGACATTCCAAGGAGTCTTTTTACTCGCTTGGGCATCGATTCTAGTTACGGATGCCATGATCGTGAAAAAACTATTAAAAATTGGGCCAGGTTATTACGAGGCTCGACACGAATATTTATATAAATGGAATCCTGTTGGAGTAGTATCTTTACTTATCTCAAGTGGTTTAGGTACGATAGCCGCACTAGGTTATATGGGATCATTTCTGGAAAGTACTGCGGCATTCTTCGCAGCACTTCTAGCAGCTATTCTTACCGTGATTTTAGCCATTTTTACAAAAGGTAAATATTATAGCAAAAAGCTTCCTAATGACATTCCTAAGGAAGATTATATTGCATAATAGTTAAAAGATTTTTTCTACCCGCAACTATTAACCATTCAATCAGCTTACCCTTCATTTATTAACTTCCAGATAGCCTTTTCTTCGGCCTATAATTCGTTTTTTATACTATATTCTCGCTTCTCTCAGGAGGTAGAGTTTATAGTAGGCTGGTTGCCTAATTGGTTTTACTCTACTTTTACCCTCAAAACTATTTATCCAACAACTCATAGGGTTATTTTGTTTATACAATATTACTAATGCACCTTGTAGTTCCTACAGGGTGATTTTTAATTAATTGATATTATTAACCCAGGACTCTTTACTTCCACAAAACCATATATATAAAGTGAAATTTTTTTTACGATAATGATTTCTTTTTAGAGGGGGAATGCGATGAAAAAGATGTGGTTATTAGGGTTTGGTTTTTTTAGTATTAGTTTAGGATGGTCTTTATATAATGCGTTTGTTCCTTTTTTTCTGAACGACTTTCTTTCAAGTACTGCATTAATTGGTTTTCTCATGACAATTGATAATTATTTTGCTCTTTTCTTACAGCCATATATAGGAAACAAAAGTGATCGCACACATTCACGCTTTGGTAGACGGATGCCATATCTATTAATTGGTATACCGTTAGCAGCTTTGTTTTATGCACTTATTCCCTTCCACACAAGTTTGACCACATTAGTGATTTTTATGGTAGGAATGAATATATCCATGGCGATATTCCGTTCCCCTACTATTGCGTTAATGCCAGATATTACTCCTGAGGCTAAACGCACGAAAGCAAATGGTGTTATCAATTTTATGGGAGGACTTGGCGGAATTTTAGCTTTCAGTGTAGGCTCTATTCTTTTTGGAGTGGAGGAATCCCTCCCATTTTTAGCGGTCTCTGCAATCTTCCTATTAGCGCTAGTAGTTGTCTTTAAAAACATTAATGAAAATAGAGATGCTATTCCTTTTACCATTACAACTAATTCAAAGATAGATTACAAAGCAGAGTTAAATAAACCTACCATCTTTCTTCTAACCGCAATATTCTTTTGGTTTGTAGCAATTCAAGGGATGGAAGCTTTATTTACTTTATATGGTGTAAACGAGCTTAATTTATCCAAGAGCTCATCTGCCTTTTCACTTGCATTTTTTTCATTAAGTTTTGTACTGGCTGCTATACCAAGCGGTATTCTAGGTGCTAGGTTTGGTAAGAAAAAAGTAATCTTAACGGGAGTTATCGGTTTATTTTTTGTCTTCTTTTTATTAAATTGGGTGGAATCCCTTTTTACCCTGCGCTTACTACTATTAATTGGTGGAATGTTTTGGGCATGCATAAATATAAATTCATACCCTTTCATTGTCTCTCTCGGAAGTGAACATAACTTTGGTACTCGAACCGGATTATATTATTTAGTATCTTCATTAGCAGCTATAATTTCACCACCTTCTTTAGGCTTATTAATAGATATATTTGGATATGATGTACTATTTAATGCTACGGCAGTAAGTATGCTTTTTGCATTAGCTTGTATGTGGAAGGTTAAAACCCCTAGAACTAGTCCCGTGCGATTGTAAACTACCAATTGGACAGTCGGTTCTATTTATATATAATCTAATGTATATACTTACCATAAGAGAGTGGAGAAATGATAGTTGAAAAAGATAACGATCTTGCAAACTAGTGATATACATGGAAGCATTTTTCCGATTAATTATGTAAATAACGAACAAGCTAATATTGGCTTAGGGAAATTAGCTACGATAATAAAACAGGAGCGACAATTAAACGAGCAATTAATTTTGATCGATAATGGTGATTTAATTCAAGGAACTCCGCTAACATATTACTATATTCAATTTTTAAAGGATGAAAAAAATCCCATGATCAGCATTTTAAATGAACTGTCCTATGATGCTGCCGTTATTGGAAATCATGAGTTTAATTATGGGTTGGATATATTAAATCAGGCGGTTGAAGAATCCCAGTTTCCTTGGCTATCTGCTAATATCTTAGACACAAATACGGGGAAGCCTTATTTTGGCTGTCCTTATATCATCAAAGAAATTGAATCTGTAAAAATAGCTATTCTAGGTGTCACAACTCATTACATCCCAAATTGGGAAAACGAGCACAATATAACTGGTTTGGATTTTAAGGATTGTCTCCAAGAAACAAAAAAATGGGTTACATATATTAGTGAAAAAGAGCATCCTGACGTATTAATTGTTTCTTACCATGGAGGATTTGAACGAGATCTGGAGACTGGAGAACCAACAGAAAACTTAACGGGAGAAAATCAGGGATATGCCATATGTAAGGAAATTAGTGAAATAGACGTCCTCCTAACAGGGCATCAGCATCGCTCTTTAACTGGCAATTTAAATGGTGTAGAAACTGTTCAGCCGTCTAATAACGGGCAAATGATAAGTAAAGTTACTCTAACGCTAAATAATCAGAACGAGATTATAAATAAATCCTCTGAATTATTAGTAGTAGATAATGTTGAAGCAGATGAAGAGGTTTTAAAAAAGGCTTCTCGTTTTGAAGAAGAAACTCAACATTGGCTGGATCAACCAATCGGCAAAGTAGAAGGCGATATGTTAATCAAGGATCCATTTCTTATTAGAACAAGTGACAATCCTCTAATAGAATTTATTAATAAAGTACAAATGGAAACAGCTGGGGTAGAAATCTCTAATACTTCTCTTTTTAGCAATTCGTCTCCTGGCTTTGAACCAGATGTAACGATGCGCGACATCATTTCTAATTACAAGTATCCAAATACATTAAAGGTGCTTCGATTGTCCGGGCAAGATATAAAAGATGCATTAGAACAAAGCGCACGTTATTTTGTTTTGAATCGAGAAGGAATGCTTGAAGTAAATCCTAATTACATACAACCAAAACCACAGCATTATAATTATGATATGTGGGAAGGCATAGAGTATATTTTAGATATTCGTAACCCAGTTGGAAACAGAGTAACTACATTGAATTACAAAGGTGCTCTTTTAAACCTTCAGCATGAATATGATGTCGTGATGAATAATTATCGTGCTGGTGGCGGTGGAGACTATTTGATGTTTAAGGGCAAAGACATTGTGAAAGATATTCCGATAGACATGTCGGAAATCCTTGCTAACTATATACTGGAGCGAAAAACGATAAAGGCAACAGTTAACCGTAATTGGAAAGTTATCTGGTAGTAATACTAAAAAGCTGGTTCGTCCATCAATTGCTTATCTGCTAGAAGGCTGTAAAAATAAGAGGCTGTTCAATAAGTTCCTAAAATAGAAGCGAGACGAATGCCTGCTACTTTCAATATGATGAGTAGGGATTAGATCTTGTAAGTTGAAAATCACCATACTTTGATGATTGTTATATGGTTTGAACATGGGTAGGAATTGTCATTTTAGAATTTATAGTAGTAATCATTGGATTGCACATAAAAAATCGCCGTTTCTTTTTGTTGGTTTGGTCACTTACATTATAAGAAATTTGGCGGTTTTTTTGTATACTATCCCGTTTTATTATATTGTTGATTGAATGAAGTAATGGATTTTCGTTTCAGGCGGTGACTCCTGCGGGAAGCGAGACAGTCCGAGACCCCGCACGTAGCGTTAGAGAGGAAGGAAGGCTAAGGCCGCCTCTTCAAATGGAAGGCAATCTAAGTTCGCCGCGTTCTGCGACAACGATTGCATGACCCACATCCCTGTGGGCCTCAACGCCTTCATGACCAACATCATGTTGGCCTGAGGAGGCTCGGCACTCGCCCGCGGAAAGCATCCGTCTGGAACCGAAATCTATCGCACTTTTTAATAAAAGCTATGAAGAAAGAGGCTACCCTTAAAAGTCATTTTTTATGACTTTAAGGACAGCCCCTCTTATTTTTATTATGCTAGTTCTTCCAAAGAAGCATAGTATTTTTCTTCTTTTTCTTTATCGAAACGACCTTCCCATTTAGCCATAACGACTGTAGCCAATGCATTACCTACTACATTTACTACTGTGCGAGCCATATCTAGAAGACGGTCAATACCAGCGATAAACGCAAGTCCTTCTAGTGGGATTCCTACAGTTCCTAGAGTAGCCAATAGTACGACGAAGGAAACTCCTGGTACTCCAGCGATTCCTTTAGATGTTACCATTAATACTAAAACGAGTGTAATTTGTTGCATAATACTCAAATCAATTCCATACATCTGTGCAATAAAAATTGCCGCAATCGCTTGGTATAACGTGGAGCCGTCTAAGTTGAAAGAATATCCTGTTGGTATTACAAAGGAAACAATATCCTTTGGTGATCCAAACTTCTCCATTTTCTCCATTACTTTCGGCAAAACAGTTTCGGAGCTAGATGTAGAATAAGCTAAAAGCAATTCGTCTTTTAATACTTTAATTAGATGGAAGATATTGATACCAACTAACTTTGCAATACCACCTAGTACAACAACAATGAAGAATAGCATAGAAGCGTAAACTAGTATCATTAACTTTCCGAGTGGCAATAAAGATTCCAATCCAAATTTAGAAACAGTAACACCTATTAACGCAAATACACCAAATGGTGCAAATTTCATAATCAAATTAGTTACCCAGAACATAGCATCTGCAGTTCCTTGGAAAAAGGCAAGGACTGGTTTCCCTCTTTCCCCAATAGCAGCTACTCCTAAACCGAATAAGACTGAAAAGAATATAATGGCAAGCATATTACCATCTGACATAGATTGAACGATATTACTTGGCACAGCATTTACAATTACATCAGCAAATCCATGACTTTGCACTTCTTCACTCGTTTGTACATACTGATCGATATTACCTTTAGATAAAGTTGACATATCAACACCAACACCTGGTTTAAAGATATTAGCTGCCAATAAGCCTACAACTATTGCGATAGTCGTAACTATTTCAAAGTATATTATTGTTTTTCCACCGAGCTTACCTAGTTGTTTAATATCACCTGTTCCAGCAACGCCTAGGATCAACGTAGAAACAATAATCGGTACAACAATCATTTTAATCATATTAATAAAAATAGTACCAATTGGTTGTAAATATTTTTCTACAGCAGGATTACCAAAAAAGATGGCTCCCACAACTATACCTAATATTAATCCGACTAAAATTTGATATGCCAGAGTAAATTTAAACTTTTTCTTCATGAATCCGTCACCCCTTTTATATTGAAAACGCTTTCTCTCGTTCGGAGTAGCTTTTAGAATATATTAAAGGCAACTTACAAAATCCGACGTAATCCGACAAAACAAAATTTATTTCTTTTGATTGTATTTATCCTTTGTTTCTAAATAGAGCACTTGAAGAAATTTTTTAATATTAACTTTTACTCTTGTTGCTACATCAGTTTCTTCATTCATATGTCTCATTTGATTTCTAATTTCTTGAAACTCAAAAAAACGAGGAGCATAATATTCAAAGTTGGGGTTCGTATAATCGATTAAACCCATAGAAGCTAAATTATTCATAGCAGATAGGATCGTTCTACGAATACGCTGCTCGATTGCTCTACTCTCCTTTTTTATATCTGCCGGATGTGTTTTGGAAGCAACAATTTCGTATAGGTCCTTCAATGGTGGTAATTGAACAGATAGTTCCTCTCGCTCCATTAAATATTCTATTATCGAAACAATATCATCACTTCCTGTTTCTCCAATTACCCCTATATCATTTAACATAGACAATACAATTTCTTTTACATTTTGCTGTCTCTTTATCGGTTTGCCTGGAGCAATATTTTCTAATGATTGTCGAATTGCTAGAAGTGAATCTTTTAGTTTAAATTGTTCCGCTGTCTTTTTTAAAATACTTTGTACTTCCACACGATTAATAGGCTTATGTATAAAAAATTCTACTCCTTTTTCATACGCTTCCCCTACCATTTCTTTGTTTACTATTTGGGAAATCATAATAAATTGACCCTGAAATCCTTCCTTTCTCAACTGTTCGATTGTTTCAATACCGTCCAACTCTGGCATTAATAAGTCTATTAGCACAACATCTGGATGCATGGATAGAATAGTTGAGAGGCTACTCGCTCCACTAACTGCCTCACCTATAACAATGCCAAGTTCATGATCAATTATTATATTTTTAAGCATAGTTCTACTAGCTTTATCATCATCTACAATAAAATAACGCAGTTTTATTCCACTCGCTTTCGTATGTTTTCCGTAGGGATATGAATTCGAAAAATGGTTCCAATTGGAGGTGATTCTATTTGAATGGTTCCATTCAACTGTTGAATAATTTCCCTTACATGAGACAGGCCAATACCTGTGGCAGCAACTCCCTGCTCATTATATTTAGTCGTATATCCAGGTTCGAAAATAATGGACTCGTCCTCTTTCAGAATACCCTTACCTGTATCTTTCATAACAAAACAAGTGAATTCAGATTCTTCAAACAGTGTAACCGTAATGTCACCCGAACCAACAATTGCTTCAACAGCATTGGCAGTCAGATTATTTAACACGGCCAATAGAGGAATTTGCTTATCTGTTTCAAAATCGACGGACATGGATAGTTGAAAAGAAATCTTTTTCTTTAATAGTTCACTGTATTTTTCATTTGCACTAATAACAAAGCCCATTACATCTGAAAGAAAGAGAGGTGTTTCTTTTTGTTGCTTCGTTATTTTAGTCAGCCCAGATAAAATCCTCTGAGAATCTTTTTTTACCTCATGAATTTCTTGTGCGATATGTAATGCCTGAATACTAAGGTCATGTAATTCTTTCTTTTTTAAACGCCTATATAAATCATGGCTTGAGGCAGTTATTTGCTCTATATGATTTAAGGATTTTTGTAAATAAAGGGTTTCTGCATATAGTTCGGAACCTACACCAAGCATTTCTTGCATTTGTTTTTTTTGCTCCGAAACTGTAATAGAACTATATAATCCAACAACAAAATAACTACGAAATAAAGCTACTCCACATATTAAAGCAAAATCCTTGAAACTTAATAAGTCTTGGTGCAATAACCCGTGTCTCAAAACATGCTCCGATACGTTTCCAATCACTTCTAACAAGGTTGCCCATGCTCCTAAAATAAGAGGAGAAGATTTATACTTTTCTATTTTGATCAAGTCTAATACCATCGCAAATACAAAGTAAAAGAAAAATGCAGGGAAGTTATTTTTCAAACTGATTACAACTTGAACGCCATCAAGCATCGATTCTTCCAACACACGAAAACACACTACTGTTATACCGGTAACCAAACCGGTTCGTAAATAGGACACTGGTGTCCAAATTAAAATAAGGAGAAAAAATGCAACACTCCCCAGTCCAAAACGAAATGCTTCTTCTTCAAAAGGCACTACCTTGACTTCACTTGCAAGTGTCGTCAGTATGGCCGTAAAAATTAATATAATTTTTTCGCTTCTATTAAATTTACTTAAAAAGAGGTTGCTTTTAGAAAACATTTCATTCACCTATAACCTATATATTTTATCTTCTATTAAAGATACATCATTTTTCTCTCACAATAAAATTCAACGTAGCAAGCTTAATTTAATTGGTGAAGATTTGCCATAAAAAAATACCTTGCTTGTCTCATATCTACTTTCAAGAAACTTTCCTATACATCAACAGTTCACTAATATATATTAAAACAAGGTGATTATATGAAAACATATTTAAACAATGCAAAATTTATTGCGGGAATAACCCTTAAGGATGAAAACAAACCTGAAAAAAACAACATGGCACTTCATGTATGTGAAAATCCTAATAATATATTGGAAAATCGTAAGCTGTTAGCTGCTTCCTTACATTGTGAGTTGGATGATTTTGTTTGTGCCAATCAAACACATAGCTCAAATTTCCATCGGGTTACACTTGATGATAAAGGACTTGGTTCTTATCAATCAGATACTGCCATTGCAGATACAGATGCATTATATACTTACGAGCCAAATTTGTTACTATGTAGCTTTACGGCCGATTGTGTGCCAGTGATTTTTTATAATGAAGTAAATGATCTTGTTGGAGTTGTTCATTCCGGTTGGCAAGGTACAGTCAAAGAAATTACTTTGCAACTTTTTAAGCATTTAAAACAAGCGGAACATTGTACAATGAGTGATTTCCAAGTCCAAATTGGTGCAGCATTGAGCCAGGATAAATTTGAAGTCGATAAAGATGTATATGTAAAATTTAAAGACCTTGGCTACGCGGATGATTTTATCTATTATAATAATCAAACGAACAAGTATCATATCGACAACCAGCTAACGGTGAAAAAGCAGTGTGAGCTTGCGGGGATTCCATCTGAAAACATTACTATTGATCCTACCTGTACATTTGTAAGCCCAGAAGGATTCTCCTATCGACAAGACAAAAAAAGTGGCAGACATTTGAGCTTTATAATGAGAAAAAAATAAGCACTTCACTTCGTAGTGATGTGCTTATTTTAATTATTTACGTAAAATATTCAAATTTAGCATTTGGGAAAAATTTCTCCATATAGCCATATAGATGTTCTTTTATATCTTCTTCTTCCTCTTTTTGATAGATGTATTTGCCTATTCCGTATTTCCCCCACTTGTATCTTCTCGAAGTTTCATCCAATTCCAGTTTAGTCATTGGATAGTTTTTTTCAATTACTTTTTTAGCTGGCATTGTAAATCGGTGTTGAATGAATTCAAACGTTATATCATCTCGTGCATCCATAGGTAATTCTGCATTTAGGCGTTCAAACATATGATAGTAGCCTTCCTCCCACCCTTCATGAAGGTAAATAGGAGCTACGATAAAGCCCAAAGGATAACCTGCTCTCGCTACTTTTCCAGCGGCTTCTATACGTTTCTCTAAAGGTGACGTACCTGGTTCAAAGTTTTTAATGACATAATCGGCATTTACACTAAATCGAAACCTTGTTTTTCCATTATGCTTGGCATCTAGTAAATGATCGACATGGTGAAATTTAGTCACAAATCTCAATCTACCTAATTCTGATTGACCAAAATGTTCAATGGCTCTTTTCAAAGAGTGTGTTAAGTGATCGATTCCTACAATATCGGAGGTACAGGATGCTTCAAATCTTGTGATTTCAGGCGCACGCTCATCTATATAACGATCCGCTGCTTCTAGAATCTCATCCACATTCACATATGTACGAATATATGGCTTACTTCCCATAGTAGTTTGCAAATAACAATAATGGCAATGCCCCATGCACCCTGTAGCAAAAGGTATAGCATATTCAGCAGAAGGCTTGGACGTATCAAACTTAAGTGTTTTTCGAATACCAACGACTAGGGTCGACTTTGCAATACGGTATCTTTGAAAATCATTGTCCCCAGGTAAATTTCGTACCTGGTTATGGGAAGTCGTATAACGAATTTCTGTCCCCAGCTTTTCAAATTTTTCTTTTAGTTCTTGGCCAAGTGGATATTCCAATGCATTCGGTTCAAAATATACTAGCTGTGGTGTAAATGGTATTCTCATGTCCTATCTCCCTTTAATGAAAATACTGGCGATACGCTTGTTCAGCATCTGTTTCATTTGCATAAATGGCCATTTCAGTAGTTAAAGGGTAATATGTTTCATAAAGAAAAAGCGCTAATTCTTCCGGGTTTTCCGGGTTGTTTACAACAGCCGCTTCTTGTATATTCGCTACGTCCTGTATATGTGGATTTCGGTAAAATATATAGACAATATCACCAGCATTATAATCGTAATGCATATGTCATCACCTTCCTCGTATCTTTTTTTTAGCTTGGCTAAAGAAGAGGAGATTATTTACTAATTGTTAATAAAAAAACATTAAGCTCGTCGGAAAAAATGCCAGCCTCATTCGGCGTGCCGCATATTGTAAAAAATATTGGTAGCAGCAAAGCCGTTGTTTTAATATCCGTCTATTCAGATACCGAGCTTAACGACATGTTCTAAATTTATCTATAAAAGCAATCTTGACTCATTCACAGTCATTATTGCTTTTTTTACTTCCTTTCGTTCTAATTCCCGTAAAGTATTAAAATCATAATACTCTCTTCCATTTCATATTCTTATATAATGTGAAATTTTAATGAAGGGAAGATACGAAATGGACGTATATGTTAGAGGCGGGGATTCAATTTGGTATTTTAGCCAATTATTTAAGATTCCCCTACAGCTTATTAACGATTCTAATAGAAACATTAACCCCCAAATACTCTCGATAGGTCAACGTATACAAATTCCGGGATACGTTGTTACCAACTATCAAATCAGGCCTGGAGACTCCATCTGGTCCATTGCCCAAAACCGAAACCTTCCGCTCGATGCAATTCTACTTGTTAATCCTGGACTTAGTACAAATCGTCTCCAAATCGGGCAGACCATAAGCGTTCCTCTTAGAGTTACTTGGAGACTTGTAAACGGTAAGCAAAATTATGACTACGATACAATGAGAAACGATATAAGACGATTACAGACTGTATACCCATTCCTGCAAGTTTCTTCTATTGGAAAGACTGTATTAGATCGGGAAATACCTGAGGTTTTAATAGGAAATGGGGATAAAAGAGTTCACTTCAATGGTTCATTTCATGCTAATGAATGGATTACTACTCCCATCACTATGACATTTTTAAATGATTATTTGCTATCCTTAACAAACCAAAATACGATTCGAGGTATTGAAACATCCCCTTTATATACACAAACCACATTATCCATCGTGCCGATGGTGAACCCGGATGGTGTAAACTTGGTCATAAATGGACCTCCTACAAATGAGCCATGGAGTAGTAGAGTGATTGAATGGAATAATGGCAGTTCGGACTTTTCTGGATGGAAAGCAAATATACGTGGAGTAGATCTGAACGATCAATTTCCTGCTAAGTGGGATTTGGAAAGAGCACGCAATCCAAAAACTCCGGGACCACGCGATTATGGTGGGGAAAGTCCATTGTCCGAACCAGAGGCTATTGCAATGGCAGACCTAACAAGAAGAAGGGATTTTGCAAGAGTACTTGCTTTCCATACACAAGGGGAAGTTATTTATTGGGGATTTGAAGACCTCGAGCCTCCTGAAACGGAAGTTCTTGCTATGGAATTTAGTAGAGTCAGTGGTTATGAGCCTATACAAACAATTGAAAGCTATGCAGGTTATAAAGACTGGTTTATTCAGGATTGGCGAAGACCTGGTTTTACTATCGAGCTTGGAACAGGAACAAATCCGCTACCCCTTACTCAGTTTGACGAAATCTATGAAGAGTCATTGGGGATTTTTCTGTCAGCTTTATATTTATAATTACACACTCTAGTTTCATTAAACGGCTTTGTAAAAATACACTTTTTATTAATCATTACATATGATGCATTAATGAAATCGTTTAGGGGGAGTCTTTATAATTATTCATGTGGTAAGCGCAGGCGAAACGCTTTGGCAAATTGCAAACCGTTATGCTGTAAATATGAATTCGATTGTACGTGTAAATGGGTTACCAAACCCAAATCAATTAATCATTGGACAGTCGTTAGTTATTCCTATACCTGGTACAACTCATATCATTAAATATGGGGAAACATTATGGTCGATCGCACAGCAATATGGAGTTACTATTCAATTGATTATACAAGCAAACAATCTAACAAATCCAAACGCTCTGTACCCAGGTGGAAAACTAATTATTCCACCTATAATACACATAGTGCAGCCGGGAGAGACGTTAGGGCAAATTGCGAACCGGCACGGTACTACAATTCAAGCAATTATTATTGAAAACAAAATAGAAAACCCGAATTTGATATATGCTGGAATGCGCTTAGTTATTCCCAGACCAAAGCCGACTATAGAAGTAAATGCCTATTCGTACCAATCAAACGAAGATGCTATCAATTCACTGAATGAGGTTGGTCCTCTCCTCACTTATTTTAGTCCCTTTGCTTATATGATTAAGGAAGATGGAACATTACAAATGATGAATGATCAGGCTATGGTCGATTCAGCAATTTCTAAAAATATAGTTCCCATGATGTCGATTACGAATTTCTCCTCAACAGAAGCTGGATCCAATTTAGCACATGTTATTTTGTCGAGTGCGGATTTACGAGAAAAGTTAATTACCAACGTTCTACAAGTAATGGATGCCAAAGAATATAAAGTACTAAACATTGACTTTGAGAATGTATTACCTGAAGATCGTGAGAATTATAACACTTTTCTTCAATTGGCTGTTGATCGGCTTCATCCGAAAGGATATTTGGTATCGACTGCTCTTGCACCAAAAACCAGTGCAACACAAGGTGGTTTATTATACGAAGCGCACGATTATGAGGCACATGGGAGGATTGCAGATTTTGTGGTCTTGATGACATATGAATGGGGATATCGATTAGGACCTCCACAAGCAATCTCTCCTATTAACCAAATGAGAAGAGTTGTAGAATATGCCCTATCTGTCATGCCTGCTGAAAAAATATTTTTAGGCTTTCAAATTTATGCCCGGGATTGGCTTCTCCCCCACGTTCAAGGTCAAGAAGCAGAAACATTTAGTCCTCAAGAGGCTATAAGAAGAGCTGTAAAATATGGTACAGTCATTCAATATGATACAACCGCACAGTCTCCATTTTTCCGCTATGTAGATGAGCAAGGCCGTCGTCATGAAGTATGGTTTGAAGATGCACGAAGCGCTCAAGCCAAGTTTGACTTGGCCAAACAACATAATCTACGCGGTATCAGTTACTGGGCTTTAGGTTATCCATACCCTCAAAACTGGACATTATTATATGATAATTTTACGATTAAAAAGGGATTATCCTAAAAACGTCCATTAGCGATAAAATTCGAAAAATAATATAGTGAAAATAGATGCCGATTTAAAAAGGAGCATCTATTTTTTTACTTAAGTAGTTTAAGTAGTCACTAATTTATTTTTCTGAAATACGAATAAATTTTCTCTAATTTTTTCGCATGATTGCCCTTTGGACTCTCCATATTACCAAATTCGAAAAATTTCACTTTTTTGATCCCCACAAAATTAAATAATGCTCTTTTCATCAAAATTTTATGACTATTGTTTAAGAGAAATAACGGATAATTCGTAGGACCTTTCATAGTGGAAATACAAACTACAGACTTTCCTTTCAAAAGTCCTTCTGGTAAAAGCCCTCCCTTCTCCTTATAAGCAAAATTCGAAGCAAATAATTGATCTATATATCCCATAAGCATTGCTGGTGGCCTTCCCCACCAAATTGGATAGATAAAAACAATCTTATCCGCCCACAGCAATTGTTTCCTATATTTTTCAAAGTTTGAATCGCTATGCATATCGCGTCTTCGTTTTGACTCATTGAATTCGAGGATTGGATTAAATCCTTCCTCATATAAATCTAATATTTGTATTTCACTTATAACAGGACTTTCACTACTTCCTTTTAATACTTTTTGCAAAAATGAATAGCTTAAACTTCTATGATTTGGATGTGTGTAAATAATTAGCATTTTCATTAAGCTCACCTCTTACTTATCATTTGATAAGTAAATAATAAACTCAATTATTTTAGTTGTCAAATGATAATTGTATTATGACAACATTTTTGCTATCTTTTTAATTAGAGGTGATAAATATGAACAAAAATAATCTTTTTCATAAATTTGTGGCGTTTACAACTTCAGTTCATCGCGTTACACACGAGTTAACAAAAAATGCAAAGTTAGATACAATCACACCCGTGCAATATAATATTCTTGAATATGTATATGTCAGTCAGCCTGTTACCCCAAGCGAAATTAGTGATTGTCAGTATATGTCAATGCCCAATACAAGTCGAGAGCTCAAAAAATTGAGTGAAAAAAATTTAATAGATAAATTTGGGGATATAGAGGATCGAAGAAAACAGTATATCCGACTCTCTAAAGAGGGCGAAACCATGATGAATTCTGCGTTTCAATTGATAGAGTCTGATTTTTTAAAAAGAATTAAAGATGCTTCTAAGGAAGATTTAGAGGAAATTGAAAAAGCCTTAGACATTCTTCACAAAAAAGTTTTTTATTAATATTTATATAAAAATAGTGCCAGGATATATTCTTATGTACCTGGCACGTAAACTAAATTCTACACGTTTTTTTATCACCAAACTTCTTTCAATGTATCTCTAAACAAATTATCTAATTTTAATGTAGGGTCCTCCACTTCAACTTTAATAGTTTTAATGTATGCTTCAAGACGTATCATTTCGCTGTCTAAAAATTCGTTAATTACTTTGATTTGTGGTTCTATATCTAATTCATCACCTATTATCTTTCTTTGTAAAAGATGTTCAATTTCATTTTTTAATTCACCAGCTGGAATCATACTTTGCAATAATTCATGAAAATCAATTGGGGGAACATTTTTGTATTCTTCAATCCACTTACAAGCTAATACAGGTCGAAGTACATAAAAATATTTTTTAATCTTTACTTCTGTTCCTTGTAAGTACTCTCGATAATTATTTTTTGCCATGTTTAAGTAGTGATGCAAACTAGGATTCGGATAGAACACTTCAGATTCTAACTTTCGCAACTTATCAATAAAGGAGTACATTTGATAATAAATTATATTACTTCTCATCCATTCTAATAATGGGGGATTACTTTTTCTAAAAAGACGCAATGCTTTTGTTATTTCCCAACCACTTATATCTAGTAAATCGTTAATTGGGACCTCTATTACGTCTCTCTTAGCACCAATTCCTTGTGGATCGATAGACAAATACCACTGTGGTTGATGAATATAAATAAAACGAACATCATAATCACTATCTTTGGAAGGAAAGCCCCAAGCTCTGCTACCGGATTCGACAGCATATAGAACCTTTACTTGAAACTTCTCTTCGATTTCTCTCAATTTATTTTGAATTATTTTATCCATTTATTCTCCACTCTCATATTTAGTATTAAGGTTAATGAACCCTTGTGTTGAACCAAGTACCGTTGCTAAATGAGTGACGATTTCCCAAATGGAATTTACCGTTTCATTGCTTTTCCATGGCATGATCAGCAGAAAGTCCATTTATTGAACTGTTTAGCGATACAAACTATTATTTTGATTATAACAGGCACTTAATTGACTTAATATAATATTTTTAGCATCCATTTTTCCTCCTATATTTAGGATCTATTTTTCTGCTCTAATAAATACAAAATACCCTCCTAGAATTTATCAATAAACTTACTAATACCTTATAAATCAGCAGACCAATAAAAGCACATCAACATTTAAAGTTGATGTGCTTTTATCTTTTTCTTTATAGACTTATTCTAGCATTTCTCTATATTCCTCCGAAGTTCTTACTTCTATTGTAAGGAAGTTACTTCCAAAGATTGCTTTTATTAAAAAAGGTGCTCCACTTGTATTTTGAAATCTGAAATCTAATGTACCATATGAAACAGTTGCATCTCTTCCTTTTGGGACGTATCCCACATCTAAAGAATGATGGTTTCTTTCCACATATGTTACCGACAATTGATCAACTACGTTAAAAAGAGTGGAGGACGTTTGGCAAACTCCTCCCCCTATTCCCATAACAAGTTTCTTATTAATAATTTCAGGTGCTGGTTGGTATCCATTTGCTTTGTCTCTCGGTCCTGTCAACTCATTAAACGAGAAATAATCTCCACTTCCAACAATCACATCATTAATGGCTCTTGCTGAAATTTCAATATTTTTGTTCCTGTTTACATCCGAGGCATCAAAATAAGTTGTATAAGAAGCAATTAATACATCATCTAAATGAGGAATATCTTTCACATCATAACTACTTTCTGTCACATACAAGGGGATTTTAACATCCTCGCCTGTACTAGATGCTTCTATAATCCTTTCTACCAATTCATCTTCTTTTAAAATAATTCTTGGGCTTCCTTTAATCACCTGACCGTTATCATCAATTTTATCAAGAACCATTCTCTTGTCATAACCAGCTTCCGTTTCTGTGCCTCTTGCCAACTCATAAGCTAATTTTTCAATTTCCTTTTTATAAGTTTCAAAATCATCTTCATAACCTAAATCTTTCGGTGACACAGTTTTAATTATTCTTGAAGTATTTGGATCCATGATATTTACAACTAATGGCTTTGTTTCCTGTTCCTCTACTTCGTTATTAGTGTTAGGCTCTTTTTGTTCTTCTTCCAGTTGTTGTTTCTGTTCAAGGTTATTTGTTTCTACTTCTTCGTTTACTGATTTATCTAGACAACCCGCCAGTCCTATTGAACATAAAATTATAAGCAACGCAATCCATCTATTCACATTATCGTACTCCTAGCTATAAGGTATTTCCCTTAGACATCTTATTCAAATAGGAACGATAATGTGTATAAACTGACCCCTATGATTTTCACTAAATTGATACTTTTAAAAACACCAATCCTTTGCTAATGTTATCAGTAAATTAAAAACTAATTTTAATCAGTAAGAAATTAAAGGAAAAAGGAAACCTTGCGTAACTATTTCCCGATGCCTACAAAGTAAAGATAAGGAAGGTTTAGGACTATGCAAAAAACAACAAGTTATTCAAACGCACGCACTTTCGATTTAATCGTAACATCCATGTTAATAGCACTCGTTTTCGTTGCAACGCTCTTATTAAATATTAAACTACCGATCGCGGCAAATGGAGGGCTAGTGCATCTTGGAACAGCTATGCTCTTTATAGCATCTATCTTATTTGGCCCTAAAAAAGCAGCACTTGCCGGAGCTATAGGCATGGGGTTATTTGACTGGGTATCTGGTTGGACATTGTGGGCACCATTCACGATTGTGGCACGTGGCTTGCAAGGTTATATAGTTGGAAAAATAGCGTGGTCGTTCGGTCGCGATGGAAACAGTATTGCTTTCAATCTACTAGCTACTATCGTTTCAATTCCAGTTATGCTAGGTGTTTATTACATCTGTGAAGTCGTTCTTTATGGTAGTTGGGTTATACCAGTGGCTTCAATTCCTGGAAACATCGTTCAAAATGTAGTGGGGATTATCATCGCCATTCCAGTTTGTGTTGTATTGAAAAGAATTCCACTTTTTAAATAGGTATTAAAAAGATTACAACAACTATGTAGTTTTTTTAACATCATTTTATACTGCATGAAAAAGGGAGGATGCTTTGTAAAACAAGCATTCTCCCTCTTTTTTTTATTAATCTATTTTCATTCGATACCTTTTTTACTACACCCTAGAATTAACTATTGACTAGCTCCGTGTCACTAAGACGAAGCGTCTCAGCTGTTGAAGTATGAATTTCTTGAAGAAGCTCTGGGTTTTCCGCTAGTGACATACCATAAGAAGGAATCATTTCTTTTATTTTTTCTTCCCATTCTTTGATGTGTTGTGGGAAGCATTTATTAATGATTTCAAGCATTACGTGTACAGCAGTAGAAGCACCCGGAGAAGCACCTAGCAATGCAGCTACCGAGCCATCAGCAGCAGTAACAACTTCCGTACCAAATTGAAGTGTTCCTTTACCTCCAGCCTCCGTATCTTTGATCACTTGCACACGTTGACCCGCTACTACTACATCCCAATCTTCGCTCTTTGCGTTCGGAATAAACTCTCTTAATTCTTCCATACGCTGTTCATTTGATAACATAACTTGCTGGATGAGGTATTTCGTCAACGACATCTCTTTTGCACCTGCTGCCAACATAGTAAAGACATTATTTGGTTTTACAGAACCGATTAAATCAAAATTTGACCCTGTTTTTAAGAACTTTGGTGAGAAGCCCGCAAACGGTCCAAACAGCAATGATTTTTTGTTGTCGATATATCTTGTATCAAGATGCGGAACAGACATTGGCGGAGCACCAACTTTAGCTTTTCCGTATACTTTTGCATGGTGTTGTGCTACAACTTCTGGATTGTTACATACTAAGAATAATCCGCTTACTGGGAATCCACCAATATGTTTTGATTCTGGAATACCAGTTTTTTGTAATAAAGGCAGACTTCCGCCCCCACCACCGATAAAGACGAATTTCGCCGTATGATATTCAATCTTATTGCTATCTATATCATGCACTTTTACTTCCCACAAGCCGTCACTAGTGCGTTTAATATCCTTGACTGTATGTTTGTAGTTTAACTCTACGTTATGGTTTGTTAAATGGTCAAACAACATATGTGTCAGTGCGCCAAAATTAACATCCGTTCCTGAGTCGATTTTTGTTGCAGCAATCGGCTCATTTGATGTACGACCTTCCATAATAAGGGGAATCCATTCTTTCAGCTTCTCTGGGTTATCGGAAAATTCCATTCCTTGAAACAGGGGATTGTTTGTTAGCGCTTCAAAACGTTTTTTCAAAAACGTTACATTTTTCTCCCCTTCTACTAAACTCATATGAGGTATTGGCATGATAAAGTCCTGCGGATTACTGATTAGTTTGCGTTTTACAAGAAAAGACCAGAACTGTCTTGAAAGCTGAAACTGTTCATTAATAGTAATAGCTTTGCTAATATCTACAGATCCGTCCGCTCTTTCGGCTGTATAATTAAGCTCGCACAGTGCAGAATGCCCAGTTCCCGCATTATTCCATTCGTTAGAACTTTCTTCTCCAGCGTTTGCAAGTTTCTCAAACACTTTAATTTTCCACTCTGGTGCTAACTCCTTCAGTATTGATCCCAAAGTTGCACTCATGATTCCGGCACCAATTAAAATAACGTCTGTATTAGTTTGTTTGTTAGTCATTTTTACCATCCTTATACTATTAGATTTGCAGAAAGAATGAAAGCGTTCCCTACAACAAGCAAATGCGAGACTTCGGAACACACCATTTCTGTATCCATTTTAAACTTAACGTATTCTATTTAATCGTTCGACGAAAATTAAAATATTTACCACTATATAATATAAAATTAATTAAAAGCTAGTTAAACCTCTGATAGTATTTTATTAGTTATTGAATGAACTTTAAAATACTACGTATTCATTATATAACATTATGTCGTAAAATAGGTGTACATTTTGTCAGTTAATGCTTAAACAGAAAGCATTGAGAACATTTTAGTACTTGCGGCTCATAAAATATTTACAGGTTTTTGAAACATATTCCAAGTTCTTTCAAACTAATATTGTTCTTATCGGTCTCGCTTACAGTTTTATAAAAAAAAGTCCACTCTCAGTTGCATAAACAACTTGAATAGACCCTTTCTTTATAACTGTATTAGAATGCTGGAATTGCAGTTTCATCATAGTTTTCTTTTAAAAATTCGCGTACTTCTTCACTCGTCATTGCTTCTGCTAACTTTTTGATCGCCTCTGAATCAGCATTATCTTTGCGTGCTACTAGAGTAATCGCAAAGTCATTTTCTACACCTTCCGTTAGTAGTGCATCACTTTTTGGTGTCAAATTAAGTGGTGCAGCATAAGCAGGTGTCATGATTACTGCATCTGCGTCATCGTACATTCTCGCTAACATTAACAAATCGACTTCCTCAAACTTTATGTTTTTAGGGTTGTCCACAATATCAGCCTTCGTGTAGTATGGTCCTGTTTTATCTTGCAAAGTGATTACACCATGTTGAGCTAACAAAGCCAAAGAACGATCTATATTCGAAACGTCATTTGCAATGGCAATGACGGAACCTTCCGGAAGTTCGTCGATTGTTTTATATTCTTTAGAATATACGCCATAATTCGCAAAGTATATAGGTACAACTGGAACTAGTTCTGCATCATTGTTTCGATTGAATTCCTCCATATAAGGAACGTGTTGGAAGAAGTTCACATCCACTTCACCTGCCGCTAAAGCACTGTTAGGTTGAACATTATCACTTAGTACAACAATTTCAAGATTAATGGATTCCTCCGCTAGTTTTGGTTTAACAAGTTCAAGGATTTCCGTCATAGGTGGAATTAACGAAGCTACTTTCAATGTTACTTCTTCTTGAACCTTGTCTACATTTTCTTTATCTTTCGCCTCATTCTCTTGCCCACAACCAGCTAAAATTAACATTAGCATTGTAATTAGAAAAATTATTTTCTTCATTTTCTTCCTCCTGGTATTTATCTTTTATCAATCATTCTTGATACAGTTGTTCCGATAAATTGGATGAGCTGTACCAGTATGACCATAATGATAATCATATAAATCATTAACTCTGTTTTGAATTGTTGATATCCGTACCGAATAGCAAAATCTCCTATACCACCACCTCCGACAACCCCCATAATTGTCGAATATGAAATAAAACTAATAATCGATGTTGTTAAACCGAGAACAAGTCCCGAACGAGCTTCCACATAAAGAAATTTAAATATAATTTCCTTAACAGAAGCACCCATTGAAATAGCTGCTTCCATTACGCCTCTTGGTACGTCCAACAAAGATTGCTCTACTAACCGTGAATAATGTGCGATAGCTATTATTGACAACGGAACTGTTGCGGCCGCTGTGCCAATTGCTGTCCCAATAATTAGTCTTGTAAATGGGATTAAAAAAACTACTAACAACAAAAAAGGAAAAGAACGAGTAATGTTTACTAATAAATTTAAAGTCGAAAAAACAAACCGATTCTCAAGAACTTGTCCCTTCTTGCAAAGGTAAAGTAAAGTCCCAACTGGGAGGCCAAATAAAACTGCAGCTAAAATAGACATACCAACCATTACAAAGGTTTCTCCAATAGACACCCATATTTCAGCTTCATATTGAACTAATATATCAGGCATTGTCCATCTCACCATCCTTTGTTAATTGTTCTACAAAGTATCTTGGACTATTGTCTATAAGTTGAATCCTTTTTGGTTCGATTATTACTGTGTCGTATATTTCCCCTGCAGCCATTACAGTTACGCGATTACATATACTTTTAATCACTTCCATCTCATGACTGACAATGACAATTGTAACTCCGAGGTTTTTATTTATATTTTCTAATACCTCTAATATTTCAGCAGTTGTATTTGGATCAAGCGAAGAAGTCGGTTCATCACACAACAAAACTTGGGGTTTATTCGCTAATGCTCTTGCAATGGCAACGCGCTGCTTTTGTCCACCACTTAATTGTGCAGGATATTTGTCTATCAAATTCTCCAGACCAACAAATCGTAGACACTCCACTACTCGACTTTTGCGTTCGTTTCTTGGAAAGCTTGCCAACTCTAGAGGTACAGCTACATTCTCGTAAACCGTTTTATTCGCCACTAGATTAAAATGTTGAAAGATCATCCCGATTGATTTTCGTGCTTGTCGAAGTTCTTTGCTGCTCAAATTTGTTAACTTTTGACCATTCACTTCTACTTCACCTTCATCTGGGAATTCCAACAAATTCATTAGCCGCAGCAAGGTGGATTTACCAGCTCCACTAGCTCCAATAATTCCATGAATCTCCCCTTTATCTATCGTTAAGGACACAGATTTAATAGCCTGAAACCTTGAAAAGCTTTTACCGACGTTATGTAATTTAATCATAAAAAAACCCCTTTCTAGTAGGTGAAGGGTGGTCACAACGTTTTCAATTATAGCTTAAAATGTTTGGACTGTCATTTGGCACATACTTTCGTAAGCAAAGGCTGAAACCAAGCATACGATAGCTTCTGAGTGAATTTTGTAACCGTGTACCAACCTTATTACTACAAATCATTATTCATCGAAATTTCTTTCGTCTCAAATTCCTCACTGTTTTTTCTGATAATTAGAACTTTACTTTATTATTTAAAATAAAGTATTATATATCTAAAAGATACATATCATTTAGATAGGATGGAATGGATGAAAAAATATAATCACACAACATATGCGATTCTTGGAATTTTAACAACAGAATGTAGGTCTGGATATGCAATTAAACAACTAATCGATCAAAGCTTAAATCATTTTTGGAAAATTAGTTACGGTCAGATTTATCCTACCTTAAAGTTAATTGTTGACGAAGGTTTGGCAACGGTCGATATTTCTGCTCAAGATGGGAAGCCGGACCGCAAAGAATACTCCCTCACTTCTAAAGGTATTGAAACGTTAAAAGTTTGGCTGGAACAACCAATTGAACAAATACCAATAGAGAGAAATGAAGTTTTACTTAAATTATTCTTTGGAAGAAATCAAAGTATAGAGCATTCAATATTACTTCTTAACGACTATAAGGAGAAATTAGAAATACGTTACCAAACATATGAAAACATTGAACAAGTTATTTCCACTCATAATACTGGAGATGATTTAAAGTATTGGTTATTTACATTGGATTATGGTAAACGAATAACAAAAGCTGCAATTGAATGGTGTATCGATACTCTCAAACAATTAGAAAACAAGGGGGAATTGAAATGAAGAAACAGATTTATACAGGGCGTTATACAACCGAAAACAGTGATCCGGTTGTCGTTTTTCTAATAGGAATGAGGATTAACAAACCATTTGCTCTGAACAAATGGCTACCTGTATTTAATGCAATGCCTGGGATGATTAGAGAGCTCTATACACACAAAGAAGACTTAGGTTTTTTATCTATGGAAAGCTATTTTGGACTAAAAACGACTGTTATGATTCAATATTGGCGTTCAACAGAGGACTTATTGAAATATGCTAAAAATGAGCGGCATTTGACTGCTTGGAAAAACTTCAATAAAAAAATCGGAAATAATGATGCTGTTGGAATCTATCACGAAACCTACGAAGTAAAACCAGGAAATTATGAATCCGTTTATGGAAATATGCCTATATACGGTTTAGCAAAGGCCATGGAGCATATCCAAATTAATGTAGATAGCAACTCCGCTCGGAAACGTTTGAAAAATCCCGAAATTAGGGTAACTTCTTGAATTAATTAAAAGATTACAAGGTAATTTAGAAACAATTCTCCCTCTTTCACTACTTCCTATCTATATTTTTTACGAATAGCACAAAGTATTAGGTATGCATAGCATATATAGGTATACGTATAAAAGTGATGGAGGCTGGTGTATGGTAAATTTTCAAGCTTTTCGTGGTACCGTTACCATGATTAGTGATTTTATGATAGGGCTTAATGGGGAAGGGGAAGGTTGTTATACATTAATGGCAGTAGATAACGGAAACGGGTCTTTAGTAAATTTCGTGGTGTCACCCACTACTTACTTTGTTGACAATGTAATGGTAGCTGTAGGAGATACCGTAACGGGATACTATGATGGAAATGCCCCTGTTCCTCTTATTTACCCACCGCAATATCGGGCCCTTATTGTAGTAAAAGATAATCCTAATCAAAATGTAAAAGTAGATTACTTTAATAGTCAATTCGAGAGTAGTGATGGTCAATTAAAATTAAATATTTCACCATATGCTCAAATATTATTAACAAATGGGCAAGCTTTTACAAGAAGCCCTGCAAACCGAAATCTAATAGTTATCTATGGTCCTACCACAAGGAGTATCCCCGCCCAAACTACACCTTATAAAATAATCGTTTGGTGTTAGTTGTTATATAAAAAAACATCGTTAGTATCCTTAAACGCATAAACAAGGCAGTGCACACATATGTTAGCGCACTGCCTTGTACATTCAAGAGCTTTATATTATGGAAGAATTCAACTATAAATAATTCTCTAAAGTAAGGAAATTTTATCAGCTAAGTTCCAAGCTTACATTTTCTTTCAAAATTATCTTAGAGGAATTTTCACAATCGCAATAGTCTCTAAATCATCTGAATCAATTGAGATTTTTCCATTATATTTTTTCACTATTTCTTTTACTATAAATAAACCTTGCCCTCTGACTTTTCCCTTCTCTCCTTTTTTTGTTGAATACCCCCGTTTAAAAATATGTTCATTTTCGATAATCTTTGTTCCTGTATTTGTAATCATAAATACATAATGCGTCTCATCTGCTTCACCGAAAATCGTAATTTTACGTTCACTCTCAGGTAATTCTATCGTTGCCTCCATAGCATTATCTATTAAATTCGATAATATTTTGATTAAATCTGTTGTTTTAATTTTATTGAATGCATCATCAGAAATCGTAAAATCCATATCAATATTATAATTTTGTGCAGCCAGTTTCTTTGTTTGTAATAATATAGATAAACCAGGGTGATCAATATTATATTTTAGAGATTCGATAGCTTGAACTTCTTTAGAAAGTGATGAGAGATATTGTTGCGCCTGGCCATGTTGACCTAATTGAAGAAGTCCGTGTAATACTTGAATATGATTGGTGAAATCGTGTTTTAAAGACGATACAGAGGTGATTAATGTTTTAATTTCTGCTTGGTATGTATCTTCTGTATCCCCTATCTCCTTCGTCACTTCTTTTTGATACCATCTTTGTAAAAATAAAAAAGATCCTACTACAATCAAAATAAATACACCATTAAAAATGAATAGAAAGAGATTATTTTCCAATACTTCTCTTTTTATGTCATTGATTGTATCGGCACTTAGATCGATACCTAAGTAGCCTATCACCTTTCCTGCTTCATCCTTTATCGGTACTCCAACAGAAAGATAAGAACCATAAATGGGGTCCTCAATTACACCGGTTACATATGTCTTTCCTTCATAGGCTCTTTTTACCTGCTTTTCTGGTACTGTGCAAGCTTCTCCAATTATAAAGCCCTCTTCTATTTCCTGAGGTACTCCAGCTATCATTGCTTTCGATACCTTTGGATTATCAATTTTCAATGTATACACATATAAAGCACCCAGTTTTTCTCTTGCATCATTTAAGTAGCTTCTCAATTCCCAATAATATTCGTTTCTTACGGGGTCCTTCAAAAATTGCTCATATGTTTCTATATCTAACGTTGACGCAATAGACTTTGCTGCTTCCAGACTTTGGCTTCCAATTGATTCTTCAACGGTCCTTTTCATCTTCACATAAGAGGTAAAGACATTTAAGCTTGTAAACAATAATAATAAGACCGTTGATAATATTAAAATTAGTTTTATTTTACTATTTTTCATGCAAACTGGTACTTCCTCTTTTTTTTATTGATCTATATATAATCACGTAGATTATCATGAAATAAAATCTAGATCTATCTAACTTAGTAAATTTCAAAAATTAATCTTTTGTTATTTATTACCTTAACATAAAAAATTAATAAGAAGAGAGTTTTCCTATTAATAAATAGATTTCTTCATTTAAATTAAATTGTATTGAATGTAGTTTCTCATGTTGGACGTCTATATCATACATGAATTGATGTCCAATCCATTTCAGCACCTTATTTCCATAGAAAAGTTATAAAGCCTCGTTCCTTTTAAGAACTCGGCTTTATTAATGAAAACTTATCTATGATTATGGTGCGGTTCTACGTGACTAAAAAAAATGAGATTCTTTGGTTATTCAATTCAATGAGCTTTCCTATCTAATTCCTGAATTACTTTTCGAGTTTTTTACATACTGAAGAGTTGTCTGAAGCTACTCTCACCTGAGCGTATGAAAAGTAAAAAATAGTAAAGAGTTAGTCTAATGCTCATAAATGATTTGGGATAGTCACAGCCAATTTTCTTCCTTATTTATGATATAATAGTATGGTTGTTTTTAAGCACCAAGGAGGTCTCACAATGAAATTAAATAAAGGTATTTTATATATATTATTAGGTGCATCATTTTTTGGTTTTACACCTATATTTGCTAAATTGGGGTTTAGCTACGGTTACACACTTGGCCAAATCAATATCGTTCAAATGACGATTTCCTTTATATTATTATGGTCTTTTACGCTATTGAAACGCTCTAGCATCAAGGGACTTAATAAGAAGAAAGTTCTTCAAATAATGATGACCGGTTGTTTTATCGGGTTAACAAGTATTTTTTATTATGGTTCGATGCAATATTTGCCCGCTTCATTGGCCATCATTTTAATGTTTCAATTCGTTTGGATAGGGATCATTTTAGAATGGATTTTCAGCAAAATAAAACCCGCACCTGTAACAGTATTGTCCATTATTTTGATCCTAGTCGGGGTCTTTTTTGCTTCAAATGTTTTAAATGGGGAGATACAAGGCCTTCCTATTAAAGGTTTCATTTTTGGAATTCTATCCGCATTCACTTATGCTGGATTTATATTTTTCAGTGGAAAGGTCGCTGTCGATGTGGATCCATGGATGCGGAGCTCATTTATGGTAACAGGATCAACCATTTTAGTATTTATCCTATTTATGCATGAGATTCCCTCTGTATTGCCATTGGAGAAAGAGTTATTCACTGCTGCTGTAGGGGTTTCTTTATTTGGAGCAGTCCTACCACCATTATTTTTCGCGGTTGGTGCACCTTTAGTTTCGGGAGGAATCGCAAATATATTAACATCCATTGAATTACCTATCGCAATTCTATCAGCTAGCCTTATTTTGTCAGAAGCAGTAACTCCGCTTCAGTGGTTAGGCACGGCTATTATTATAGTGGCTATTGGATTAAATGAACTCGGTACTAACCTTTTCCCAATAAGAAAGCATTCTTGACGATCAACCCTTAGTAGATATTTATATATAAAGGTTGATCGTTAAGAAAATGGACACCGATGGTAAGATACTTTTTAAGGCTTGATACTTCTAATAGATTTTTCATGCTTAAGCAGCCATTCCTTTCTCCATAGACCACCTGCATAACCTGTTAATTTTCCTGTAGAACCGATAATTCGATGACAAGGAATGACAATGCTTAACTTGTTTTTCCCATTTGCCCTCCCTACTGCTCTGATTGCCTTTTCATTTCCGATGGAAATAGCTATATCCTTATAAGATACCGCATTAGCGTAAGATATTTTTGTTAAATCGTTCCATACTGTTTTTTGAAAGTCAGTCCCTTCAAATTGATATGGGAATGTAAATTCTTGGCGAAGTCCCCTAAAATATTCGTCAAGTTGGTTGTAGCATTCTGTTAAAAGCGGAGGGGTTTCAGCTTGTAATGAATTCTCTTTATTATCCTCTTCAGAAAACAGTATAGAATTGATAACTTCACGAGTACCAATTATTTCTATTATGCCAATCGGTGATTCATAGTCTAATCTATATTTTTTCGTCATAATAATGACCTCCAAAGATAATAGGTAGCATATGCCTACCATCCTTCACTAGCGTCTTTAATTTTTATTAGTTTATATACAGCTCCGTCTTTTATTTGATGAAGCACTTCCTGATTAGATCTCCCTAAAAAAATTAAACACTCATCAAAAATAAATTCATTTGGAGGAACAATTTTTATATAAGATTCGTGATCAGTCCAATTCATTTTGGAATCACCTTTCTATATTCGCTAGGTGAACAGTTGTTAAAACTTCGGAACACTTTATAAAAATTGGAAGGGCTTTGGAAGCCGACCTCATAGCAAATCTCAAGGTTCGACATTTTTGTACTTTTAAGAAGATAGGCTGCTTTATCGATGCGTATTTTTTCCAGATAAGTACGCGGAGTTTCGGAGGTTTCTTGTTTAATAAGCGTTCTAGATAATAAGGGCTTAAACCGACTTGATCCGCTATATCTTTTAATACTATTTTTTGCTTATAATGATTGACTAGAAGCGTAATAATTTTTTTAACAATCTCAATATGTGGTGATTGTTCAATTTCAGGCTGACATCTTTTGCAAGGGCGAAAACCTGCTTCTTCAACTGCATTGATCTCATAGTAAAATTCCACATTTACCTTTTTGGGCTTCCTTGATCTGCAAGAAGGACGGCAGTAAATTTTCGTTGTTTTTACCGCCGTAAAAAATAGACCATCATATTTACGATCACAAGCGATAATTTTCTCCCACATCTCTTCAAATGAAAGGTTGATTTTTATCACCATTTATTCCACCATCCTTTCTGCACTTATACTAGTTCTCATACAAATGAGAAGTATCCATATACGCTAGTAATTCATCCGCATTCTTTTCTAAATAAGCGTTTACTTTATCAGATAGGGCATTCCCAAAACTAAATCTCCTCACGCCTAATTCTTTAAGCTTATTACAATTTGTTAGTCCAGGTAAAGATAATACATTTAGTGGAGCATTTACATTCATGGTGATTTCTTTGATCTCGTCATGCTCTTTCAAGCCAGGAACAAAAATCCCACTAACGCCACTCTCAACATATGCCTTCCCTCGTTCGATTGTTTCTATTATAGGATTTTGCAATTGAAAATAAGTATCTGTTCTAGCGTTAATATAAAAATCTTTATAACCATTCTGGTCCAATGCTATCCTTATTTTCTCCAGAAGGTGACCGTGCGCTGAAACCTCTCTTAAGCCAATTGATTTTTTCAATGAATCTTCAATATTGATACCCACTACCCCCACATCGGCCGTCCTTAAAACATTATCAATAATCATGTTAGTGTCTTCGCTATACCCAGCCTCAATATCGGCTGAAACAGGAATTTTCACATTCTCTACTATGGTTTTGAGGATTCCTAGATGTCTATCAAAATCAATTAATTCTCCATCTGAAAATCCTAGTGAGTTTGCAATACCCCAACTGGTTGTTCCTATGGCTTTGAATCCTGCTTTTTCAAGTGTTAAGGCTGAAAGTAAATCCCAAGCGTTGCCTAGAAATAATATATCATTTGAAAAATGCATCTCTTTGAATTCCTGAATCTTGTTCATTTTATTTCCTCCTAATGTTCGTTGAATTCATTTTAACAAGCAATCAATCTTCATTTCGTCCTCATTCTTGCTCTTATGGTCTGTCTTATAAAACAAAAAAAGTGAAGCTATCTGCTTCACTTTTCTAAAGTCTATGCTCTCTATAAACTCATAATTAAATAAATTTATGTAACTATCTTATTTGTACCCTGTTGGTTTAATGGAAATTTATTATTAAGAAAAACCGCACCTACTTATGGTAGGGTTCACCGTAAGTATTCTAAATGCGGTTTTATAAAATTAATCCAGTTATCATGTAAATATTCTCATTACAACTCAATAAAAAAAGAGGGAATTCGTTTATGATTTCCCTACTTATTTGATGTATTTCAACTGTTATTTATAATTTTGAATATCTAAAGTAAACGCGTCAGCATTTTACATTGTAAATCCTTACATTAGGTCGCCGCTGCTGAGGATGCAGCTGCTTGGTCAGCTTTCACACAATCAATTGCGACAACGAACGCAATAATGATAGCCTCCATCTCCTCATTTAATATTTGAACCTTGTAGCTATCACCCCAAGTGAACCACTCCTTGTTCACTTTACCTATGACTACACCATGCTGTAAAACCTGAAAATCCATATCCCACCAGTTACCGTGTACCTCAATGTCTGCAGCATCAATCGTATAGCGTGCTTTAAAGAAAGAAAACTCCTTCTTAATCGTTAACACCTCTCGACCATTCACCTCAACAAAAAACTTAGGTAAAAAGCTAAACACCTTTTTCGTAATAAGCGCGACTTCATCTCTTGTTGTATTCATAATGGAGAAAGTCTTTGGAATCTGCATAAAACTGCCCTCCACGTAATAGACATCCTTCTCCTGCTGATCTTTTACCGTAAATTTGCCACTTAGACTGAATACCTTCTGCTTTATATAAAGTTGCTTCATACTACGCCTCCTTCGATATAGCATATTATTAAAGAACCGATCTCACCATAGTTCTTAATAGTGATAAGAATGTTATTTTGAATTTTGTTTAATAAAATTTGCTAAAGAGAAAAAAATATTTATTATATATATTCAACGTATTATATCGAAATACCTTCTATACGAAAAAGTATGCAAAATAAAGAATTTTGCATACTTTGCTTATCTATTCAACAAATAAAAAAACGCCTTTTTTATGATACGGTTCACCGTAACACATCTAAATGAGGTTTTTACCTTTTTTGTTAAAATGATTTTACTAGAAATTCAATAAAGAACAGTACTGATAAAAATGCTATTAACCTCTCAAAGTATTTACACTAATCAGAAGTATATATCTCCCCAATGTGTGCAAAATTGAGAGGCACTGCAATTGGCCAAGCTCAAAATTATTTGGCTTTTAACCGCATTGCTTAAGGGCAGAATAAACATACTCTCTCATGTAAACCTTCTAAGACTTCTTCTGGCACTTCCCTGACCTTGATATCCTCGCCTAGGAAAAGCAGCCAATTTGTTATTTCGGTCAATTCTCCTGAATTATTAACATTGATAAAAGTCTTTAGAATGGCTGTGGTTTGGTAAGGATTTGTATAGGAAATTGAAACTTTTAAAGGATGGTATTTTTTGAACTGGGCAATTGCCTTTGGACCAAGTTCAAGGACAAGGTTGATTACTTCTTCCTGCTTACTTAGTTTTTCTAAAATATTTTTCTTACTTAATCTTTTTTTCGTAGGGTATGGCTCGACATTGGTGAGATTGTCGACAGGAAAAATCCCCCTATTCTCTTCTTTTAAGTCAAATCCTTCAATCAGCCAAAGGCTTTTTTCACGATAAAGGTGCAAGAGATAAATTGGATAAGTCTTTACTATCTTCTCTTCTTCGATAGTAATCAATAAATAGCGATCCAAAAGAAGGATTTGGATAAGTTTTTCTAAAATAGGATGGGGGAGGTCTGACAGATCAAGTAGGTCGGGATTATTAGGGTTAGTTCCTTCAAAAAGCAAGATTTGATTTAAAAGAACGAGGTCATCTTGCTGGTTTTCTGAAATGAGGCCTAGTAATTTTTCAGCTAAAGACTGACGGCTCTTTAGATAAGGGAGTTGTTGATTTCTTGTGGCCATAAAGGCAATAAAGAGAGCTTTAATCTCATTATCGGTGAAGCGGACAGTGGGCAGGACAGAATTGTTCATGACAAAATAGCCCCCATCCCTTCCAACTTCAGCAACAAGGGGCATCCCCATGGCTTCAATTTCTCTGATATCTCTAATAGCGGTTGAACGAGAGATGTTAAATTCTTGCATGATCTCAGAAATTGTAAAGTGGGATCGGTTGTTGATATACCGCATGATGATATTAATCCGTTCAACTTTTTTCATCTGGACCTCCTAAACAGTATCATTTTTTGACACTATTAAAGACTATTATAAACTCATCAAGTGAAAAGATAAATCATTTGATAAATTTTAAAAAAGAGGAAGGTTTTGAAAATGGCAAATTATACTTTAGAAGAAAAAGACAGCTTTATCGTTTTAGGTTTGGGAACTGAGCTTACGAGCGATTACACAGACTATGCTGGCATAAACAAGGAAAAGTCAGACTTTTGGCAGTCAGTCAAACAAGATGGACGGCTTGACACGTTAAAAGCCCTAGCCACAAATGAATACATTTTCGTCGTTAACGAAGCCGTGAATAACAAGATGATGCATTATGCTGGTGTCATGACAGAGGGAACATTACCTGAAGCAACTAGAGTTATCCAATTTCCTAAGGGAGAATACCTCGTTGTTAAAGGGGAAGCGAATACAGATGAAGAGTTGAGTAACAAACTTACTGGCATTGCCTTTGGAGAAGCCTTGCCAGAAGCAAATAATGTTGCCTATGTTGGTGGCCCAAATACAGCTGTTGTGATGGGGCAGCGAAACGGCTTAGTATTTGGTGAAATGTGGATTCCTGTTGTTAGGAAATAAAGGGAGGTGTCTATTTAGGAGTTGATTATTTAGAAAATTTGTAACGTTTAATAAGTTTTCACTTAAAACAATGATTAGGAGGGATCAAATGAGTAAGGTTATTGGTGCGGAAACAACCGCGAAGTTAGAAACCCAGCTCAATGGAAATTTGATTGCATATTGGTCAGTCACATTACTACTCGCAGGATCGATTACGTTAAGTGGTATCGGGCAACTGATGCAATTGGGGGGAAACATTGAGTTAGTGACGAATATTGGTTACCCATTATACATCACGAATATTCTTGGGACTTGGAAAATACTTGGAGTCATCGCTATCGTCGTGCCACGCTTTCCTAGACTTAAAGAATGGGCTCACGCTGGTCTCTTCTTTTTAATGACTGGTGCGGCTTTGTCTCATGCGTTTGCTAACGATTATGGTGAATACGGGTTTCATGTTATCCTTCCTCTTTCATACGCTGCACTCAATATCGCTTCATGGGCGCTGCGTCCGAAGAGCCGCAAACTATAAAGAGGGTTGGACTTTTTGGTGAAATGTGGATTCCTGTTGTTAAAAAAAGATAAATGGAGGGTTGGGAAATGTCCTATGTAGTTGATTTTAAAAATGTGTCTACGGTTGATTTAGAGTCTTCACCTGTAGTAGAAGCGCTTGCTGGTTTACGTGCGAACGAGGCCCGTTACTTTATGAACAAATATAAGCATGAATTTACGGTTGTACCTGCTAGCGAAAGTCAGGAGACCCTTGATTATGTGAACCGAATTTTGAAAGAAGAACGTGAAATTGAGTTTGCTGCCAAACCTTTAGAGACTTCACGTTTTCAAGTGGAAAATATCAAATTTGCCTACGTCTTTTATGAGGATGGTCTTGCGATCAACGTCATGTATACGGTTGATGACCCTAAGAAACGGGCCGTTGGTTTTAAGCTTTCTGAGGGGATGGAAGTACCAAAGGAATTAGAAGGAAAGTTTAAGTTTGCTAGGCAGAAGTCTAAACTTGCTGGAACAATTCGAGGCTCATTTTTTGTAATTAAAGGCGAATATTAAAGTCAACAAAAGTGCATATGGAGGATTCAACCATTTTTTGTAGTTGTGTTCAATCAGGATTTTTTTCATTTTGATAAGAAAATCCTGATTGAACAAAAACAACCATTCATGTTACAAATGTTCATCTAGTCACTCAAAAATCAAAATAGCACTTCTCCCATCAAACTTTTTCTAAAAACCTCACTTATGATACGGTTCTCCCTTAATAATCCGAAACGCTCTATAAATCTGCTCCACGAGCACAAGCTTCATTAACTGATGCGGTAATGTCATCTTCCCAAATGACAACTTTTCATCTGCTCTTTTCAATACTTCCTCATGTAGACCGAGAGATCCGCCAATAACAAAGGCAATTTTACTTTTTCCATATGTCATGAGTGATTCCAGGTCACTTGCAAGCTGCTCGGAGGATTTCATTTTACCGTCGATAGCAAGTGCAATGACGTATGTATCTGCTCCGATTTTCGCTAAAATACGTTCTCCTTCTTTTTTCTTTACAATTCTCATGTCGGCATCACTTAAGTTTTCTGGCGCTTTTTCATCGGGCACTTCCACCAAATCTATTTTTGCGTAACTGCTTAGTCTTTTTGTGTATTCGTCAATTCCTAATTTCAAATATTTTTCCTTTAATTTTCCGACCGAGATAATTTGTATATTCACAGGTTATCCACCTTTACATTTCATTTACAAACAAGTTATACACATTACTTATCCACATATCCACATTAGTTATCTACATATTGTGCTCTATTTTTCATCAGCTACAATATATACTGCTGCGACATCACAGTATGTGCATTTTGTGGATAACTTTTCTTCATCCGCTAATTGTTCTAACATAGGGAAGGTTTTTTGTTCTGCTACAAACATATCTAAAGCTTGATTTATATGCGTTTCGCAACTGAATATTCTCAATTTTTCGCTTCCTTTCATTATCTTATTTTTCTCCAGGGTTATACACAAATCGTACATTCTTATCCACAGCCTATTTTAACAAACAAAAAGCGAGTAGGAAAGACAAGCTTTTCTCATCCTACTCGCTGTGTAAATCTTTTATTTACATTTGAAAGTTATCCACATGTTTATAATGCATCTGTTTCGACTAATTTCAATGTAAGCTCCACTACTTTTCCTTGGCGATATACTTTAACTTTTAAGTCTTCTCCAATTTCTTTTTCATTGTATAAATGTTTTCGTAAATCGATCGTATCTTCTACTTTCTTTCCATCCATTTCAACAATGACATCATACGTCTCCATTCCTGCTTTTTCTGCTGGCGAATTAGGAACTACTTCATCGACTACTACCCCTGTAGTTACTTCAGCAGGTAATTTCAATGTTTCTTTTTGATGGAATGCAGGTACATTGGTTAAGTCTAAAAGAGTAATACCCATAGAAGGACGATTTACTTTTCCGTTTTGCTCTAAATCTTCAATAATTGGTATTGCAGTGTTAACAGGAATTGCAAGTCCAATCCCTTCTATAGTTGATTCAGAAATCTTCATCGAGTTTATGCCTACAAGTTGACCTGCTAAATTGATTAAAGCTCCTCCACTGTTACCAGGGTTGATAGCAGCATCTGTTTGTAAAACCTCTGCTTGCCAATCTACCACTTGGTCTCCATTCAAATCAACTGGAATCGCACGATCTTTACCAGATACAACACCTGTTGTAACCGATCCATAAAAATCTAAACCAAGAGGGTTACCAATAGCAATCACTGTTTCTCCTTGTTTAAGTGTATCTGAGTTCCCAAATTCAATCACTGCATCTACTCCAGCGTCATCCATTTCAAGAACTGCTAAATCACTCCATATATCGCTTCCTACAAGTTTGGCATCCACTTTTGTTCCGTCCACTAATGTTACTTCTAGGGATTTTGCTCCTTCTACAACGTGATGATTTGTTATAACGTAAGCTTTTCCACCAGCTTTTTTATATATAACTCCAGAACCTGTTCCAGCTTCTTGTGTAGATTGAGAGTTACTCCAAAAATCAGTAACCGACTGAATATTAGTAATACCCACTACGGCACCAGAGGCCTTTTCAACCGCCCCTGTAACGTCTGTTGTCACATCAACAGAAAGCTGTTTGGTTTCCTGTGTTGTATTGTTTGATTTGATTTCATTATTTGATGGTAGGTTCGTTACAACTGAAGGTATTAAAAACCAAACGAGCAATGCACCAACCATAACACCTGCCAACGCACTAAAAAAATAACCAGCTAGACCTCTTTTCTTTTCCTTCTTTGGTTCTTCTGGTTTTTCTGGTTCATATGGATTGTATTCGTCCATTTTCATCTCCCTTTCTTCTAACATATATGCTTGTATTAGTAATTTACCCAACTTACATTAAAATAAGATGAAAATTCTTTTAAAGTTGAATAAAACTTAAATGAAAGAACAAAAAAAGCCCCAAAAGCATTAAATAGCTTTTGGAACTTATACTAGGACTAACTCAGTAGGCTTATTGGCATCGGTATCATGTAAATGTACATATTCACCCGCAACAATTCCACAAGATTGAAGCGTTTGTGCCACACTCATACGAGCAAGGTCCTTCATATTATTATCTTTGCTTAAATGGGATAAATAAATATTGGTATTTTTGAAATCCACTACTTCGCTCATAGCAACAGCAGCATCTTCATTTGAAACATGTCCAACATCACTTAAGATTCTTCGCTTAACCGACCAAGGATAGCGTCCCATCTGAAGCATGCTTACATCATGGTTGCTTTCAAAAACGAAGGAGTCTGCTCCTTTGATATGTCCCTTCATCCGATCACTTACATAGCCGGTATCTGTAATTAATACAAGCTTTCGATTATTTTCATGGAAAACGTAAAACATCGGATCTGCTGCATCATGTGATACAGCAAAAGACTGAATATCAATTGTGCCAAATGTTTTTACCGTTTCCATGTCAAATTGGAATCGTTGATCTACTGGTACATTTCCTATGAGAGAATCCATTGCAGACCATGTTTTTTCATTTGCATAAATAGGTACACCGTATTTTCTTGCAACTACACCTAATCCTTTAATATGATCACTGTGCTCATGTGTAATAAAAATACCAGAGAGTTTTTTTATATCCCGATCTATTTCACTAAATAGTTGTTCCATCTTCTTTCCACTTAGTCCTACATCTACTAAAAAGGAATGCTCTTCATTTTCCACATAAATTGCATTTCCACTACTACCACTTGCCAATACACTAAATCTCATCGTTAAAACTCCTTACTTGTCAACAGCTTGTTCTGGATCTTTTTGGATTTCAACAATACTTCCCTCGATGGCGTTTACAAAATAATCTTCCTTCGTTCCATCTGCAAGCTCAACTAAAATATGCCAAGTAGGTAAAAATACTTGTGTTTCGGTTAGTTCTATTAGTTGTGAATAACCTAATTTAATATCCTTTACTACAGAGTCAGGTTTTAAGTGACCATGATTATATAATACTTTAATCGCTTGCATAGAACCCATTAAGATCCTGTCTTCATTATAATCCTCTAAATTATCCAATATTGTTTGTTCATATCGAACTACCTCTTGCTGATCATTCCAATAAACAACTAAAGTCGCATTTTTATTGTAGTAAACAAATCGATTATTTACTTTTTGAAAGAAGGTTGCTGATTGGTTTTCCTCATCTTTTTTCCATAGACTGTACGAGTCTCCACGTAATACATTTTCACGAACTATCTTTTCAACTGTGTTTTCTTCCGTGATCGGAATGGCTTTATTAAACGTGCTCGTTAGTTTAGAACCATCTATTACAATTGTCTGATTTGGTAACTCTTCTAATTCTTCTAAAATGAAATTATGCGTATTTCCCGAAACGTAAGAAGCTTCTTTTATATCTACATCCATTTTTGGAACCGTAATATTATCTTGAAAAAGTCTATCCTCGATAGGTGCATCACTCATTACTTCTAAATCCAATGCCTCATTGTATCTATTTAAATAAAGGGAAAATAAAAATACATTTAGTATGGAAAACACGATGATAAAAATAGTTTTTGTTTTATTCCAATCCATACTTGCCACCTCCCAGTAATTCTGGGGATACTCGATTCCATTGTCCATTTATCAAATAGTACCATGAAGGTTCTAGATTAAGTAATGGTTGTTCGTCGTCCCGAGTCAAATTGTAACCAATCAAAATCTCATCCACTGAGGACATGTTTATATTAGAAATGGTAGAAATCAGATCATAAGTAGCTTGTCCAGATGATAATGGTACTTCTCTTGTTTTAAACCGGGCAGATTCGTTCAATGTATAATATGGTCTATTATATCGATAAATACGGTCCTCGCCCCATAATTGTGAGATCTCTGTTGACATGTCTTTACTAAAAACAGGCATTCCATACATGTAAAGTTGATAACTAACTTGTAATGTAGCTGGATTGATGCGACTGAATCGATAATCGTCTGTCCACCCATTATGCTCATTAACAAAATTTACAGTATACTGAATGATATCTGCCGGATTACCTGCTTTATCACTCTCAGAGGACGGATGGACATAGCCCAATTCTTTTGACATAAACTTAACATTCATCAAGGCATTATCATCAGAGAATTCCTGTCCACTAGTTCCTAATGGATTACTTCGAACAAGACTTGGATTGGAGAAAAGGGCATTTTTAAACTTTTCTGGTGGTATTTCTTCTAAAAAATACGTAAAACCCATTACATTCTCTGGAATATTAGAAGCATAGAGCGAAAGTTTACCAGGTCTTTCTATTTCATTATATGGCGATAGGTTGATTGACTGTTTATAAATATGTGCTGAAAATGTTTCTCTATCCACTTTATCAACGTACGTTGTATAAACTTTTGGTTTTATTGTATTTACAAAATATAAACGGACTTCATCCTCTGAAGTTTTATTCCAGTCTATTATTAAACGATTGAACGAGGCGTTCGGTAAATCCCGATCATTAAAAGACAATATGTTACTAAATGTCTTAATCGGCACCTCTGCAGGGTAAAAGAAGGTCAATCGATTTGGTGTCCGAATGAATTCGTTAATTTGTTGAATGCTTACTTTGTTCTTTAAAGGCTCTATCGTTTGTAGTTCCCACGATTTCATAGAACTAAATACTTTGTCAAGGATAAGTGGAGATGTAGAGCCTGTCAAATTTTCATCATGACTATATAAAAGACGATATGGTTTAATTATTTCTTCCATTTTCTTTTTATCCGCAATCGCAATATCTACTACAGGTGTTTCGTTTGCTTCGTATGGTGGAGAAAAAGTCCATATAGTAAAGGTCAAAGTAAGACTTAATAGGATGAGTAATAGTAAAATAACTGATTTTACTTGTTCAATATACTTCAATCCCACTCACCTTCCTCATCTATTACAAGATCAAGTGTAAAAAAGACAGTCGTTCCATGTCCTTCTTCGCTTTCAGCCCAAATTTTTCCGCCATGAGCTTCAATCATTTCCCGGGCAATTGCTAAACCTAGTCCAGTCCCACCCATCGATCGTGCTCTTGCACGGTCAACTCGGTAAAAACGATCAAAAATACGATCAACATTATCAGAAGGTATACCCATACCATCATCCGATATCATTACTTTCAGTACTTGGTCCTTCACAGCTATTCCAAAGCGAATATTGCCACCATCTGGGGAGTATTTCAATGCATTAGAAATAATATTATCAATTACTTGTGTAAGTTTGTCGGTATCAATGTCAACATAGTAAGGTGTTTCGGGAAGCATTCGATGAAACGTTACATTTTGAGATTTTGATAATTCAAACCGATCTATAATACGATTAAAAAACTGGTTGAAATTCACAATATCTCGATTTAAATCATAATCTCTACTATCCATTTTGGACAATTGAAGTAAATCATTTACTAATCGAATCATTCGTTGTGTTTCAGTTTGAGTTACTTGTAGAAAGGATGGGGCAATCTCTTCATCTTTCCAAGCACCATCAGCCAATGCTTCCAAATAACTACTCATTGTTGTGAGTGGAGTGCGTAGCTCATGTGATACATTCGCTACAAATTCTCTGCGCTCCATATCGATTTTCTCTTGTTCGGTATTATCATGAAGAACTGCAATTAATCCATTTACAAAACCAGTTTCTTTTTGTATAACTGAGAAGTTTACACGTAATATAAAAGGTCGTTCATATGTGCTAAAATCCAAAGTTATAGATTCCTTCGAATATATCAAATCTTCAAATGACTGTTCTGATGCGTCAATTCCTAACACAGAAATAATAGGACGGTTTAATACCATTTCTCTCGGTATTCGTAATAATCTAAGTGCTGGATCATTAATTAAAATGATTCTCCCTTTACGATCAGTTGCAATAACCCCATCTGTCATATTGGTAAGAACCGAAGCAAGCTTTCTTCTTTCGGCTTCTGTTGTTGACTGTGCTTCTTGTAATCGGTTTGTTAAATGATTAAAAGCAATAGCAAGCTGACCAATTTCGTCATTGCCATATACACGTACTTTTCTTGAAAAGTTTCCTTTTGCCATTGCCTGTGCCTGTCTTCGCATGTCTGAAATAGGTCGTGTAATAGTTTGTGCTATTAATATCCCAAGCACAATTGTGATCACTAATGCAACAGCAGTTCCACCTGCGAGAATTTGGTTAATCTCATTCATTTGACCAAATACATTTTCAATATTTGATTCTATATATAGAGAACCAATTACTTCTCCTTTATCGACAATAGGAGTAGCTAGTATCCAAATTCTCTCTTTGGATTCCGGATCAAGGGAAATATTATCAAAAGGTGTTGCAGAAGTTATGGAAAATCTAACGAGTTCATCCAATGATCTTTGCCCTACGATTGATTGATTGTTAATATCAGATGTTGCAAGAATTTGATATCTTGCATCGATCACTCGAACTTCTTTTATATCATTCGAATTAAGTCCATACAAAATAGAACGCAAACTTTGTTCTATGGATGCGTCTTCTTCTTCATTTCTAACTTTTATGATTTCTTCTCTTGTACTAAATACTAGAAGACTTACACGATCTTTAATCGATTCTTGAAAGTTATCTTTTAACGTTTCCTCGAGTTCTTTCACAAAATACAAACCGATTATTTGCATGGCGATAATTATTAACAAAATATAAATCAAAACAACCTTAACGTGAATTGATTTAAAATAACCAACCTTTTGCATTTTTTCTACTCCTGTTCAGGATTTCGTAAGTAATAACCAACGCCTCTTCTAGTTACAATCCATGTCGGATGACTTGGATTATCTTCAATCTTTTCTCGTAGACGTCGAATGGTTACATCGACTGTACGTACATCACCAAAATAATCATAACCCCAAACCGTTTGAAGCAAATGTTCACGAGTCATCACTTGTCCAATATGTTTGGCTAAATAATGTAATAACTCAAATTCTCTATGTGTTAATTCAATTGTTTCCTCTCTCTTTAACACTAAGTATGCATCCGGTTGGATAGTTAATGGACCTATTGTAATATCATTTGTTATTACTTCAGTGTCTTCTTGAATTGTTTGATGTCTTCTCATATTTGCCTTTACTCGTGCAATAAGCTCACGCGTACTAAATGGTTTCGTCACATAGTCATCTGCACCTAATTCTAAGCCAAGCACTTTATCTATCTCCGAATCTTTTGCAGTTAGCATAATGATCGGAAAATCATATCTTTTACGAATTTCTCTGCATACTTCCATTCCATCTCTATTTGGAAGCATAATATCTAATAACATTAGATCGGGTTGAAATTCTTCTACCTTTTTTAATGCTTCGTCGCCATCATATGCACAAAATACTTGATAACCTTCTTTTTTTAAATTGAATTGAAGTATATCTGCAATTGGTTTTTCATCATCAACTACTAATATTTTCTTACTCATTTGGTTGAACCCCTTTTCGTAATTTGTTCTATTTAAATGTTTTTATCTTTTACATTCATTCTCTTACTCTACCATGCTTTTGAACTAATCGCATTAATTTAAGAATACCATAAATTGAATAAGTCGATGATTGTCGAAATATTTCCTGGGAAATTTTAAAAAAACATGTACCTATGTATGTTAGTTCTCAATTAAAAAAGAGATAGCCAATCTAGTGACTATCTCTTCCATACTATTATTTTAACACGGTCAATGGATTAATCGTAACTCCATTTTTTTCTACTTCAAAATGTAAGTGAGTTCCAGTTGAACGACCCGTACTTCCCATAACACCTAATTTAGAACCTTGGGGAACGACATCTCCGACACTAACACTTATAGAAGCTAGATGCGCGTATGTTGTTTTGTATCCATTTTTGTGATCAACAATTACTCTATTACCATATGTACCGTCCCATCCAGCAGCTACTACGACTCCATTGTCTGTTGCCTTAATGTCAAATCCACTTGGTCTTGCGATATCAATTCCTTCATGTTGACGACCCCAACGGTAACCCATTTTACTTGAAATATATCCACCTTCAGCTGGCCAAGCAAATTCCCCTGATCCTCGAGAAGGAATTACTTTTGTTCCTTTTAAAGTGATCTGATCTTTTGGTTCCACCAGTATAGTTTCTTCAATAACAGATTGGCCTGCTTCCACACCATTTTCTTTACGCACAAGATAGGTTGCTTCTCTCTTACCATCCGAACCCTCTTGTTTTACTTTCGTATCACCTTTGTACATTTCTTCTGATTCTTCTACTTTTTTATTGTGGTTAATAACTTCAATCGCTTTTTTCTCATATAGTACATCTACATTAATAAGTGGTTTTAAGACTGTTACATTTACCTCTTGACCTATTTGTAATAAAGAAGATTCAGTCATATCTGGATTGATCTTTATTAGCTCAGCAGTTGTTAAGTTATGCTTACTAGCAATTGTGCCTAACACATCTCCTTCTGCTACTTTATACGTCTCTTGTTCTAGTGTTCCTTCTAGTAGAAGTTTAACAGCATCATCTGGTGATACAATCTTTTCAGGATTTACATCAACTGTTACGCCAGAAACTTCTTGTTTTAAAACTATTTCTTTAATACGTGTTTCATTTTCTTTTAATTCGGGTAAAGTTTCTGTAGAACTACTTCTTGCTTCCAGTTCGTTTAACTCGGCTTCTGTCACAAAATGTAATTTTAGTTTTCGAATGACTTCTTGATATGCTTCCAAGTCTTTGACGTAGACTGCCATCTCGTCATTGATCGATAATGCAAAAGCAGTTGCTTCTACTTCTATAAGTTCCTCTAACTTTTGAAGGGTAGCATCATCGTTTGTAGATGTAGTAAAAACTTGTTCAGGTATAACGGAAAGATTGGAACCAGCTATTAAAGAGAGGTTTTCGTACTTGGAGCTCGAACCCTTCACTTTTTCATCTAACATGGCTTGCATTTCTTTTTTATTAGATAGTGCTCCGACATATTTTCCATTAGAATATATATGGTATATTTCTTTTAATGTATTATTATTATTTTCACTTTCATTTGCAAAAGCCATATTAAAAGATACACTTGAAATAAGTAACATTGAAACTGCTGCTTTTTTCATTATATTTGATCTTCTGTTTGAAAGAACCTCAAGATAATTATCCTTCTGTTCTTCATTCTTTCTTTTCAAAAACATGATAAAGCCCCTTCCAAGTTCATAAAAAATTAATTTCCTTTTTTCAGGCTCTTTTAATTTAACATAATTGATTTAATCAAGTATCGAAATAGGACGCTTTGTAAAGAAACTGTATAATTAGCACCATTTTTTTGAATATAATTCCATTATATTCTATTTTACTATGATTCGATAAATATTTTAACAATTTATATCTAATCTTTTACCAAAAAATCAGTATTTTATACATAATCTCTCATAGTCTTCTGTTATATTTGTCATAATAGAAGATTAAAAATTGATTCGTTTGGTATATTTCGACAAAAAAACTGCCAAGAAGATAAAAATCTTCTTGGCAGTTTCTAAAATATGGGCGTTTTAGAATTTCTTGTTAACGCCAAACACTAGAAATAATATTTGTTTGTGTACGATCTGGTCCTACTGAGAAGATAGAGATTGGTACACCTGTCAGCTGTGAAATACGCTCTAAATAATGACGAGCAGTTTCAGGTAGTTCATCAAGTGTTTTACATTTTGTAATATCTTCGCTCCAACCTGGTAGCTCTTCATATACTGGCTCACACTCTGCAAGAATGCGAAGATTAGCTGGGTATTCTGTAATTAATTCACCTTTGTATTTGTATGCAGTACAAAGTTTTACAGTTTTTAAACCAGTTAATACATCAATCGAGTTAACAGTCAAATCTGTTAATCCACTAACGCGACGAGCATGTCTAATAACTACCGTATCAAACCAACCAATACGACGTGGTCTTCCTGTAGTTGTTCCATATTCTTTACCAACTTCACGAATTTGACTACCAACTTCATCAAATAATTCTGTCGGGAACGGGCCATCTCCTACACGAGAAGTGTAAGCTTTACATACTCCAACAACATGTGAAATTTTTGTTGGACCTACACCAGCACCAATAGTTACCCCACCAGCCACTGGGTTAGAGGAGGTAACAAAAGGATATGTACCTTGGTCAATATCAAGCATAACACCTTGTGCGCCTTCAAATAATACACGACGGCCTTCATCTAAAGCGTCATTTAATACTTTTGAAGTATCTGTTACGTATTTTTCAATTTCTTGTCCATAGCCATAAAACTCTTCTAGAATTTCATCCACAGTGAACCCTTTTGTTTCATAAAACTTCTCGAACATTCTATTTTTTTCTTCTAAATTACGCTCTAATTTTTCTTTAAACACTTCGTAATCAAGTAAGTCTGCAATTCGAATACCAACACGTGCAGCTTTGTCCATATAAGCTGGACCAATCCCTTTACCAGTTGTCCCGATTTTATTTGCACCTCTACGTGCTTCTTCTACTTCATCTTGTTTCAAATGGTAGGGAAGAATTACGTGTGCACGATTAGAAATACGAAGGTTTTCTGTAGTGATTCCTCGATCATGTAAACCTTTAAGCTCTTTTACAAGTGCTCTTGGATCCACTACCATCCCATTTCCGATAACTGAGATTTTATCCTTGTAAAAAATACCGGAAGGAATAAGGTGAAGTTTGTATGTTTCTCCACCAAAAATAATTGTATGGCCCGCATTATTACCGCCTTGGTAACGTGCGATTACTTCTGAATTCTCGGAAAGAAAGTCTGTTATCTTCCCTTTACCTTCGTCTCCCCATTGTGTACCTACTACTACTACTGATGGCATTGCCAACACCTCCGTCAGACATTTTATATGTCCTGATTCAAACAGTGTAATTGTACCAAGCTATGGTCTCATAGTCAACCGATATTAGGTAAAAACACGAACATATAAATGTAATAAAACATTTATCGTTCGTGTTCTTACCATTTCTTATGCTGGAGGAGCTTGATGCTGACTCCAATCAATGTTAACAAATTTGTTAAATTCCTTCACAAACGCTAGAGTAACTGTACCAGTTGGACCGTTACGTTGTTTTGCAATGATAATTTCAATCATGTTTTGATTTTCTGTTTCTTTATCGTAATAATCTTCACGATACAAGAATGAAACAATATCTGCATCTTGCTCAATCGATCCAGATTCACGTAAATCGGACATCATTGGTCTCTTGTCTTGTCGCTGCTCCACACCACGAGAGAGCTGCGATAATGCAATAACAGGTACTTGTAGCTCCCTAGCTAGTCCTTTTAATGAACGTGAAATTTCTGATACCTCTTGCTGTCTATTGGCTTGGCTGCCGCCACTACCTTGGATTAGCTGCAAGTAATCAATTAGAATCATTCCTAAACCAGATTCTTGTTTTAATCTACGGCATTTGGAGCGTATTTCATTTACACGAATACCAGGGGTATCATCAATATATATTCCTGCATTCGATAAACTACCCATTGCCATTGTTAGTTTTCGCCAATCTTCCGTCGTTAAAGAGCCTGTACGTAATACTTGGGCATCTATATTTCCCTCTGCACAAAGTATACGCATAACTAACTGTTCAGCACCCATCTCTAGGCTAAAAATAGCTACATTTTCATCGGTTTTAGTTGCCACATTTTGCGCAACATTCAATGCGAATGCAGTTTTCCCTACGGATGGACGAGCTGCTACGATAATTAAATCATTTCGTTGGAATCCAGCAGTTATTTTATCTAAATCTCGGAATCCTGTTGGAATACCTGTAACATCGCCTTTTCTCGAATGAAGTTTTTCGATGTTATCATATGTTTCCACCAAAACGTCTTTAATATGCTGAAAATCACCAGCATTTTTTCTGTTGGCAACTTCCATCATTTTTCGTTCAGCCTCAGATAATAGGGCCTCAACTTCGTCTTCTCTTGTAAATCCATCTTCTACAATCGTTGTAGCCACTCGTATTAAACGGCGTAGGATAGATTTTTCTTCTACAATTTTTGCGTAATGTCCGATGTTTGCTGCTGTAGGTACTGCATTTGCTATCTCACTTATGTAAGAAATACCACCAACATCTTCTAATTCTTTTTTGGAAGATAGTTCTTCCGTTACGGTAACAACATCAATTGCTTTCCCTTGATCGCTTAAACGAAGCATCGTTTGGAAAATTTTCTGATGGGCTACTCGGAAAAAGTCTTCCGGCATTACTATTTCCGCTGCTGTTATTAACGCTTGCGGTTCTAAAAATATTGCTCCAATGACAGACTGCTCAGCTTCTTGGTTATGTGGTGGCACACGGTCCAATAATGGATCGCTCATTGACCTCTCTCCTTACGCTTCTTCTGTTACATGTACTTTTAAAGTAGCCACTACTTCGTGATGTAGTTTAACTGGAACATTTGTATAACCTAATGCACGAATTGCATCATCAAGCTCCATTTTACGTTTATCTATTTTAATTCCATGTGATTTTTCTAATTGTGCTGCGATTTGTTTTGTTGTTACTGAACCAAACAAACGTCCATCGTTACCAGACTTTGCTTTCAATTCAACTGTTAATTGTTCTAAACGTTCTTTTAACTTTTTCGCTTCAGCTAGTTCCTCTGCTGCTTCTTTTTCTGATTTTTTCTTTTGGCCTTCTAATGCACTAATTGCTGCTGCATTTGCTTCAACAGCAAGTTTATTTTTTAATAAAAAATTATGTGCATATCCATCAGCTACTTCTTTAACTTCACCTTTTTTACCTTTACCTTTTACATCTTTTAAAAATACTACTCTCATTCCCCTGTTCCTCCTTCTAATGTCTCTTCAATTGCTGTTTTTAGCATATTAATAGCTTCATCAATTGTCGCATTTTCTAGTTGGCACGCAGCATTGGTTAAATGACCACCACCGCTTAATCTTTCCATTATTAACTGTACATTTACGTCGCCTAGAGATCTTGCACTAATTCCAATAATTGAATCACTTCTATAACCAACTACAAACGAAGCTGATATATTATTCATTGTTAATAGAATATCTGCAGTTTGTGCTAGTAATACTTGGCTATAGGAAGCATTTTCTGCGCCATGCGCAATAGCAACACCTGGCTTAAAAAATTCTACTGTTTGAACAATTTTAGAACGTTCAATATACGTATCTATATCTTCTTTTAACAACCTTTGTACTAAAACAGTATCTGCACCTTGTGTTCGAAGATAAGACGCTGCTTCAAAGGTTCTAGCACCTGTACGAAGCGTGAAACTCTTAGTGTCTACAATTATTCCTGCAAGCATAGAGGTAGCTTCAAGCATTGTTATTTTTTCATTCTTCGGTTGGTATTCTATTAACTCTGTTACCAGTTCTGCCGTCGAGGATGCATATGGTTCCATATACACAAGTAAAGTATTGGAAATGAACTCCTCACCTCTTCGATGGTGATCAATAACAACTCTCTTTTCTGCTCTATTTAATAATTTTTCATCTATAACAAGACTAGGTTTATGTGTATCCACTACTACTAATAAAGTTTTATCGGTCATTCTATTAATAGCTTCTTCTGGACTAATAAAACGCTCAAAAAGCTCCGGTTTTCCTTTAATTTCATCCATTAATCGGAGAACACTTTTGTCTAATTCATTAAAATCGATTACTACATAACCTTCGACCTTATTCATTTGAGCCATTTTTCTAACCCCTACTGCTGCTCCAATGGCATCCATATCCGGCAACCTGTGGCCCATAACAAACACTTGATCACTATCCTGGATTAAATCACGAAGAGCATGTGAAATCACTCGCGCTCTTACACGTGTCCTTTTTTCTACGGGGTTTGTTTTTCCACCATAAAATTTTACTTTTCCATTTGGCTGTTTTATCGCTACTTGATCTCCTCCTCTTCCAAGTACTAGATCCAAGCTCGATTGTGATAGTTCTCCCAGTTCGACTAACGAAGTAGATCCCGCACCTACCCCTACACTTAACGTTAAGGAGAAGCCAAATTTAGAAGTTGTTTCTCGTATATCATCTAATATAGAGAATTTATTTTTTTCTAGCTCTACGAGAATTGATTCATTGAATACAGCTAAGAAGCGATCAGAGGAAATTCTTTTTACGTATATACCGTACTTAGCTCCCCAGTCATTTACACAAGAAGTAACAATACTATTTAACTGTCCTCTTGTTTGATCGTCCATACCTTGTGCGATTTCATCGTAATTATCGATGTAGAGAACAGCAATAACCGTTCTATCTCCGTAATACAACGATTCAATTTCTACTTGTTCTGTTATATCAAAGAAGTATAGTAATTTTTCTTCCGCCTTATAAAATACTTTATAATCATTGTTATCTAAGGAAATCGTAATCTCTTTCGAATCCTCTTGCTTAATAAGCTGTTGAAAGTCTTTTGATATAGACAGAAGCTCTTCACCAATAATCGTATCGAACGGAAGCTTTTGAGTCATATAGGGATTTGCCCATTCAATGATATATTGATCATTTATCAATAATATACCGATTGGCATTTCGAGCAATGCTTCTTCTCCGACTTTTTTCATGCGATAAGATAGGGTTTCGATATGTCTTTCCGTTTCTTCGTAAACCCGCTTTTCTAAAATCCATCCATATATAGATACTCCAATAACTAATAAAGCGAATAATAACCCAACGATTAAATTGTTAGACAGGAGTAAATAAGATGCAACCCCTCCGAGAAGCATAAACAAAATGAGTGGATATCGAATTGGTCGTTTTCTAAAAAAAGACGCCACCTGATCAGCTCCTTATTTTTTGTGCCTGCCTTGTAAATAACTTCTCAAATTAAATCCTAAGTCAAAAACACCTAGTATAATGGTAAACGTAAATAACGGTATGGCTAAAAATGTTCCAAGAATTGCCGTCCACCTTGGATAGCCTTGTAAATGAAAATAATAGTGAATCAATGAAACCCCTTGTAAAAACAAAAGAGCTCGCAAAATAAACATAGCGTTAACCGTTGCCATATACCCAAATGATCCAATCTCATAAGAAATGATCAAGGTTAAAATAGATACGATTAAATAATACCATAACACCGCTTTAGGTAGTTTAAAATGCATAAACTTTGGAAACTTAGGTACTTTTACTTTCAGCTTCTTTAATAAAGATAAGTTAATGGTCAAATAGATGAACGCAACGATAAACATTGTTGCAATAAAATAAGACGGCATCATCATTTTGAATGCTAATAATGCATCTGCTACCCGTTCATCATAGTCCTTTGGTAACTGTCCAACAGAAGCCATTATTTTTTCTACTTGGTCGTAGTATATTTTAAAGGCTTCAAAAAATTGCTCAACAACATTAATATTTAGAAATAAAATAGATATTATGTATTGTATCGCAGACATGAGCAATACAAAAATTCCCGAAAACATGAATATATATAGTTTTGATTTATTAGTCCTAATAGAATCTCCGATGATCAACCCTAGTGGTGCCGCAGTTACCGCAAATATTAAACCTAAAATACCACCGATAATAATGGAGATAACTATTCCAATTAACGTTACATATACTGCATATTTTCTTTCAAACTTAGCGCTAAACCAAGCAATTGGTAAGGGCGCAATTAATGAAGTGATCAATGTTAGAAAAGGAACATACACGGACATTGCTAAAAGGATAGCAAATAGTGCAATAATCATTGCTCCATATGTTAAATAGCTTGTCTGATTTTTTTGCATGAGGGACCTTCCTTTGTTGTAATCATCTTTTCATTGTAACAGATTTCTTCTTACAACTAAATTTCTTTTGTTCGGCCTAGAAATAATAGGTAATTTAACAATAAAAAAAAGACCGGTTTCCCGGTCCTTATATTTTTTAAACTTATCTCTCTTCAGAAGTAAATGGTAGTAATGCCATTATACGAGATACTTTGATAGCTCTTGTTAACTTACGTTGGTACTTCGCGCTAGTTCCTGTCACACGACGTGGAAGAATTTTTCCACGTTCTGACACGAATTTTTTCAACAAATCTACATCTTTATAATCAATGTGTGTAATGTTGTTAGCTGTGAAGTAACAAACTTTACGGCGTCTTTTGCCTCCGCGACGTGGTGCCATAATAGGTTGCCTCCTTTTCGATTAAAGTAAAAGTGTATGAAGTCCTTTTAAAACGGTAGATCGTCATCCGATACTTCGATTGGCCCGCTACTGTTTGCAAATGGATCTTCGTCTACACGTGTATAATTTTGCTGATTCATTGGTTGGTTTTGCTGATATGTCGGATATGGATTTTGCTGTTGTCCACCACCAAACGATTGTCCGCCTTGGCTACGGTCTCCAGAACTACTATTACGTGGTTCTAAAAACTGTACGCTGTCTGCAACAACATCAGTAGTATAAACACGTTTACCATCTTGTCCTTCATAACTGCCTGTTTGAATACGCCCTTCAACACCTGCTAAACTTCCCTTTTTCAAGAAGTTAGCTGTGTTTTCCGCTTGCTTTCTCCAAACGACACAGTTGATAAAATCAGCTTCTCTTTCACCCTGTTGGTTGGAGAATGTTCGATTTACAGCTAGTGTAAATCTTGCCATTGCAACACCACTTGGTGTATAGCGAAGTTCCGGATCTTTTGTTAGTCTTCCAACTAAAACGACACGGTTAATCATCAGTGTTCAACCTCCCTCTCTCAGCTTTTGTTAGTCGATTTTATTATTTATCGTCGATACGAACAGCAATGTGACGGATAATGTCTTCATTGATGTTAGCTAAACGAGTGTATTCATCGATTGCTTGAGAATCAGCGTTTGCTTTAACGATTTGGTAGTAACCTTCACGTAAGTCATTGATTTCATAAGCTAAGCGGCGTTTGCCCCACTCTTTTGATTCGATGATTTCTGCACCATTTGAAGTTAAGATTTCGTTGAAACGCTCAACTAAAGCTTTCTTCGCATCTTCTTCAATTGTTGGTTGAATAATGTACATTAATTCGTACTTTCTCATCTATTTACACCTCCCTATGGTCTTTGGCCGACTGCTTACAGCCGACAAGGAGCAAGTAATGTTATTACTCACATCAATGAATTGTAACACAAATTATTTTTTATATCAAGATTCATTACCAATCTTTTCACATTTCCTGTATATTTATTTTAACGTTAGTGAAAGGACGTAAAAAAGTCCATAGTGTATTTAACTCGGAGGCGTTGATCATGGAAAATAAAGAGGATATCTTAACCATTATTGATACCGATTTAAAAAAAGTTGCTTGGTTTAGTCTGATAATAACTGTACTCTTATCGATTTTAGGATTAGTTATTTATAGTTGGTTACACGATGGCTTCAACATAAATTTTTCAATTGTAGATTTACTATTATTTTTTTTAGGTTATGCGTTGTTAATTGTTTTCCATGAATGTTTTCATTTAATTGGTTTCTGGTTTTTCGGGAAAGCCCCATGGAGCAGTATGGATTACGGCGTCAATCTTAAACTGGGTATTGCCTATGCAACAACCAATTTACCTATTGTAAATAGTGCAATGAAAAAAGCATTATTACTTCCTTTTTGGATGACAGGAGTCCTTCCCATGGTTCTCGGATACTGGGTAGAATCACCAGGATTAGTCTTATTAGGAGCATGGTTAGTTGCAGGTGCTGCCGGAGACTTTGCTATGTATAAAGAATTAATAAAATATCCAGCTCATCTGCTTATAAAAGATGATCCTGCAGAGCCGAAGTTATACGTATTAAACAGCAAAAAATCAGAGCAGTAAATAAGCTGACATCTAGATACCTTTTGTCATTTTATGTATTTACCAGGTCAATCATCAATCCCTAACTGTTCACGTTCAGTTTTGATTCCTTGTGATTATCTGTTTTATGTAGAGCCTTATTTTATATAATTATATAATTACTCAATATATTATTGATTGGAGCGAAGGCGGCGACTCCAGCGGGAAAAGCGGGACAGACGAGACCCTGGACTGAGCTTTGCGAAGGAAGCGGCTCGGCCCCGTCCGTGGAAAGCGTCTGCCGGGAGCGGAAATCAACAACTCTATTTATCATAGTTTTTATTGAAAAAAACAGGTCAGCATGTTAGCTGACCTGTTTTATATTATACGTTAAAACGGAACAACATTACGTCTCCATCTTGTACTACATATTCTTTACCTTCTAAACGAACCTTACCTGCTTCTTTGGCTAATGCCATGGAGCCAGTTGCAACTAAATCATCGTAAGCAACTGTTTCTGCACGGATAAACCCTTTTTCAAAATCCGAATGGATAACTCCTGCACATTGAGGAGCCTTCATACCTTTACGGAATGTCCAAGCACGTACTTCCTGTACACCTGCAGTGAAGTATGTAGCAAGGCCAAGAAGTGAATAGGATGCTTTGATTAATTGATCTAAGCCAGATTCCTCAATACCTAACTCTTCTAGGAACATAGATTTTTCATCATCCTCTAGAGCAGCCATTTCTTCTTCAATTTTTGCACAAATAACGATAACTTGTGCTCCTTCTTCTGCTGCAAATTCACGCACTTTTTGTACATATTCATTTTCATCTGCTGCCATAATATCGTCTTCTGATACATTGGCAACGTATAATATTGGTTTTATCGTTAATAGATGAAGTCCCTTTACAACTCGAAGTTCCTCTTCTGTGAAATCAACAGATCTACCTGGTTTTCCTTCTTCAAAAGCTTCTTTTAAACGTGTTAAAATAGGTTCTTCCACCATTGCATCTTTATCTTTTTGTTTCGCCATTTTAACAACTCGTGCCAAACGCTTATCAACACTTTCTAAGTCTGCTAAAATTAATTCCAAATTAATAACTTCAATATCCGCGATAGGGTCTACTTTTCCTGAAACATGCGTAATATTATCATCTTGGAAGCAACGAACTACTTGGCAAATGGCATCTACTTCTCTAATATGGGCTAAGAACTTGTTTCCAAGACCTTCCCCTTTACTTGCACCAGCTACAATTCCAGCAATATCTGTAAATTCAAATGCCGTTGGAACAGTTTTCTTTGGTACTACTAATTCAGTTAATTTATCTAAACGAGCATCAGGAACTTCAACAATCCCTACGTTTGGATCAATTGTAGCGAATGGATAGTTTGCAGCAAGTGCTCCTGCTTTTGTTATTGCATTAAATAGTGTAGATTTTCCTACGTTCGGTAATCCTACGATTCCTGCAGTTAATGCCATGTATGGTCACAACCCTTCTATTTTCTAAACCAACAAAAATTATATATAACCTGTTCATTATATTGATTTTAACGCTAAAAGTCTATCCTTACTCCGTATCAGCTTGCACTAATAGTTTTTTCATCTTTTTCTCAAATTCTTTTCGTGGAATCATTACACTATGCTGACAACCTTCACATTTTATACGAATATCTGCCCCCATACGAATGATTTTCCACGCATTCGTGCCACAAGGATGTTGTTTTTTCATTTCGACAATATCATTTAATTGAAATTTTTTACTATCCATTTGAACACCTACTCTTTTTTACTTTGGTATAAAACCATTTTTGGATAAGGAATTTCAATCCCCTTTTCATCGAGGTAATTCTTTATATCTCTACGGATATTTCTTGCAACTCCATGTTGTTGATTAGGTAGAGTTTCTGCAACAACTCTTAATATTACTTCGGTTGCTGCCACATTCTGCACTCCAAGTAAATCTGGAACCTTTACCAGCTCCTCGTATTTACTAGGTAAATCTTGTAAGAATTCTCTAATCATATTTTCTACTGATTGAATATCGGATTCGTAAGAGATGCTAATATCTATTAAAGCTAATGAATTATAAATGGAGTAATTGATAACTTCTGAAATATTCCCATTTGGAATAATATGCAATTCTCCTGTATAACTTTTTACTTTCGTTGTTCTTAGGCCAATTTCTAGCACTACCCCTGTAGATTGCCCAATCATCACTTGATCACCAACAGCAAACTGATCTTCAAATACTATAAAAAAACCTGTGATAACGTCTTTTACTAAACTCTGTGCACCAAACCCTACTGCTAGACCAAGAATACCTGCCCCCGCTAATAATCCTGCTACATTAATATTAAAGGTCGATAATACTGCTAAGATTGCCGTAAAATAAACGGCATAAGCTAGTATATTTTGAAGCAACTTCAATAAAGTATTTTGTCTACGTTCAGAATATGCTAATGGACTTCTTTCTCTTACGGAAAACACTCTCTTAAGGAGCCTCTTCCCAACTCTCACCACAATAGCTGAAGCAATCAATATAAAGATTACTTTCAAAGCTATTAATCCAAGATTTATCCAAGTTTCTTCATTTAATATTAATTTTTTTAAATATGTGTATGATACTTCTGTGTTCATATTATTCTTTATGTCACCTTTCTGAATAAATAGTTTCTTATTTACATATACTGTTTTAAAAAAGAAAGTGAGTCTCTATATGAATTTTCAAGCAGCAGAGATAAAAGAATCATCTACTATCAATTATAAAGAAACAGGCGTTGTATGGAAACTAAGCAACTTTTTCTTAGATCAAATACCTTTTGAACATCCAAACTTAGTTTTTTGTTGCATTGGAACTGATCGTTCAACAGGAGATGCACTCGGACCAATGACAGGCTCTTTCTTAACACAGCTTTCTTCTTTTCCTTTTCAGATTGTTGGAACACTCGACAATCCATTACACGCTTTAAATATTGAGGAAATAACACAAGAATTACTTGATTCCCCATCGAAACCTTTTATTATCGCCATTGATGCTTGTCTTGGCAATTCAGGGAACATCGGTCAAATAATTGTACATCCAGGTCCCTTATATCCAGGAAAAGCAGTTAAAAAAGAATTACCACCTATCGGTGAGATTTCCATTAAAGCAGTCGTAAATATTGGAGGCTTTATGGAATATAATGTACTACAAAGCACGCGTCTAAACATAACATTTGAAATGGGTAAAGTTATTTCACGCGCACTTTTACTCGCATGGCATAGATATAATTTAAAAATTATAAATAAAAGTAACAGCAATCGCAACTATAACTAAGCTAGGCAGTAAATTTGCTACTCTAATTTTTGTTAATCCAAGTAGATTTAATCCTATAGCTATAATCATTATCCCTCCAGTTGCTGTCATTTCTTGAATAAATAATTCAAGTGCAGCTTCTGGAATTAATTTTGTTATCTGAGTAGCGAATAATGCAATTGCACCTTGATATACTGCTACTGGAATGGCTGAGAGTAAGACACCAATCCCTAGTGTTGCAGAAAGTATAATAGATGTAAAACCATCTATTATTCCCTTACTAATTAACAATTCATGGTCATTTTGAAGTCCGCTATTTAATGCTCCAAGTACTCCCATTGCTCCGATGACAAATATTAATGTACCAGTAACAAATCCTTGTGCAATACTGCCTCCCTCGGCAGTTTTAGACCCAAATTTTTGTTCTATGTATTTGCCTAATTTATTTAACCATTTGTCTATGTCAATCCATTCTCCAATTACTCCACCGAATACTAAACAAATAATAATAAGTACAAAATTAGTACTCTCCAAGCCCATTTGAATCCCTAAAACGACTACTGCTATCCCGATCGCATACATTACAGTCTGCTTCATATTTTCAGGAATATTTCTTAAAAACCTACCTATTATTGCACCCACTATTATTAATAGTGCATTAACAATAGTTCCTAGTAAAACCATATCTATTTCCTCATTCCTTCTTCTCGAATTGGAAGAGCTTAATGTCTATTAATAATGACTCTGTTATTTCTAATTTATGATATGAAGAATGATGCTGTAGGCACAATGCACATAGACTCTAAAGGGCTAATCGTCGCCCCTTTAGGAAATCTGTACATTACAACAGAGAAGCTTCAAAAATATAAAATGCTAATCTATTAAAAGCACAACCTATTTCTAGATACTAGAAATAGGTTGAATTTAATCTTCTAATAGTTGTAATATTCTTTCTAAATCATCCTCAGAAAAAAATTCAATCTCTATTTTACCTTTGTTTTTGTTTTTAACAATAGAGACTGGAGTTCCGAATATTTCTCTTAATTCTGATTCTTTTTCAATAGTAAAGATATCCTTTTTTACAGTAGGTTTTGTTTCACGTGGAACATTCTCATTTAAGCGTTGTACGAGTGCTTCTAATTGTCTAACATTTAAATTTTCTTTTAATGTTTTTAACATGATTAAAGGAATATTCTTTTTCTTTTTTAATCCTAATAGCGCCTTACCGTGTCCCATAGATAGTTCACCATTTGTAATTGCATTTCTTACCTCTTCAGGAAGTGATAACAATCTGATGTGATTAGCGATATGAGGACGGCTTTTACCTAATCTAAAAGCAAGCTGTTCCTGCGTTAAATTTAGGTTTTCCATTAAGTTTTGATAGGCTTCTGCCTCTTCTATAGGTGTTAAATCTTCTCTTTGTAGATTTTCTAATATTGCTATTTCCATCATTTGCTGATCATTTAATTCACGAATGACAGCAGGTATTTCATCTTGACCAGCTAGTTCAGACGCTCGAAATCTTCTTTCCCCAACGACAATTTCATATTTTGAGCCTTTTTTACGTAAGATGATTGGCTGTAATACACCATGTTCTTTTATGGATTCAGAAAGATCTTTCATTGCTTCTTCATCAAAAATTTTTCTTGGTTGATATGGGTTAGGTTTAATTTTATCTAAACTAATTTTATCTACTTTTTCAGCTTTCAAATCTTCCTCTGGAAAAAATGCATTTAGTCCTTTACCCAATGCTTTAGCCATTACGAATCACTTCCTTCGCTAAATCTAAGTATACTTCTGCTCCCCGAGACTTTGGATCATAAATTATTATCGGTTCTCCGTGACTTGGTGCTTCACTCAATCGAACATTTCTAGGTATGATCGTCTTGTATACTTTCTCTTGGAAGTATTTTTTAACTTCTTCAATTACTTGAATACCTAAATTTGTTCGTGCATCAAACATAGTCAATAGAACTCCATCTATTTCTAAGTTTTTATTTAAGTGTTTCTGTACTAGTCTAATCGTACTTAAAAGTTGGCTTAACCCTTCTAATGCGTAAAACTCACATTGAACAGGAATAATAATAGCATCGGAGGCAGTTAGAGAATTAATCGTTAATAACCCTAATGATGGTGGACAATCAATGATGATATATTCATATTTGTCTTTTACCTCTTGTAGGGCTCTTTTTAATCTTACTTCCCTTGAAATAGTTGAAACGAGCTCTATTTCTGCACCTGCCAAAGATATAGTAGCGGGAACAATATGTAAATTTTCCACTTTTGTTTCCTGTATTGTCTCTAAAACGCTAACGTCATCTATTAATACATCATATATACACTGATTTACATCGCCTTTGTTTACCCCAACTCCACTAGAAGCATTTCCTTGTGGATCAATATCGACAAGTAATACCTTTTTTCCTAAATAAGCAAGGCAGGCACTTAAGTTTACGGATGTAGTAGTCTTTCCTACACCACCTTTTTGATTGGCTATTGCAATAATTCTTCCCACTCTTGCACCCTCTTCTTCTCGTTTTATATTACTCTATTTACATTCTATCAAATTTCAATGAAATTTGGGTGTTATTCTTGTTACAAAAAAAAAACTCTCACATTTAGTTGAGAGAGTTTAAGTAAAATATAAATATATTATGATTTCTTTTTAGGTATTTTTACTGTAATTTGATAAAATTCTTCGGTATCTTCTTCTTCTGTTTTAATACTAATACCACTTTTAGTTACCATAGACAATGAGTGTTTAATCGTATTCAATGCTATTCGAACATCTTTACTAATAGCCTTACGTTTAGGCTTAGGAGTTTTTTTAATATCCTTACTTGGTGGATTTAATATTTGCTCCACATGCTCTTCTAGTTGCTTTACATTCCAATGATTTTCTATAGAAGTATTCATTAACTCTATTTGCATTTCTTTTTCTTTAATTTGCATTAAAGCACGAGCATGCCTTTCAGAAAGATCTTTCCTCATAATTGCTTGTTGAACTTCCTCAGGTAATTTTAACAATCTTAGTTTATTTGCAACAGTTGATTGTCCTTTCCCTAAACGCTGTGCTAATGCCTCTTGGGTTATTTCATGCAACTTTAATAATTTTTGATAAGCAACAGCTTCTTCTATTGCCGTTAACTCTTCACGTTGTAAGTTTTCTATTAATGCAATAGAAGCTGTTTCTTTGTCATTTAAATTACGAACTATTGCTGGTACCTCTGTCCATTGAAGCTTTGACATAGCTCTAAATCTACGTTCACCAGCAATAATTTCGTATTTATCGTCATCCATCTTTCTAATAACGATTGGTTGAATAACACCATGTGTATGAATAGTTCTAGCCAGCTCTTCAATTTTATCATCATCAAAAACTGTTCTAGGCTGGTATCTATTCGGCACAATCTTATCAATCGCAATATTAACTACTTCTTCAATATGACTTTGTGGTTGTTCCACAATTTCATCTTGTCCTTGCTTTTCGGAACTTCCAAAAAAACGAGAAAAAGGACTTTTCATCTAACAAGCACCACCTTTTCGAAACTCTATACGCTAAATATTCACTATATAAAACTACAATACTATAAATGTTTCACGTGGAACGTTCCTCAATCAAATACGCCCTGACGTATTTGGCATATATTTTGTAAGCAGCTTGATCAATGTACTTACTTACAAAATATATGGCATCCGCCGGAAGTTTTAACCTTTTGAAAAAAGATTAAATAATAGGTGTTTTGTTTGGAATACCAGGTTTTCGAGGGTATCTTTTCGGTGTGCTTTTTGTTTTAGAAAAGACATACAACGTTCTTTCACTGTCTTCAATCGGTAAAAGAAAGGAATACTCTGCGATTTTCTCTGCACCTAATACTTGAAGTGCCTTTTTAGCATCATTTAATTCGTCTAATGCACTCGCTGCTTTCATTGCTATAAATCTTCCATCTACCTTTACTAACGGGATGCATAGTTCTGCGAGAACCGATAATCTTGCAACTGCTCTAGCAGTAACAATATCATAATTTTCTCTATGTTCGGTTTTTTGACCAAATTCTTCTGCTCGTGCATGGACGAAATTTACGTTTGTTAAATTAAGTTCCTTGCTGAGATGAGTTAAAAACTGGATTCTTTTATTTAGTGAATCAACAATTGTAACTTTTAAATTTGGAAAACAAATCTTTAAAGGAATACTAGGAAACCCGGCTCCTGCTCCTACATCACAGACGGAGAAAGAACCAGTAAAATCTTCATAAAAAGATGCACTAATAGAATCAAAAAAATGTTTTAAATATACAGATGGTTCATCCGTTATAGCGGTTAAATTCATTTTTTCATTCCATTCAACAAGTATTTCAAAATATTTTCTAAATTGTTGTACTTGCTCTGTTGTAAGTTCAATTCCTTTTTCGTGAAGGGCTTGAATAAATTGTTCCTCGTTCATGAAGTTCTCCTTATCAATTTAGACTATCCAGAAATTTTTGCAATTTTCCCCTGTTCAATATAAATAAGTAAAATTGAAATATCTGCTGGATTTACTCCTGAAATTCTAGATGCTTGTGCAATAGACAAAGGTCGTACTTGATTTAATTTTTGTTTAGCTTCTGTAGCCAATCCTGAAATTTCATCATAATCTATTTGATCAGGAATTTTTTTGTCTTCCATTTTTTTGAGCTTTTCTACTTGTTGAAGAGATTTTTCAATATATCCTTCATACTTTACTTGAATCTCTACTTGCTCTTTCTCTTCCTCCATCAATTCCATTTCAGGAGGAGCTAGTTGAGCCACTAAATCATAATGCATTTCTGTACGTTTTAATAAGTCTGCAGCACGAATACCATCTTTTAATTCGCTACCTTCAACACTACGGATTAATTGTTGAGTTTGTTCATTTGGTTTAATCATTAATGAACGCAGTCTATCTAATTCATTTTCAATACGTTGTTTTTTCTCCACAAATTTATCATAGCGTTCTTGCGGAATAAGACCTATTTCGTAACCAATTTCCGTTAAACGTAAATCTGCGTTATCATGACGAAGTAATAAGCGATATTCAGCACGAGAAGTTAATAAACGATAAGGTTCATTTGTTCCTTTCGTAACTAAATCATCAATTAATACTCCAATATAGGCATCAGATCTACTTAATATTTTTTCTTCTTTTTTAAGAACTCTTAGAGCGGCGTTAATTCCGGCCATTAAACCTTGCCCTGCTGCTTCCTCATAACCAGATGTGCCATTGATTTGTCCTGCAGTATAAAGATTTTTAATTTTTTTCGTTTCAAGTGTTGGCCAAAGCTGTGTTGGAACCATTGCATCATATTCAATTGCGTAACCTGCACGCATCATTTCTGCTTTCTCTAGTCCTGGAACAGAAGCAATCAGGCGACGTTGTACATGCTCTGGTAAACTTGTTGAAAGTCCTTGTACGTATACTTCTCGAGTATTTCTTCCTTCTGGCTCTAAAAATATTTGATGGCGTGGTTTATCACTAAAACGTACAATCTTATCTTCGATGGAAGGACAGTATCTTGGTCCTGTACCTTTTATCATACCTGAATACATAGGAGAAAGGTGTAAGTTTTCATTAATAATTTCATGTGTTTCAAGTGTTGTATATGTTAACCAACATGGTAATTGATCCATTATAAACTCAGTTGTCTCAAAGCTGAATGCTCTTGGAACATCATCTCCAGGTTGGATTTCTGTTTTATTATAATCAATTGTTTTACTATTTACACGAGGTGGAGTTCCTGTTTTAAATCGAACTAAATCAAAACCTAAATTACGAATGCTATCTGCTAATTTAATGGATGGCTGTTGATTATTTGGTCCGCTTGAATACTTTAGGTCTCCAATAATTATTTCCCCTCGTAAGAATGTACCTGTTGTAATAACTACTGTTTCTGCGCGGTAAATAGCTCCAACTTGAGTAACGAGCCCAATAATTTTATTATCTTCCACTAGCAATTCTTCTACAACTGCTTGATGGATTGTTAAGTTTTCTTGTTCCTCTAAGAGTCGTTTCATTTCATTTTGATACAGTACTTTATCCGCTTGAGCGCGAAGTGCACGTACAGCAGGACCTTTTCCTGTATTAAGCATTCTCATTTGAATATGCGTTTTATCTATTACTTTTCCCATGGCACCGCCTAATGCGTCAATTTCACGCACAACAATTCCTTTTGCTGGCCCTCCGATGGATGGATTACATGGCATAAATGCAATCATATCAAGATTAATTGTTAAAACAAGTGTTTTAGCACCCATTTTTGCGGATGCAAGTGCTGCTTCTACTCCAGCATGCCCTGCTCCTACAACAATCACATCGAACTTGCCTGCTTCAAAGTTTGGCATGTTCGTTACTTCCTCTCCTATTTTATTTTCCTAAACAAAATTGTGAAAATAACTGATCAATTAAGCTTTCTTCTACCGTATCCCCGGTAATTTCACCTAAAATTTCCCAAGTTCTCGTCACATCAATTTGAATTATATCTACTGGCACATCCGCATGTGCCGCATCAATGGCATCAGTTACAGTTGCTTTTGCTAAATGTAGTAAAGAAATATGACGTGCATTTGAAACATACGTTAAATCAGACGCTTCAATTGTACCTTCGAAGAATAAAGATGCAATTGCTTCTTCTAATTCATCGACTCCTTCTTCTTGTAGTAAAGAAGTAGTAACTACACGTTTGTCCCCTGCTAATCGTTGTACTTCATTAGAATCTATCGACGTAGGTAAGTCTGTTTTATTAATAATAACAATAAAATCCATACCCTGAACTGCTTCAAATAATTTACGGTCTTCTTCTGTTAGCTGCTCCGCATTGTTTAAAACTAGTAGTATAAGATCAGCCTCATTAAGTACTTGCCTAGACTTTTCTACTCCAATTCGTTCAACTATATCTTCCGTTTCTCGAATACCCGCTGTATCTACTAATTTTAACGGAACTCCACGTACATTAACATACTCTTCTATTATATCTCGTGTAGTTCCTGCTATATCTGTCACAATTGCTTTATTTTCTTGAATTAAACTATTTAAAAGGGAAGATTTACCTACATTCGGTCTACCAATAATAGCCGTTGAAAGTCCTTCACGAAGAATTTTCCCTTGCGATGAAGTGACTAATAGTTTGTCTATTTCATCCCTTACCCATGTACATTTTTCAATCATTAGTGGCAGAGTCATTTCTTCCACATCATCGTATTCTGGATAATCTATGTTCACTTCTACTTGAGCTAATGTTTCGAGTAGTGCTTGCCTCAATGATTTAATAAGTCTAGATAATCGCCCATCCATTTGCCCTAACGCAACATTCATCGCTTTATCTGTTTTAGCTCTTATTAAATCCATGACAGCTTCGGCTTGTGACAAATCGATTCTCCCGTTTAAAAACGCTCGTTTTGTAAATTCACCAGGCTCAGCTAGTCTCGCACCATTAATCAAAACAAGCTGTAGGACACGATTCACTGATACAAGCCCACCGTGACAGTTAATTTCTACTACATCTTCTCTTGTAAATGTTTTGGGTCCCTTCATCAAAGACAACATTACTTCCTCTACTACCTCTTCTGTCTTTGGATCAACTAAATGCCCATAATGAATGGTATGGGATGCTTGAACAAGTAAATCTTTTCCGTTTGGTGAATAAAATACTTTGTTTGCTATCTGTATTGCATGGGGACCGCTAAGTCTCACTATTGCTATAGCCCCTTCTCCAAGTGGAGTAGAAATAGCAGCTATTGTATCGAATTCCACAAGTGTCCACCTCCTTTACATACTAACTTATCCACATGTGAATAAGTTAAAACGAACATGACTATCTAACATATAACAATAACACAAATCGTCAAAAATCAGAAGTATAGATGATTTTATTTAGTGATCAAAAGTTATCAACATGCAAAGAGAAAAGCGAAAGCACAATATCTTCCCAAACAAACAAATGGAGTTGCGGTAGGTTTGCGCCGAGCTTTTCGTCTAGGTAGTTAGCAATAAGAAAAACGGATTCTAGCTTTTCGTAAGCTAAAATCCGTTTATATCATTTTATTGGCTCGATTACTAAATATCGATTTGGATCTGTTCCAACTGAATAAGTTTCAATATCTACTCGAACAGATAATGCATTATGAATTATTTTTCTTTCAAAAGAAGTCATCGGTTCAAACTCTACTTTGTTACCTGTTCGAACTGCTTTATCTGCCATTCGTTCTGCAAGCTGTTCAAGTGATTCTTGTCGTTTTTCTCTGTAGTTTCCTACATCCAGCTTAATGATAATGAACGAATTAGAAAATTTATTTGCTACGAGCTGCGCCAAACTTTCAAGTGCATTTAATGTTTGTCCACGTTTACCAATAAGTAATGCAGCCTTTTTACTGTTTAATTGAAGGTAAACAAATTTTCCTTCTTTTGTTTGATTGATTTCTAAATCATCAATCTTCATTTCTTTTGCTATTTCATTAATATAGTTAATTGTTTCTTCAATTGCTAAGTGATTCGTACCTTCTAGATTGTCCACTTCATTTGAAGTACTTGGAGAAATCTCTGTTTCATCGTTTACTTCGAGTGTCTCCACTTCTGGTTCATGCACTTCTTCTACCTTTTCTTCATTTATTCGAACAGTTACTTGAACAACTGCAGGTTTTGCTCCAAATCCTAGAAAACCCTTTTTACCTTCATCTAATACTGTAATTGTTACTTCTTGTTTTGATACACCAAGTTTTTGTAATGCAACAGTTATAGCTTCTTCTTTTGTAGGTGCAGTTTGCGTAATCTGATTCATTTTTTTGCCCCTCCCGTTTTGACTGGCTCAGCCTTTGGTTTGTTCCAAGGTTTATAAATGAATAAATTTTGAATGATAGAAATAATATTACCGATTACCCAATACAATGTTAGTGCTGCTGGTAATACGATACCAAAACCAATAATCATAAATGGCATAATATACATCATTATTTTCATTTGAGGATTATCCATTGCTGGACCTGTACGTAAAACGATCAATTGCATAAGACCTGCAAGTACTGCTAAAACAATACTTGGATCTGCAAGTGCAAATCCTAAAAAACTACCTAAGTTAATTTCAGGGGTATTATTCATTCGACTAATTGCATGGTAAAAACCAATTAGAATCGGCATTTGAATAAATATTGGTAAACAACCTGCTGCTGGATTAACTCCTCTTTCTTTAAATAGAGCCATCATTTCTTGTTGATATTTTTGTTGTGTTACAGCATCTTTTGAACTGTACTTTTCTTTTAATTTTTGTAATTCTGGTTGAACTTCTTGCATATTTTTAGAGCTTTTTGTTTGCTTGATCATTAATGGTAGGATTGCTAAACGTATAATAATTGTTACCGCAATAATTCCTAAACCATACGTACCAAGTATTCCTTTGAAGTACGTAATTGCTGAAACTAATGGCCAAACGATATACTCATTCCAAAACCCTTCTGAACTTGAATAGATTGGCTCATTAAATTCCGAACAACCTGCTAGAAATACAGTTGTTACTAGCAGTAAAATTAATAGTGATAATTTTTTTTTCAACCTTCTTCCCCCTAATACTTCTTATATATATATCCATTCATTCTATATTACCATTTAAAAGAAAATCTTCACTAGTTTTTCTTCTTTATTACCTTAGCAATTTTTAATACATGTTCAAGACTTTTCTTTGTTTCATGAAAGTCTAATTTGGCCGCTGGATTTCTAGCGATAATAATATATTCCATATTTGTATTTACTTCATCTTTTAATTCTAAAAAGGTTTGTCTTATATACCTCTTAATACGATTACGAACTACTGCATTTCCAACTTTCTTACTAACAGATAGACCTACACGAAAAAAATCTTCTTCATGTTCTAAGCAATAAACAACAAATTGTCTATTTGCAAAGGACTTCCCTTTTTTAAATATTGTTTGAAAGTCTTTATTCTTTTTTACTCGTTGTTTCTTATTCATCGGTTCACCTGCTCCAACTCATCGTTATAAAAGAAAAAAAGACCACTGAAATGGTCAGTGGACTTATGCTGATAATACTTTTCTTCCTTTTGCACGGCGTGCTGCTAATACGCGGCGACCGTTTTTAGTACTCATACGTGCGCGGAAACCGTGGTTTTTAGCACGTTTACGGGTATTTGGTTGGAATGTACGTTTCATCTATATGACACCTCCTGAATGATCATCTTAAAAGTTCTACTTTAGACAGTCTACGATATTATATATAAGATGCACGGCTTTTGTCAATTGTTTTTTTGCTATCTCCCTCATTCATATTGAAACTTGGTTATCCACAGATTATAATTTCTTTTCACAAACCATTGTGCATAAAAAATACACGAAAAAAATTATCCACAAACCTTATGAACATGTTTTTAACATAATCATACCTTGTGGACAACTATAATTGTTAATAATCGGACTATTGTGGATAACTCTTAAATCTCTTGTAATGTCTTCATTTTTTTGGTACGATATTTGTGTTTTACTTTTCTAAACCAAAACTGCATCTTATTTTTATCCACAACTGTTAATAATGTGTGGATAAGTTTTTTGCACATACGTTTATAATATTTATCCACAGTCGGTGGATTTGTGTATATCTTATTCTTTTTTTATTTTATACATATTTATTAATCTTAAGAAAAGGAGATTAGATTATTGGAACATTTAGAAGAACTATGGGCTAAAGTTCTCTCTGAAGTAGAAAAAAAGACATCCAAACCTAGTTTTGAAACCTGGTTAAAGTCAACCAAGCTACTTTCATATAAAGGAGAAACAGTAACGATAGCTGCTCCTAATTCATTTGCAAGGGATTGGCTTGAAAATCATTATATTCATCTAATTGCCGGAATATTAACAGAGTTAACAGGAAATGAACTACTTATTTCATTTGTTGTTCCTAAAAATCAGGATTTCGACGACTTTGAAGTTCCTAAACCGAAAGTTCCTTCAAATAATGGAGACCAACCTGATTTTTCACCTGGTATGTTAAATTCAAAAAATACATTCGATACTTTTGTCATTGGATCTGGTAACCGTTTTGCACATGCTGCATCACTGGCTGTAGCAGAAGCACCGGCAAAAGCATATAATCCTCTATTTATATATGGAGGAGTAGGATTAGGTAAAACCCACTTAATGCATGCGATTGGTCATTATGTTCAAGAACACAATCCAAATGCAAAAGTGGTTTATTTATCTTCTGAAAAATTTACAAATGAATTTATTAACTCTATTCGGGATAACAAAACAATCGAATTCCGCAACAAATATCGTAATATCGATGTGCTTTTAATAGATGATATTCAATTCCTTGCAGGAAAAGAATCAACTCAAGAAGAATTTTTTCATACTTTTAATGCTTTACATGAAGAATCAAAACAAATTGTTATTTCAAGTGATCGACCTCCAAAGGAAATCCCAACACTTGAGGATCGTCTTCGTTCCCGATTTGAATGGGGTTTAATAACTGATATTGCACCACCAGACTTAGAAACAAGGATTGCTATTTTGCGTAAAAAAGCACGAGCAGATGGATTAGATATTTCGGATGATGTAATGGCTTATATTGCAAATCAAATTGATTCGAATATTCGAGAACTTGAAGGGGCTCTAATACGAGTAGTGGCTTATTCTTCTCTTATAAATAAAGATATTAATACGGAATTAGCAGCAGAGGCACTTAAAAATATAATGCCAAACGCTCGTCCACGAATAATTACAATCTTAGATATACAAAAAGTGGTTGGAGAACATTTTCATATAAGGTTAGAAGATTTTAGTGCTAAAAAACGAACTAAATCTATTGCATTTCCTCGACAGGTTGCTATGTATCTCTCGAGAGAGCTTACAGATTTTTCTTTGCCTAAAATAGGAGAAGAATTCGGGGGACGTGATCACACGACTGTGATTCATGCTCACGAGAAAATTGCTCGTATGTTAAAAGATGATGCAAACTTACAAGATGACCTTAAACAAATAAAATCTATTTTAGGACGTTAAAACAATTTGTGGATAAGTTCCTAAAATGTTATCCTGTTTAAACACAACTTATGCACATGTGGATAAGTAGTCGTAAGTAGATAAAAATAGAGTTATCAACAAATCCACAGGCCCTATTACTATATCTATTATTCTTTTAAATAAATAATAATTATATAAGTGAGGTAACAAAATGAAATTCGATATAGCAAGAGATAGTTTGTTAGAAGGATTAAATAATGTAATGAAAGCAGTAAGTTCTAAAACAACTATTCCAATATTAACTGGGTTAAAATTAGAAGTTTTAGATAAAGGACTTTACATTACCGGAAGTGATTCAGATATCACCATACAGACATTTATTCCTGTAGAGAAAAACGGAGAACAAATTATACGGATTACAGAAACTGGTTCCATTGTTTTACAAGCAAGAGTCTTTAATGAAATTGTACGTAAACTTCCAACAAATGATGTAGAGATTGAAGTAACAAACCAATTTCAAACACATATACGATCAGGTAAATCTGAATTTAATTTAATTGGACTTGATGCATCTGAATATCCATTACTTCCACAGATTGAAGAGAATCATCAATTTTTCATCCCATCTGATTTATTAAAATCAATTATTAAAGAGACAGTGTTTGCTGTATCAACTTCTGAAAGTCGACCTGTACTTACTGGTGTTAACTGGGTAGTAAAAGATGGGGAACTTCATTGTGTAGCGACAGATAGTCACCGTCTTGCTAGAAGAAAAACAGCTGTCAAAGACTTACCTAACGAAGAATATACTGTGGTTATTCCAGGTAAAAGCTTAAATGAATTAAACAAAATCTTAGAAGAGACTTCTTCAGAAGTAGCAATCGTCATTACGCCACAACAAATTTTGTTTAAAACGGAAGATGTTTTGTTTTATTCTAGATTACTTGAAGGAAACTATCCGGATACTTCCAGATTAATACCTAGTGAATATAAAACGACGATTATAGTAAACGGTAAATCATTATTGCAAGCAATTGATCGTGCTTCTTTACTCGCTAGAGAAGAAAGAAACAATGTAGTTCGTTTTACAACGATTGGACAGGGTCTGGTTGAAGTATCATCCAATTCACCGGAAATCGGAAATGTAGAAGAACAAATTCAAGCGGAGTCAATTGAGGGAGAAGAATTAAAAATTTCCTTTAGTGCAAAATATATGATGGATGCATTAAAAGCAATTGATGGACAAGACATAAAAATTCTGTTTTCAGGAGCAATGAGACCTTTTGTATTGAAGTCGGTACATGATGACTCCATCCTGCAACTTATATTACCAGTAAGAACATATTAATATTTTTGATAGTCACAAAGGTGGCTATCTTTTTTTTACTTATTTGCTGATTTAGAGTAAAATGAAGGGATAATGAAAATGAGAAGAGGTTGAATTACTTTTGGAAGAGATTCGTTTTGACTCAGAATTTATCACACTTGGTCAATTATTGAAAATGACGGATGCAATAGATTCGGGTGGAATGGCTAAGTGGTTTTTAAGCGAAAATATTGTTTATGTAAATGGTGAAGTGGATCAACGAAGAGGACGTAAACTTCGAAATAAAGATATAGTGAATATTCCAGGAGTAGGAAGATTCCAAATGGTTGGACCAGAGAACGGGGATTGATATGTACATTGAACGATTAGAATTAAAAGATTACCGTAATTATGATTCAATTCAATTGGATTTTTCCTCTAAAATTAATGTCTTTATCGGAGAAAATGCGCAAGGAAAAACAAATTTAATGGAATCTCTTTATGTTTTATCAATGGCTAAGTCTCATAGAACAGCTAATGATAAAGAATTGATACGCTGGGAAGCAGACTATGGTAAAATAAAAGGTGACATTCAAAAAAAATATGGTCGTTTACCTTTAGAATTATTATTATCAAAAAAAGGTAAAAAAGCTAAAGTTAACCACCTTGAGCAAACGAAGCTTAGTAATTACATTGGACAGTTGAATGTCGTTATGTTTGCTCCAGAAGATTTATACTTAGTAAAAGGTAGTCCACAAGTCAGAAGACGATTTCTTGACATGGAAATCGGACAAATTTCCCCTGTTTATTTACATGATTTACTTCAATTCCAAAAGATATTAAAACAACGCAATCATATTTTAAAACAGCATCAAGGGAAATCACTGTTAAACGATGTCATGTTTGATGTATATACAGAACAATATATAGATGCAGCTATAAAAGTTATTCAAAAAAGATATCAGTTCATGGAATTATTACAAAAATGGGCTGAACCAATTCATCTTGGTATTTCTAGAGGTCTTGAAAAGTTGACCGTTTCCTATCAAACATCTTCTGGTATACATGCAGAGTGGACTGAAAGTGAGATGAAAGAATTTCTAGAAAAGAAATTATTTGAAAGCCAAAAAAGAGAACTTGATAGAGGCATAACCCTTACTGGTCCTCATCGAGATGATCTTCAGTTTTTTGTTAATGACTACGATGTACAAACATATGGATCTCAAGGACAACAGCGTACAACTGCATTATCGTTGAAGCTTGCGGAAATTGAATTGATAAAACAGGAGGTAGGTGAAGCTCCTGTTTTATTGCTGGATGATGTTTTGTCTGAATTGGATGATTATAGACAGTCACATTTGTTAAATACTATACAAGGTGACGTTCAAACATTTGTTACTACTACAAGTGTAGATGGTCTTACACATGAAACGATTCAACAAGCACAATTGTTTCATGTGGAACAAGGAGCAGTCGTAATAAAATAATAATCTAAATACTGAATATTAGTTTTTAGGATTTTAAATATATTAATAATTTTTTATTCACCATTATTGAAGTAATGAAAGAGTGGGTGAGCAAGTTGGCTATGGAAGAAAAAGAATTAGAATCACATTATGATGCTGATCAGATACAAGTGTTAGAAGGACTAGAAGCTGTTAGAAAACGTCCGGGTATGTATATTGGTACAACTAGTTCAAAGGGACTTCACCATCTTGTATGGGAAATCGTTGATAACAGTATTGACGAAGCACTTGCAGGTTATTGTGATCATATTATTGTTACAATAGAAAAAGACAATTGGATTCGAGTAGAAGACAATGGACGAGGTATCCCTGTCGACACACAAGAAAAAATGGGTAAGCCTGCTGTTGAAGTTATCATGACTGTTCTCCATGCTGGTGGTAAATTTGGCGGTGGAGGCTATAAAGTATCCGGTGGACTACATGGTGTTGGTGCTTCTGTTGTAAATGCACTTTCCGAGTATACAGAAGTATATGTTAAGAGAGATGGAAAAATTCATCGTATTAAATTTGAACGTGGAGATGTCATTTCCCCATTAGAAGTTATCGGAGAATCCGAAGAAAATGGAACAACAACACGATTTAAAGCGGACGCTGAAATTTTTACAGAAACAACTGTGTATGAATTTGATATTTTGGCTCATCGTGTTCGTGAATTGGCTTATTTGAATCGTGGATTACAAATTACAATTGCGGATGAAAGAGAAGGCCAAGAAAAGTCCATTAAATATCATTATGAAGGCGGAATAAAATCATACGTAGAAGATTTAAATAAATCAAAAGAACCTATTACAGAAGAAGCAATATTTGTTGAGGGTGAAAAAGAAGGAATCTCTATTGAGATTGCTATGCAATATAATGCGGGATATTCATCTAATATATTATCTTTTGCAAATAATATTAATACGTATGAAGGTGGAACACACGAGTCAGGATTCAAAACAGCCCTTACTCGTATCATCAACGACTATGCTAGAAAAAATGGTTTGTTAAAAGAGGCAGATACCAATTTATCAGGTGATGATGTTCGTGAAGGACTAACTGCGATAGTATCTGTTAAGCATCCAGATCCTCAATTTGAGGGACAAACTAAAACTAAGCTAGGAAACTCAGAAGTTAGTACTATTACGAATAGCTTATTTTCCGAAGGATTTGATCGATTTTTATTAGAAAATCCTCAGGTTGCTCGAAAAATAGTCGATAAAGGCTTGATGGCTGCAAGAGCTCGAGTTGCCGCAAAAAAAGCTCGTGAATTTACAAGAAGAAAATCAGCTTTAGAAGTTTCAAGTCTACCTGGGAAATTAGCGGATTGTTCATCTCGTGTTCCTGCAGAAAGTGAACTGTACATCGTAGAAGGTGACTCTGCCGGTGGATCAGCAAAATCAGGACGAGATCGTCACTTCCAAGCTATTTTGCCATTACGTGGGAAAATATTAAACGTGGAAAAAGCACGTTTAGATAGAATACTTGGAAATGCTGAAATTCGAGCGATGATTACTGCATTAGGTACTGGAATAGGCGGAGAATTCACTTTAGAAAAAGCCCGTTACCACAAAATTATTATTATGACCGATGCTGATGTCGATGGAGCTCATATTCGTACTTTATTACTTACTTTCTTCTTCCGTTTTATGAGACCTTTAATCGAGGCAGGTTATGTATATGCTGCACAGCCACCTTTATATCAAGTAAAACAAGGGAAGCATGTAGAATATTGCTATAACGACGAACAATTAAAAGAAATTTTAGATCGTTTACCTAAAACATCGAAACCAAATATTCAACGATATAAAGGTTTGGGTGAAATGGATGCAGACCAACTTTGGGAAACGACAATGGATCCAGATGTTCGTACATTGCTTCAAGTAAACTTAGATAATGCCATGGAAGCTGATGCTGTATTTGAACAATTAATGGGTGAGGACGTAGAACCAAGACGTCAATTTATAGAAGAAAATGCAGTGTATGTGAAGAATTTAGATATTTAAGTAAGTGTGTGACTGGAGGTCTTGAGAATGTCGGAAATACCGAATAAAGGTGTTAAAGGGATCAATATTAGTCAAGAAATGAAAACTTCCTTCCTTGATTATGCAATGAGTGTAATTGTATCCCGTGCATTACCAGATGTTCGTGACGGCTTAAAACCCGTTCATCGTCGAATTTTATATGGTATGCAAGAATTAGGGAATACACCGGATAAGCCTCATAAAAAGTCTGCTCGTATAGTAGGAGACGTAATGGGGAAATACCATCCACATGGTGACTCCTCTATTTACGAAGCGATGGTACGTATGGCTCAAGATTTTAGTTATCGTTATATGTTAGTAGATGGCCATGGTAACTTTGGGTCTGTTGATGGAGACGGAGCAGCTGCCATGCGTTATACAGAATCTCGTATGTCTAAGATTGCACTAGAGTTGTTGCGAGATATCAATAAAAACACAATCGACTATAAAGATAACTATGATGGCCAAGAAAAAGAACCAGTAGTATTGCCTAGTAGATATCCAAACTTGCTTGTAAATGGTGCTTCAGGGATTGCAGTAGGGATGGCAACTAATATCCCTTCTCATAACTTAGGAGAAATAATTGATGGAGTTCTAGCATTATCTGAGAACCCTGCAATTACCATTGAAGAGCTAATGTCTATTATTCCAGGTCCTGACTTTCCAACTGGTGGTATCATTTTAGGGCGAAGTGGTATTCGTCGCGCTTATGAGACAGGTAGAGGATCAGTTTTAATTCGTGCTAAGGTTGAAATTGAACAAAAAGCTAGTGGTAAAGAAGTAATTATCGTTACAGAATTACCGTACCAAGTAAATAAAGCACGCTTAATCGAGAAAATCGCAGAGCTCGTTCGAGATAAAAAAATTGATGGCATTACCCATTTAGCAGATGAATCTGACCGTAATGGTATGCGAATTGTTATAGAAGTTCGAAAAGATGCTAACTCAAATGTATTATTAAATAATTTATATAAACAAACTGCCCTACAATCTAGTTTTGGTGTAAATATGCTAGCACTTGTAGATAACCAACCAAAAGTCTTAAACATAAAAGAAATGCTTTACTACTATCTTGAACACCAAAAAGTAGTTATTCGTCGCCGTACACAATTTGAGTTAAATAAAGCTGAAGATCGAGCACATATTTTAGAGGGTTTACGTATTGCGTTAGATCATATTGATGAAATTATTGCATTAATTCGAGCTTCTCAAACAGGAGAAGAAGCGAAAAATGGACTAATGGAGAAATTCAATTTATCTGAACGACAAGCTCAAGCAATCCTGGATATGCGTTTACAACGTTTGACTGGTTTGGAACGTGACAAAATTGAAGAAGAATATAATTCATTAGTTAAATTAATTGAAGAGTTGAAGTTTATATTAGCAAATGAATATAGAGTACTTGAAATTATTAGAGAAGAAATTACAGAAATAAAAGATCGTTATGCCGATAAACGTAGAACTGAAATTGTTGCAGGAGGAGCAGAAGTTTTAGAGGATGAAGACTTGATTCCAGTTGAAAATTCTGTTTTAACTTTAACAAATAAAGGGTATATTAAACGATTACCTGCAAATACGTACAAGAGTCAAAAACGTGGTGGCCGTGGAGTTCAAGGGATGGGTACGAACGAGGATGATTTTGTAGAGCATCTATTGTACACATCTACCCATGATACAATCTTATTTTTCACTAACAAAGGTAAAGTGTATCGTGCAAGAGGGTTTGAAGTTCCTGAATACGGAAGAACAGCGAAAGGATTACCGATTGTTAACTTGCTAGGTATCGAAAGAGATGAACAAGTTACAGCGATGATCCGAATGGCATCATTTGAAGAGGATAATTATTTCATCTTCACGACTAAACATGGTGTAACTAAGCGATCTCCTGTTTCTGGTTTTGCTCATATTCGAGCAAATGGATTGATTGCTATTTCCTTACGTGACGAAGATGAGCTGATTGCTGTACGTTTAACAGATGGAAACAAGCAGATTATTATCGGAACACGTCAAGGAAAATTAGTTCGATTCGAAGAAACAGATATTCGATCAATGGGAAGAACCGCTAGTGGTGTTAGAGGTGTTCGACTAAAAGATGACGACTATGTAGTAGGTATGGAAATTATTGAACCTGGTCAAGAAATTTTAGTTGTAACTGAAAATGGTTACGGAAAACGTACACCAGAATCCGAATACCGTTTACAAAGCCGTGGTGGAATGGGCGTTAAAACCTGTCAAATCACCGAAAAAAATGGCCCATTATGTGCGGTTAAGGCAGTAGATGGAACAGAAGACTTAATGCTAATTACTATAAATGGTATGCTCATTCGTATGGATGTTAATGATATTTCTGTAACAGGCAGAAGCACTCAAGGTGTCCGATTAATGAGATTAGCAGGAGATGAGTTAATAGCAACCGTAGCTAAAGTGAAAAAAGAAGATGATGAAGAAATAGGAGAAGAGGATTCTATAAATGAAGTGGAGACCGAGGATTCCATTAATGAAGTAGAAGAATCATCAATCGAAGAAAATGAATAAATAAATCCCCTAAGCAAACATATTTGCTTAGGGGTGTTTTTTTGCATATACAAAAATCGTGAAAATTTAGTATAATTAAGGAAATTAAAAGGACAAAAGGAGTGAATACATTGGATTATATATTAGAGAATCTAGAAGAACTAAGATTAGGCAGCACAATTGCGGAAGATATCTTAGTAAATACAAAGACTCCTATTATTCGAAAAGATACGAAAATATTGAGAGAGCATATACAAGTATTACGTGCTTTTAATATAAACAAAGTTCCAGTAACTATAGATAATATGTTCAATAGATCTGATGAAGAGATAATGAGACTAAACGATGAAAAAGCCAAGAAAACTATAATAGAAAATAATGCACCAGAAATTAAAACAAACTTTGCTCAATTATATAACGATGCCGTTAGTAATTATCATAAGGAATTTTTAGCATGGGAATCTGGAATGAAGGTTGATGTAGCTAGGCTACGATATATCATTATGCCTTTAGTAGAAAGAGCATCGGCTGATCGACAATCTCTTTTTTATTTAAATAACTATTCTACAAAAGAAAAATATATTGCTCATCATTCTATCGCTGTAGGGATACTTTCTGGTGCGATAGCAAAGAAGTTAAACTATTCTAATGGTGAAATTATTCAAATAGCAACTGCCGGTTTAATGGCTGATACAGGTATGGCAAAGGTAAATTCAAAAATTAGAGATAAAAAGTCTCACTTAACAGAAGCGGATTTTTCAGAGATTAAGAAGCATACAATTTATAGTTTTCAGATGATCAAAGATAGTCCATTACTTAAACCTGAGATGAAGCTTGCTATTTTTCAACATCACGAAAGATTAGATGGTAGCGGATATCCAAAGGGTGAAAAAATGGAAAATGTATCGATTTATTCACAAATAATTGCTGTTGCCGATGTTTTTCATGCAATGACATCCGAAAGGATCTATCGAGCAAAAAGTTCTCCTTTTAAAGTATTAGAAATGATTAAAGAAGAAGAGTTTGGTAAGTATAATATTCAAGTTGTAAATGCTTTAATATCTCTTGTAGGTGCAGTACCTATTTCAACTCGAGTACTTTTATCGAATGGAGAAATAGGAGAAGTAGTTTTTTTACATAGAGATTCACCATTCCGACCGATGATTCGATTAACTGAAAATGGTGAGATAATTGATTTAAATGCAAAACGATCGGTTTATATTGAAGCACTTGTATAATAATATAGAGAGAACTCTTTCCTTTCTTTTAATGATAATGAAAGAGTTTTATATTTTATTTAGATAAAGTGTTGACATGTGTATCGTATCTTGGTATTATAGAGAAGTCGTCAAAACAAGACGGCAACATGAACATTGAAAACTGAACATGCAAAACGTTAAGACATATAGCTTGATAGACTAACTTCGGTTAGTCGGATAGCAAACAATTTTGACATCATTTAATGATGATGCCAGCAAAACAAAATGAGCTTTTTAAGTTCTCTATTATGGAGAGTTTGATCCTGGCTCAGGACGAACGCTGGCGGCGTGCCTAATACATGCAAGTCGAGCGAATGATGAAGAAGCTTGCTTCTTCTGATTTAGCGGCGGACGGGTGAGTAACACGTGGGCAACCTGCCCTGTAGATTGGGATAACTCCGGGAAACCGGGGCTAATACCGAATAATCCATTCCCTCACATGGAGGAATGTTAAAAGACGGTTTCGGCTGTCACTACAGGATGGGCCCGCGGCGCATTAGCTAGTTGGTGAGGTAACGGCTCACCAAGGCGACGATGCGTAGCCGACCTGAGAGGGTGATCGGCCACACTGGGACTGAGACACGGCCCAGACTCCTACGGGAGGCAGCAGTAGGGAATCTTCCACAATGGACGAAAGTCTGATGGAGCAACGCCGCGTGAGTGAAGAAGGTTTTCGGATCGTAAAACTCTGTTGTGAGGGAAGAACAAGTACGAGAGTAACTGCTCGTACCTTGACGGTACCTCATTAGAAAGCCACGGCTAACTACGTGCCAGCAGCCGCGGTAATACGTAGGTGGCAAGCGTTGTCCGGAATTATTGGGCGTAAAGCGCGCGCAGGCGGTCCTTTAAGTCTGATGTGAAAGCCCACGGCTCAACCGTGGAGGGTCATTGGAAACTGGGGGACTTGAGTGCAGAAGAGGAAAGTGGAATTCCAAGTGTAGCGGTGAAATGCGTAGAGATTTGGAGGAACACCAGTGGCGAAGGCGACTTTCTGGTCTGTAACTGACGCTGAGGCGCGAAAGCGTGGGGAGCAAACAGGATTAGATACCCTGGTAGTCCACGCCGTAAACGATGAGTGCTAAGTGTTAGGGGGTTTCCGCCCCTTAGTGCTGCAGCTAACGCATTAAGCACTCCGCCTGGGGAGTACGGTCGCAAGACTGAAACTCAAAGGAATTGACGGGGGCCCGCACAAGCGGTGGAGCATGTGGTTTAATTCGAAGCAACGCGAAGAACCTTACCAGGTCTTGACATCCCGCTGACCGTCCTAGAGATAGGATTTTCCCTTCGGGGACAGCGGTGACAGGTGGTGCATGGTTGTCGTCAGCTCGTGTCGTGAGATGTTGGGTTAAGTCCCGCAACGAGCGCAACCCTTGATCTTAGTTGCCAGCATTCAGTTGGGCACTCTAAGGTGACTGCCGGTGATAAACCGGAGGAAGGTGGGGATGACGTCAAATCATCATGCCCCTTATGACCTGGGCTACACACGTGCTACAATGGACGGTACAGAGGGTCGCAACCCCGCGAGGGTGAGCTAATCCCATAAAACCGTTCTCAGTTCGGATTGTAGGCTGCAACTCGCCTACATGAAGCCGGAATCGCTAGTAATCGTGGATCAGCATGCCACGGTGAATACGTTCCCGGGCCTTGTACACACCGCCCGTCACACCACGAGAGTTTGTAACACCCGAAGTCGGTGGGGTAACCCTTTTGGGAGCCAGCCGCCGAAGGTGGGACAGATGATTGGGGTGAAGTCGTAACAAGGTAGCCGTATCGGAAGGTGCGGCTGGATCACCTCCTTTCTAAGGATAAACACGGAATACAGATCTTTATCTGTAGCTTAACGTTTTGCAGTTCAGTTTTGAATGTTCATTCATTTGAGCATTTCAAACTTGTTCTTTGAAAACTGGATAAAACGACATTGAAAGCAACAAATTCAAGAAATTCAATTTGTAATCACATTCGTGATTATTTTTTGTGTAGTACTTTTAACTACTATATTTGAGGGTTTCAAGACACAAGCAGTTCGAGGAAGCGAGTGAGTGAACACCGGAACGTACTAACGTACGTGAGGATGTGAACGAGCGAAGCTGACGAAGAAATGCGCCGTGTATTGAAAGCCGAATTAGGTTAAGTTAATAAGGGCGCACGGTGAATGCCTTGGCACTAGGAGCCGAAGAAGGACGGCACTAACACCGATATGCTCCGGGGAGCTGTAAGTGAGCTTTGATCCGGAGATTTCCGAATGGGGAAACCCACTGTTCGTAATGGAGCAGTACATTTGCGTGAATACATAGCGCATCTGTGGCACACCCAGGGAACTGAAACATCTAAGTACCTGGAGGAAGAGAAAGAAAAATCGATTCCCTGAGTAGCGGCGAGCGAAACGGGAAGAGCCCAAACCAAGAGGCTTGCCTCTTGGGGTTGTAGGACACTCAGCATAGAGTTACAAAGGAACGAGTTAGACGAAGCGATCTGGAAAGGTCCGCAGGATAGGGTAAAAGCCCCGTAGTCAAAAATTCGTTCTCTCTTGAGTGGATCCTGAGTACGGCGGAACACGTGAAATTCCGTCGGAATCCGGGAGGACCATCTCCCAAGGCTAAATACTCCCTAGTGACCGATAGTGAACCAGTACCGTGAGGGAAAGGTGAAAAGCACCCCGGAAGGGGAGTGAAATAGACCCTGAAACCGTGTGCCTACAAATAGTCAGAGCCCGTTAATGGGTGATGGCGTGCCTTTTGTAGAATGAACCGGCGAGTTACGATTACATGCAAGGTTAAGTCGAGGAGACGGAGCCGCAGCGAAAGCGAGTCTGAATAGGGCGAATGAGTATGTGGTCGTAGACCCGAAACCAGGTGATCTACCCATGTCCAGGATGAAGGTAAGGTAACACTTACTGGAGGTCCGAACCCACGCACGTTGAAAAGTGCGGGGATGAGGTGTGGGTAGCGGAGAAATTCCAATCGAACCTGGAGATAGCTGGTTCTCTCCGAAATAGCTTTAGGGCTAGCCTCAAACGCGAGAATCTTGGAGGTAGAGCACTGTTTGGACTAGGGGCCCATCCCGGGTTACCGAATTCAGACAAACTCCGAATGCCAATGATTTATGTTTGGGAGTCAGACTGCGAGTGATAAGATCCGTAGTCAAGAGGGAAACAGCCCAGACCACCAGCTAAGGTCCCCAAGTATTTGTTAAGTGGAAAAGGATGTGGCGTTGCTTAGACAACCAGGATGTTGGCTTAGAAGCAGCCATCATTTAAAGAGTGCGTAATAGCTCACTGGTCGAGTGACGCTGCGCCGAAAATGTATCGGGGCTAAACAAATCACCGAAGCTGTGGATTGATACCTATGGTATCAGTGGTAGGAGAGCGTTCTAAGGGCGTTGAAGTCAGACCGGAAGGACTGGTGGAGCGCTTAGAAGTGAGAATGCCGGTATGAGTAGCGAAAGATGGGTGAGAATCCCATCCACCGTATGACTAAGGTTTCCTGAGGAAGGCTCGTCCGCTCAGGGTTAGTCGGGACCTAAGTCGAGGCCGATAGGCGTAGACGATGGACAACAGGTTGATATTCCTGTACCACCACCCCGCCGTTTGAGTGATGGGGGGACGCAGTAGGATAGGGTAAGCGTGCTGTTGGTTATGCACGTCCAAGCAGTGAGGTGTGAGTGTAGGCAAATCCGCACTCTGTAACATTGAGCTGTGATGGCGAGGACGAATGTCCGGAGTTCCTGATTTCACACTGCCAAGAAAAGCCTCTAACGAGGCGGGAGGTGCCCGTACCGCAAACCGACACAGGTAGTCGAGGAGAGAATCCTAAGGTGAGCGAGAGAACTCTCGTTAAGGAACTCGGCAAAATGACCCCGTAACTTCGGGAGAAGGGGTGCTCTTTTGGGTGCATAGCCCAGAAGAGCCGCAGTGAATAGGCCCAGGCGACTGTTTAGCAAAAACACAGGTCTCTGCAAAACCGTAAGGTGAAGTATAGGGGCTGACGCCTGCCCGGTGCTGGAAGGTTAAGAGGAGTGCTTAGCGCAAGCGAAGGTGCGAATTGAAGCCCCAGTAAACGGCGGCCGTAACTATAACGGTCCTAAGGTAGCGAAATTCCTTGTCGGGTAAGTTCCGACCCGCACGAAAGGCGTAACGATCTGGGCACTGTCTCAACGAGAGACTCGGTGAAATTATAGTACCTGTGAAGATGCAGGTTACCCGCGACAGGACGGAAAGACCCCGTGGAGCTTTACTGTAGCTTGATATTGAATTTTGGTGCAACTTGTACAGGATAGGTAGGAGCCTTAGAGCCCGGAGCGCCAGCTTCGGAGGAGGCGTCGGTGGGATACTACCCTGGTTGTATTGAAATTCTAACCCATACCCGTAACCCGGGTAGGAGACAGTGTCAGGCGGGCAGTTTGACTGGGGCGGTCGCCTCCTAAAGTGTAACGGAGGCGCCCAAAGGTTCCCTCAGAATGGTTGGAAATCATTCGAAGAGTGTAAAGGCAGAAGGGAGCTTGACTGCGAGACCTACAAGTCGAGCAGGGTCGAAAGACGGGCTTAGTGATCCGGTGGTTCCGCATGGAAGGGCCATCGCTCAACGGATAAAAGCTACCCCGGGGATAACAGGCTTATCTCCCCCAAGAGTCCACATCGACGGGGAGGTTTGGCACCTCGATGTCGGCTCATCGCATCCTGGGGCTGTAGTCGGTCCCAAGGGTTGGGCTGTTCGCCCATTAAAGCGGTACGCGAGCTGGGTTCAGAACGTCGTGAGACAGTTCGGTCCCTATCCGTCGTGGGCGTAGGAAATTTGAGAGGAGCTGTCCTTAGTACGAGAGGACCGGGATGGACACACCGCTGGTGTACCAGTTGTTCTGCCAAGAGCATCGCTGGGTAGCTATGTGTGGACGGGATAAGTGCTGAAAGCATCTAAGCACGAAGCCCCCCTCAAGATGAGATTTCCCATTACGCAAGTAAGTAAGATCCCTCAAAGACGATGAGGTAGATAGGTTCGGGGTGGAAGCGTGGCGACACGTGCAGCTGACGAATACTAATCGATCGAGGACTTAACCAAATATGAATTTGCGAGCACCAATGTCTTTTATCCAGTTTTGAGTGAACAAGCACTCTAATAAGAGGGTTTCTAGACACGAGTAATTCAAGGAAACGATTGAGAGAGGAAAGGAGCGTACTCAAGTACGTGACTGACCGAACGAATGAAGTTGACGAAGAAGTACGATGTGTATGGAAAGCCGAAGAGTCTAGTGATGATGGCGAAGAGGTCACACCCGTTCCCATACCGAACACGGAAGTTAAGCTCTTCAGCGCCGATGGTAGTTGGGGGTCTCCCCCTGTGAGAGTAGGACGTCGCTGGGCATTAGAAAAGTCGTCACCGAGTATTCGGTGACGGCTTTTTCTTTTGTACTAGAAAAAAAGCCGAAGGCAAAGAATAGTAGTTTTATTTGCGAGAAAGTAGAGGAACAAAGAGTTCGAGGAAGCAAGAAAGAGAGGCTCGCAGCGTATGATATACGCGAGAATCGAACGACCGCGGCTGACGAAGAAATCTGCCGTTCATCTACTTTCACAGCCCGAACACGGAAGTGAAGCTCGCGCGCCGATGGTAGTTGGGGGTCTCCCCCTGTGAGAGTAGGACGTCGCTGGGCATTAGAAAAGTCGTCACCGAGTATTCGGTGACGGCTTTTTTTGTTGTACTAGAAAAAAGCCGAAGGCAAAGAATTGTAGATAAACTTGGAAGATAGTCTTATAAACGTAGTACAGAAGAAAAAATGGGTCATCTCAGAGAAACTGAACTCTTTATTGTGAGAAATGGTCGCTTTCATTATCTAATTGATTGCTTTTAGATTCTCCTTAGTCGCTTATACGACTCATTTGGTTGCTCTAATAGGCAAACTAGCCTCCCATATCTAATTTCAAATCGTCACTCAGGTACTCAAATAATTTCGAGTTTTTATAAGTATCTGACTTCCTTTTACTGGATAAACTTATGCTGAAGAATCGGCATGATTGTAGAGATTACCTATGTTTTCTTAGAATAATATGGAATAAAGTAACAATATCTAATTTTAAAAGAAAAATCGGAATTATTGTTTTATTCTAGGAATCTTGACAGTGTGCTTGGGCGCTGATAACCTTACAATAATATTCATTTAACAGAGGAGGAAATTAGAGAAATGTGGGATACTAAATTTCAAAAAGAAGGTCTAACGTTTGATGATGTACTACTAGTTCCAGCACAGTCGGAAGTATTGCCAAAAGATGTGAATTTATCTGTTCAATTAACATCAAAGATTAAGTTGAATATACCTATAATTAGCGCAGGTATGGATACTGTCACAGAAGCTAAAATGGCTATTGCAATGGCTCGACAAGGTGGATTAGGAATAATTCATAAAAATATGTCCATAGAAGAACAAGCGGAACAAGTGGAAACAGTTAAACGTTCTGAAAATGGTGTTATAACAGATCCATTCTTCTTAACTCCAACCCATCAAGTTTATGATGCAGAACATTTAATGGGGAAATATAGAATATCCGGTGTTCCGATTGTAAATAATGAAGAAGAACAAAAACTTGTTGGAATCATTACAAACCGTGATTTGCGTTTTATTCAAGATTATTCTTTAATCATTGATGAAGTTATGACAAAAGAGCAATTAGTAACTGCACCTGTTGGGACAACTCTTGAAGATGCAGAGAAAATTTTACAACAATATAAAATTGAAAAATTACCTATAGTAGATGAAAATGGAATTCTTAAAGGTTTAATTACTATAAAAGATATTGAAAAAGTAATTGAATTCCCGAATGCTGCAAAAGATCAACATGGTCGCTTATTAGTAGGCGCGGCTGTTGGGGTTACAAAAGATACAATGATGCGTGTAGAAAAGCTTGTGAAAGCACATGTAGATATTATCGTAATTGATACTGCTCATGGTCATTCTCAAGGTGTAATGGATACGGTGAAGAGTATTCGTGAAGCATACCCAGATTTAGATATTGTGGCTGGAAATGTAGCTACGGGCGAAGCTACACGTGCTCTATTTGAAGCAGGAGCAGATGTAGTAAAAGTGGGGATTGGACCTGGTTCTATTTGTACTACTCGTGTTGTTGCAGGTGTTGGGGTTCCTCAGATTACTGCAGTATATGATTGTGCGACTGAAGCTAGAAAAGTAGGTAAGACTATTATTGCAGATGGTGGTATTAAATTCTCTGGAGATATTATTAAAGCACTTGCAGCAGGTGGACATGTTGTTATGCTAGGAAGTTTACTAGCTGGTACAACTGAAAGCCCAGGTGAAACAGAAATTTTCCAAGGTAGACGTTTTAAAGTGTACCGAGGAATGGGTTCAATTGGTGCAATGGAAAAAGGTTCAAAAGACCGTTACTTCCAAGAGGATGCAAAGAAATTAGTACCAGAAGGAATTGAAGGTCGTCTTCCTTACAAAGGACCGCTATCTGATACTGTACATCAATTACTTGGTGGAGTGAGAGCAGGCATGGGTTACTGTGGAACGAAAGACTTACAAGACTTACGTGAAAATGCTCAATTTATTCGCATGACTGGTGCAGGATTACGTGAAAGCCATCCGCATGATGTTCAAATAACGAAAGAAGCACCTAACTATTCTATTTCATAAGTAATGTATGAAAGAAACTTTAGCACCCATTTATCGTCTTTATCTAGGCAGAATGGGTGCTTTTTATATGTAAAGTGCTATTAAGCAAAAAAATGTGTTAAAATGAGCATTGAAAAAACTTTTAGTGGAGGTACAGTAGTGAAGAAAGTTTGGATGACATCAATGATAAAATGGCTAATACTTCCTATGTTTTTAGTATCAGTTATATGTGGAGCACCGGTCGAAACAAAAGCAGAGGATAGTTTGAATTTATATGTCGATGCTGCAATTTTAATTGATGCAGATACAGGAAAAATTTTATATGAGAAAAATTCAGAGTCACCATTAGGTATTGCTAGTATGACTAAAATGATGACAGAGTATTTGTTATTCGAAGCAATTGAAGAAGGAAAGATTTCTTGGGATCAACAATATTCAGTGACAGATTATACATACAAAATCTCTCAGGATCGCCGTTTAAGTAACGTACCTCTTCGTCAAGATGGTAGCTATTCTATTCAAGAACTTTATGAAGCGATGGCTATTTATTCTGCCAATGCAGCTACTATTGCAATAGCAGAGACAATCGCTGGGACAGAAGAGAACTTTGTGAAGCTGATGAATGAAAAAGCAGAAGAAATGGGCTTAGAAGGATATAAGTTTGTCAATTCAACAGGTTTGAATAATGAGGATTTACAAGGGATGCACCCAGCAAGCACAGGTGCTTCTGATGAAAATGTTATGCCCGCTAAATCAGTTGCCATTCTTGCGTACAATTTAATGAAAGATTATCCCGAAGTATTAGAAACAACTAAAATCCCTAAAAAAACATTTCGTGAAGGCACTTCTGATGCAATTGAAATGAGTAACTGGAACTGGATGTTACCAGGATTAGTGTATGAATACGAAGGTGTAGATGGATTAAAAACTGGAACAACCAATTTTGCCGGTCATTCCTTTACTGGAACTGCTCAAAAAAATGGAATGCGTGTGATTGCAGTTGTTATGAAAGCTGTAGATGCGAATGGAGCAGGTACATATAAAGCTCGATTTGATGCAACAAGAGCATTGTTTGACTATGGATTTGCACAATTTTCTAAAGTAGAAATAGTTCCTGCAGGATACAAAATTCCTAAAAATAAAACATTACCTGTTATAAAAGGTAAAGAAGATTCCGTTGCAATTTCTGTAAAAGATCCAATTTCTATGGTTATTAAAACAAGTGAAAAAGACATGTACAAGCCTGTTTTTACACCTGATAAGAAAAACTTAGAGGCAGACGTTAAAGAAGGTACAGTCGTAGGTAAAGTTCATTTGGAGAAAACGGAAGGCTCTGATTACGGTTATATCACAGATAAAGCAGCTGAAGTAGATGTAGTTACTACAGAATCAGTAGAACGTGCTAGCTGGATTAGTTTAATGTTCCAAGGAATCGGTAAATTCTTCGGTAATTTATGGAATAGTACAACTGATTTTGTTGGCGGATTATTTTAATATCAAAACACCGTGCGCTTAATTGCGTTCACGGTGTTTTTTTATATCCCAAGCATTCATTAAAGCATTTATGGAAGAGGGAATTTCCAGGACATCAATTCCTCCAAAGCCTAAAACAATTTTGGGATCTGTAGCAACATCTGTATCCTCCGTTGCATACTCACGAAGGCCATATACACGTATACCCGAATTCTTTGCAAGTAAAACTAGTTCCTCTTCTTTTTTAGATGTATGAATAGTTAATAATATATGCATGCCTGCCTGCTCGCCTGAAATCGTAACAGTAGGATTATATTTAGCAATTGTTTTCGTTACCATTTCTAGTTTTCGTTTATAGATTTTTCTCATTTTATTTAAATGCTTGGCAAAATGACCTGACTCCATGAATTTTGCTAATACATGCTGATCAATTCGAGGTACGGTTGCTGCATAATAAGAGAATTTTTGCTTATATTGCATGATCAGAGCTTCTGGTAATACGGCATATGCAATTCGCAGCGATGGCATTAAGGATTTGGAAAACGTACTTAAATAAATGACACGCTGATTTTGATCAAGTCCCTGTAAAGAAGGAATAGGTCTACCTGTGTATCTAAACTCACTGTCATAGTCATCTTCAATAATATATCTATTCTCTTGTTGATAAGCCCAGGATAAAAGCTGGCTCCTACGCGTAGCAGAAAGTACAGCACCTGTTGGAAACTGGTGTGAAGGAGTTACATACATGACGGTAGCTCTAGTTTTTTCAAGTTCCGACACTATTACTCCGTCCATATCAACAGGAATAGGCAATGATTTTTTTCTATCATCTAAAAATAAATGATGGGTGAGTGGATAACCCGGATTTTCAATACCATAAACAGCTTCTTTGCCTAGTAAACGGATAATTAACGGCATTATTTGCTCTGTTCCGGAACCAAGAATAATTTGTTCAGGTTTACATTTAACGCCACGTGATTGGTATAAATAAGAGGAAATATGTTGCCGTAAAACATAATCTCCTTGAGGATGCCCAAGTTGAAGAAAATCTTTATTTGCCTCGTTAATGGTTTCCTTCGTAAATTTCCTCCATGTAGTAAATGGAAAAGAATCTGTATCAATTTTACCGGGTGAAAAATCTATCATTACATGGTCGGTGTCGCTTATTTCTCGTGCCATCAATGGTAAATCTTGTTCAATCAAAGCTAATTCTTCTAAGCTTTGAACAAAAAATCCCTTTCTAGCTTCTGAACTAATAAAACCCTCTGCTACAAGTTGACTATACGCAAATTCAATTGTAGTTTGACTAACAGCCAAATATTCTGCAAGTTTTCTTTTGGAAGGAAGTTTTTCTCCTTCTTCTATTTTTCCCTCAATTATTGCATCTTTAATTTCATTGTAAAGTTGTTCGTATAAAGGAGTTTGGGCTTCTTTTTCTAGTTGAAACATTAGATAGTCCATTTTTCATCACCAATCTGACCACTCTGTATTTCTGATTTCTGGTACTTTTCAAATGGTCATCTTTTATTATACTAAACTTCATAAAGAATATGGAGGGAAAAATTTATGACTACAAATTTAACTGGTACAGAGAGAGTAAAACGTGGAATGGCAGAAATGCAAAAAGGTGGCGTTATTATGGACGTTATCAATGCTGAGCAAGCAAAAATTGCAGAAGCTGCTGGTGCAGTAGCAGTAATGGCATTAGAACGTGTACCATCTGATATTCGCGCAGCAGGTGGTGTTGCTCGTATGGCAGATCCACGCATAATGGAAGAAGTAATGGGAGCAGTAACAATTCCAGTTATGGCGAAAGCACGTATTGGCCATATTACAGAAGCAAGAATTTTAGAAGCAATGGGTGTTGACTACATCGACGAGTCTGAAGTTTTAACTCCTGCAGATGAAGAGTATCACTTACGTAAAAGCGAATTCACAGTACCATTCGTTTGCGGATGTAAGGATTTAGGGGAAGCAGCTCGTCGTATCGGAGAAGGAGCTTCTATGCTTCGTACAAAAGGGGAACCTGGAACAGGGAATATTGTAGAAGCTGTTCGTCATTTACGTAAAGTAAATGCGCATGTACGTAAAATTGTTCATATGAACGAGGATGAATTAATGACAGAAGCAAAAATTTTAGGAGCACCATATGATGTTTTATTGCAAATCAAACATAATGGTAAATTACCGGTTGTAAATTTTGCAGCTGGTGGAGTAGCCACACCAGCGGATGCAGCATTAATGATGGAGCTTGGAGCAGATGGTGTATTTGTTGGATCAGGAATCTTCAAATCAGAAAACCCTGAGAAATTTGCAAAAGCAATCGTAGAAGCAACAACACATTACCAAGACTACAAATTACTCGTAGAAATATCAAAAGACCTAGGAATTCCGATGAAGGGAATTGAAATTTCTCGTTTATCTGCCCAAGATCGTATGCAAGATAGAGGGTGGTAACATGGCAAAGATAGGCGTATTAGCTCTTCAAGGAGCAGTAAGTGAACATATTCGTTCCATAGAAGCATGTGGAGCTCAGGCTATCACAGTAAAAAGCAAAAGTGATTTAGCTTTAGTGGATGGATTAATCCTTCCAGGTGGAGAAAGCACAGCGATGCGAAAACTAATTGATCGATTTGAGATGTTGGAGCCTCTCCAACAATTTGCGGCTGCAGGAAAGCCGATGTTTGGAACTTGTGCAGGATTAATACTATTAGCAAAAAAACTTGTTGGTTATGATTTTTCACATATTAGTGTTCTAGATGCAAAAGTAGAACGTAATTCTTTTGGTCGCCAAGTGGATAGCTTTGAAACGAGTTTAGCGATTAAAGATATTGCAGAGGATTTCCCAGCTGTATTTATTCGAGCCCCTCATATTGTGGGAGTTGGTGAAGATGTTGAGGTACTTGCTCGCTTTGAAGGAAAAATTGTTATGGCGAGACAAGGTTATTTGCTCGGATGCTCCTTTCACCCTGAACTGACAGCAGATCATCGAATTACCGCGTATTTTACTGAAATGGTCGAGGATTCGCTTGCATTAACAGTAAATATATAGTAAAGTATGAGTAATTTCATGAATCTAAAAACGATGATAGGAAGTAGTAACAAGCACGTTTTTTATAGAGAGTCAGCGGCTGGTGTAAGCTGATATAAACACTTGTGAATCCGTCCTTTGAGTTGCGCGATTGAAAGTTAAGTAGGTCGTGTCCGGTTGAAAAAGCCGTTATGGAACAAGTGGATTCAGTTTTTTACTGAATCAATCAGGGTGGCAACGCGGGTATGCTCTCGTCCCTTTTTTGGGATGAGGGCTTTTTTGTCGTTTTTAACCTTATTTGCTACATATATGAGCACTTAATGAATAAGGTTAAAGATTCCCAAATGAGAATTTGATTAAAATAGAGGAGGAAACTCATATGTTAGACGTAAAATTTGTACGTGACCATTATGAAGAAGTGAAAGTTAAGCTTGCTAAGCGTGGGGAAGAGATATCCGAATTTGATCAGTTCCTACCATTAGATCAAAAACGTAGAGAATTAATTGCAAAAACAGAAGTGTTAAAAGCAGAAAGAAATGAGTTTTCTCAAAAAATCTCTGAGATGAAACGAAATAAAGAAAATGCGGATGATCTAATTGCACGTATGCGCGAAGTTGGCGATGAAATTAAAGTACTAGATGATGAGTTAAGAGATGTGGAAGAAAAATTTGAATATATGATGATGCGAGTTCCAAATATTCCTCATGAAAGTGTGCCAATCGGTGACTCAGAAGATGATAATGTGGAAATCCGTAAATGGGGAGAAGTTCCTTCATTCGATTTTGAAACTAAAGCCCATTGGGATATTGCAACAGATTTAAAAATAGTAGATTTTGAGCGTGCTGCGAAAGTGACAGGAAGCCGATTTGCTTTCTACCGAGGATTGGGTGCAAGACTTGAACGTGCATTGATAAACTTTATGATGGATTTACATGCTGAAGAGCATGGATATGAAGAAATGTTACCTCCATACTTGGCAAATCGCACAAGTTTAACAGGTACAGGTCAACTTCCGAAGTTTGAAGAGGATGCGTTTTTAATAGGAGAAGAAGATTATTTCTTAATTCCAACGGCAGAAGTGCCAGTAACCAATTTCTATCGTGATGAGATTTTAGATGGAGCAGAACTTCCACAAGCATTCACTGCTTTTAGTGCTTGCTTCCGTTCTGAGGCGGGATCTGCAGGTCGTGATACTCGTGGTTTGATACGTCAACATCAGTTTAATAAAGTAGAACTTGTTCGTTTTGTTAAGCCGGAAGAATCATATGAACAATTAGAGCTTTTAACAGGGCATGCAGAAAAAGTGTTACAACTTTTAGGACTCCCATATCGAGTGCTTCATATGTGTACTGCGGATTTAGGCTTTACTGCAGCGAAAAAATATGATTTAGAAGTTTGGTTACCGAGCTACGGGGAGTATAAAGAAATTTCTTCTTGTAGTAATTTTGAGGATTTTCAAGCTCGTCGTGCAGGCATTCGTTTTAGAAGAGAAGCGGGTGGAAAACCAGAATATGTACACACATTGAACGGTAGTGGACTTGCACTTGGACGTACAGTAGCAGCAATTTTAGAAAACTATCAGCAAGCTGATGGTACTGTAGTAGTTCCAGAAGTTTTACGTCCATACATGGGTGGAAAATCTGTAATTAAATAATAGTTGGATTCAATAATGTTGGAGGGAACCAGAAACGCATTTATAAGCCACGTTTCTGGTTCTTTTTTTGTTCTCGTAAATTGCGAAAAAATTGAGTAAGCATGGCCCCACATTCTTCTGCTAAAATGCCTTCTGTCACGTCACACATATGATTAAACCTACTGTCCTTTAAAAGATGATAGAGCGAGTCTACACAACCGGCTTTAGCATCTCTAGCTCCATAGACAACACGTGGAATACGGGATTGTAAAATAGCTCCTGCACACATAGGGCAAGGCTCCAGTGTGACGTATAAGGTTGTTTCTTCTAATCTCCAACTGCCTATTTTTTTACACGCCTCTTGAATCGCTAGTAGCTCTGCATGTGTAGTTGCATTTTGGGTAGTTTCTCTTAAGTTAAAAGCCTGGGCAATCACTTCTTCTTTATATACAATGACAGCCCCAATTGGTACTTCACCGATTTCTGCTGCTTTTTTAGCCTCTGCTATCGCTAAATTCATATAGTGTTCATCCAATTAGAATCAACCCCTTTTGCATAGTGTAGCATGTTTTATTTACATATTGCATATTCTATTCTGAAGGAGTGATCGATTGATTTATGTAGTGAAAAAAGGGGATAGTTTATACTCTATTGCAAAGCAGTTCGGTACAAATACTTCAACGCTTGCCTCTATAAACGAGCTGCCAGATCCAGATGTATTGGTCTTAGGTCAAGCGCTAGTTATTCCATCTACACCAAGTCCTGAAAGACCATTCGTTGAATCTAATCTATATGTAGAGTGGTTCACCGAAGTTCCATCCTCGCGTGTAATCGAGCAAGTAGAAAAAGCGGCACCTAATTTAACTTATATGATGCCTTTTGCTTATGAGGTGTTGCGTGATGGATCCTTGACTCCCATGAATTGGGGGACGTTACAGGAAGTAGCGCAAAGAAACCAGGTAGAATCTGCCATTGTGTTAGCGAATATTGAAGATGGAGCGTTTAATGCATCACTAGCCCATACTATTTTTACAGATGAACAAGTCAAACAAAAAGTATTTGAGCAAGCAGTAGCTGAAGCAAACAAAAGAGGAAATAAACATATTCATTTAGATTTCGAATATATCGCTGCGGAAGACAGAGAAAACTATGTGAATTTTATAAAGGATTTAAAGGAGTATGCGGAAGGATTTACAATATCCGCAAGTGTTCCTCCTAAGACGAGTGCTGAGCAAGCTGGGAAATGGTATGAAGGTTTTGACTATAAAGCACTTGGTGAGGTATTAGATTTTATTGTAATTATGACCTATGAATGGGGCTACAGTGGTGGACCACCAATGGCAGTTTCCCCAATTGGTCCAGTTCGTCAAGTGTTAGAATATGCAAGGACGGAAATTGTTCCCATGAAGATATTAATGGGACAAAATTTATATGGGTATGATTGGACACTTCCTTATAAACCAGGGAATCCTTTTGCTAGAGCTATTAGCCCTCAGCAGGCTATTCAATTAGCAAAGGAACGAAATGCTGCGATTGAATATGACCAAACTGCACAAGCGCCTTTTTTTCATTACTGGAGAGATGGTATAGAGCATGAGGTGTGGTTTGAGGATGCACGTTCCATACAGGCAAAATTTAATCTTTTAAAAGAGTTGGGGCTTTTAGGAATCTCCTATTGGCATAGTGGTTTTGATTTTCCTCAAAATTGGTATTTACTCAACGAAATGTTTCGTGTGAGAAAAAAGTAGAGCAAATTTGCCTTTCTTTTAGAAAGGTGGATTTGCTCTGTTTTTCGTTTTCTAGCTATGATAAAATAAAGGGCACGACTTGAATATTAGAGTGAGGTTAAAGCTATGTCCATTCCATTTATAACGGTAGAAGGTCCTATAGGGGTTGGAAAGACCTCCTTAGCAAAAGCTATTGCTGCCAACTATCAATTTGAATTACTTAAAGAGATTGTGGATGAAAATCCTTTTTTAGATAAGTTTTATGAAAATATTGCGGAGTGGAGCTTCCAAACGGAAATGTTCTTTTTATGCAATCGATATAAACAATTAAGCGATATCCAGAAGAATTACCTTTCCAAATCTAAAGCAGTAACAGCTGATTACCATATTTTTAAAAATTTAATTTTCGCTAAACGCTCGTTGAATGAAGTAGAATATAAAAAGTATGAAGAAGTATACAAAATATTAATAAATGATATGCCTGTCCCAAATATGGTAATTTATTTGGATGCTAGCCTAGATGTATTAATGGAACGCATTGACTTACGTGGTAGAGATTTTGAGAAAAAGATCAGTCCGGATTATTTGGAGCAGCTTGCATCCGATTATCGTGTATTTATTGATCATTTTGAAAAAAAACATCCAGAAGTACCAGTTCTTCGATTTAACGGAGATGAATTAGATTTTGTTCAAAATGGACAAGACTTGCAAACAATTTTAGATAAAGTAGATGCAACATTACATAGAAGGAGTTTTTAAGTATGAATTTAAGAGAGAAGTATGGTATCCCTTCTAATGCGGTTATTACGATTGCTGGAACAGTTGGAGTAGGGAAATCTACGATGACAAAAGCACTTGCGGATGCCCTTCATTTTAAAACATCCTTTGAAAAGGTAGATTCAAATCCTTATTTAGATCGTTTTTATAATGATTTTTCAAAATGGAGCTTTCATTTACAAATTTACTTTTTAGCAGAGCGTTTTAAAGAGCAAAAGAGAATGTTTGAGTATGGCGGGGGATTTATCCAAGATCGCTCCATTTATGAAGACACTGGAATATTTGCACAAATGCATAAAGAAAAGGGAACGATGGATCCTGTAGATCACGAAACATATACTAGTTTGTTTGAAGCAATGGTTATGACACCATATTTCCCACATCCTAATTTGCTTATTTATTTAGAAGGAACATTAGATAATATTATTGATCGTATTCATGACAGAGGTCGACCAATGGAGCAGCAAACACCAATTGCTTATTGGGAGGAAATGCATGGTCGTTATGAAAAATGGATTGACTCTTTTAATGGCTGCCCTGTACTTCGCTTAAATATTAATGACTATGACATCATAGAAAATCCTGATAGCGTCGAAGCGATTGTTGAGAGAATAGGACATTTCATGGAACAAACAGAAGCACTACGTAAATAAGAGAAACCCTCTTGCGATTTTATTGCAAGAGGGTTTTATGCATTAAAAAAGACAACTAGTTAAAGTTGTCTTTTTTAATATTCTGAACACTTAAGTTTTAAGAAAAATTCGTTACTAATGCAACGAATTCAATCTCAAATTTATGCGTGTGTGTATTTAAAATGGAGGAGGAAGAGGGATTCGAACCCCCGCGCGGTTTGACCCGCCTGTCGGTTTTCAAGACCGATCCCTTCAGCCAGACTTGGGTATTCCTCCGAAGTACAAGAATTAATTTATCACGGATAAAAACCAAAGTCAATCATTTTAATAAAAAAATAATTGATTTTTTGAAGAAAATAATGTTACCAAAATTTAGATTATCATTTCGATTGATTTTTGTCGCTAAAAAACGTATACTAATCTATGCCGTGCTAGGTGGGAAGGTAGCGGTGTCTTGTAACTCGCAATCCGCTCTAGCGAGACTGAACTCCTTCTCTGAGGTTGAATACATGTAGGGTCTGGTATTTGCACGTGATGTTGACGTTTGGGTCCTGCGCAATGGGTGCCCATGAACCATGTCAGGTCCGGAAGGAAGCAGCATTAAGTGGTGTTTTCTCATGTGCCGCGGGGTAGCCTAAGCCGAGTTAACGACAAGGGTGCCGCTTATGTGTTTCAAGCGAAGGAAGGTGCACGGCAATTATTTAAATATAAAACTATTATTCTCATTTGTCCTTTAGGCAAATGAGTTTTTTTATGAGAAAAAACGCTATGTGTAATAGGCGAAGTCAAAGTTTCTTTATGGTATAATAAAATTATTATTTAACTTTAAATTAGAGGGAGAGGAATTTGTTGTCGTATCAAGCTTTCTACCGCGCTTATCGGCCTCAGTCGTTTGCGGAAATGTCTGGACAAACACATATCAAACAAACACTTCAAAATGCCCTCCTTTACGATAAAACTACACATGCGTATTTATTTTCGGGTCCTCGTGGAACAGGAAAAACGAGCGCCGCAAAGATATTTGCGAAGGCTCTGAACTGTGAAAACGGTCCAGCTAAAGAACCGTGTAACACTTGTGAAACATGTAAAAGTATAACGGACGGATCCAATACAGATGTGATTGAATTTGATGCGGCTTCCAACTCTCGAGTGGAAGAAATGAGAGATATTATTGAAAAAGTACGTTTTGCTCCTTCTAACGCTCGTTACAAAGTGTATATTATAGATGAAGTTCATATGCTCTCAACTAGCGCTTTTAATGCTCTATTAAAAACTTTAGAAGAACCGCCTGCGCATGTTGTATTTATCTTAGCAACAACGGAGCCACATAAAATCCCGTTAACAATTATTTCTCGATGTCAGCGATTTGATTTTAAACGAATTACTTCCGTGGACATTGTTGCAAGAATGAAAGAAGTATTAATAGATGCTAATATCGAATATGATGAAGACGTATTAAAAATTATTGCTCAAGCAGCGGCCGGCGGAATGCGTGATGCACTTAGTATGCTCGATCAAGTAGTATCTTTTAGCGGAGAGAAAATGACAATAGAAGATGCCCTACTTGTAACAGGGTCTATTGGTCAAGAAGTATTCTTTCAGTTAGCAAATGCTTTAATTGAAAAGGATGTAGCGAAAGCATTAAGTTGTGTAGAACAGTTAGTAGATGATGGAAAAGATCCAGTTCGCTTAACAGAAGATTTTGTAACATTTTATCGTGATTTACTTGTGTTACTTGTTGCGCCAGAACAAACCGAGCTATTAGAAATAGCCTCTGGAGACGAATCATTTCTTGAATTAGCTTCTAAGTTTCCGGTAGATACGTTATATAAAAGCATCTCGATATTAACTAACACACAACAAGAGATGCGATTTTCTAACCACTCAAAAGTATACTTAGAAACAGCTATTATACGATTAGCGCAAGTTCCAAGAGATGTAACTACATCTAACGGAGATAGCTCTGAGCTCGAACATAAAATCAAACTGTTAGAAAGTCAATTGCAACAATTGCAACAACAAATAAGCCAAGGTATCTTGCCACAAGCAAATGCTGTGTCACAAGAACAACCGAAAAGACAACGTCAGAAATCGAATTCAGGAGTTAAAGTATCCAGTGGACGTATACATGAGATATTAAAAACGGCAACAAAGACAGACATCCAAGCTATTAAATCTCAATGGGCCAATATATTGCAGCAACTGCAAAAATCACATGCGGCGCTTTTAAATGATGCCGAACCAGTTGCAGCATCTTCTAATGCTTTTGTGTTAAAATTCAAATATGATATACATTGTCAAATGGCAATGGAGAATAAAACTTTTTCTTCCTCTTTCCCACAACTCATTTCTAGTTTAACTGGAACGATGTATGAAGTGGTATATGTCCCAGAGGACAAATGGTTGATGATAAGAGAAGAATTCATTCAACAAAATGGTTTAAAATCAAATAATAATGAAACAACTGAGGAGACAACCTCACAGCCTAATGTTGCGATGGAACTTTTAAGTGGTATGGAAGAAATATCGGAGGATCCTTTAATTGTGGAGGCCGAGAAATTATTTGGAAAAGAATTTGTAGAAGTACATGATGACTAAGGAGGAATTTTATTATGCGTGGAATGGGTAATATGCAAGGTATGATGAAGCAAATGCAAAAAATGCAAAAGAAAATGGCAGAGGCACAGGAAGAACTGGGTAACCAACGCTTTGAAGCAGTTGCCGGTGGTGGTATGGTAAAGGTTATTGTTTCTGGACATAAAGAGGTATTAGAAGTAGTACTTGATCCAGCTGTAGTGGATCCAGAAGACGTAGAAATGTTACAAGACTTAATAGTAATCGCAACAAATGAAGCTATTAAAAAAGCAGAAGAAACAGCGAACTCCACGATGGGACAATTCACGAAAGGATTGAACCTCCCTGGTATGTTCTAGGAGGAATTAATATGCATTATCCTGAACCAATATCAAAACTAATAGATAGTTTTATGAAATTGCCAGGAATCGGGCCGAAAACAGCGGCTCGCCTGGCGTTTTTTGTATTAACAATGAAAGAAGATACCGTTTTAGATTTCGCTAAAGCTTTAGTGGATGCTAAAAGGAATTTAAGCTATTGCTCCGTATGCGGGCATATTACAGATATAGACCCTTGTCATATTTGTCAAGACAAACAACGTGATTTATCTATGATTTGTGTAGTTCAAGATACAAAAGATGTAATAGCAATGGAAAAAATGAGAGATTACACCGGTCTATATCATGTTCTCCATGGAGCAATTTCTCCAATGGATGGGATTGGTCCTGAAGATATCAATGTTCCCTCGCTATTAAAAAGATTACAAGATACACAAGTAGAAGAACTTATATTAGCAACAAACCCTACAATTGAGGGAGAAGCGACAGCAATGTATATTTCCCGACTAGTAAAACCTTCTGGTATTAAGACAACAAGAATTGCACACGGATTACCTGTAGGTGGAGATTTAGAGTATGCGGATGAAGTAACTTTATCCAAAGCATTAGAAGGTCGCCGAGAGTTATAAGGGAGTTGTTTATATAAGATGTTTTTTCAAAAAGGAAAATTAAGAAAAGAATTTGATCTACAATTTGTGGATCTTATGAAACAAACAAAAGAAGAATGGCAACAAGCACAATCGTTAGAAGAGTACTTGAATGATTATGATTTAGATGTAGTAGCAAAAAGAAAAATGGCGGAAAGTATCCATTTCTACTTATATAAAGAAGCGAAAATTAGAAATGTTATTTTGAAATGAGCATGATAGTAGTACTAGCTTCATATGCTAAGAGATAGTTATTTTATGGAGGAGAGATGTTTCATGAAAGTAGTTATCATTGTATGTTCGCTAGTACTACTATTGTTACTTATGTTCAGAAAGTCTTTTTCAAACATTATGGAAGGATTATCGATCTTTTTATTCCGTATAGGATTCTCCGTTCTATTATTATTTGGAGTGCATTTACTTTTAGGATTAATCGGATATTCAATCCCTGTTAATCTATTCACAGGAGCTGTGGTAGCAGTATTAGGAATACCTGGTGTAGCCTCTGTCGTAGCCATTTCACTATTAATTTAAATTTATTTTTAAAAAGTGTTGACTTTCTGTTTGGATGAGAGTATTATTGTAGAAGTCGCCAAGAGGTAAACAACACGGCAGACAACATGAACATTGAAAACTGAACATGCAAAACGTTAAGACATATAGCTTGATAGACTAACTTCGGTTAGTCGGATAGCAAACAATTTTGACATCATTTAATGATGATGCCAGCAAAACAAAATGAGCTTTTTAAGTTCTCTATTATGGAGAGTTTGATCCTGGCTCAGGACGAACGCTGGCGGCGTGCCTAATACATGCAAGTCGAGCGGATGATGAAGAAGCTTGCTTCTTCTGATTTAGCGGCGGACGGGTGAGTAACACGTGGGCAACCTGCCCTGTAGATTGGGATAACTCCGGGAAACCGGGGCTAATACCGAATAATCCATTTCCTCACATGGAGGAATGTTAAAAGACGGTTTCGGCTGTCACTACAGGATGGGCCCGCGGCGCATTAGCTAGTTGGTGAGGTAACGGCTCACCAAGGCGACGATGCGTAGCCGACCTGAGAGGGTGATCGGCCACACTGGGACTGAGACACGGCCCAGACTCCTACGGGAGGCAGCAGTAGGGAATCTTCCACAATGGACGAAAGTCTGATGGAGCAACGCCGCGTGAGTGAAGAAGGTTTTCGGATCGTAAAACTCTGTTGTGAGGGAAGAACAAGTACGAGAGTAACTGCTCGTACCTTGACGGTACCTCATTAGAAAGCCACGGCTAACTACGTGCCAGCAGCCGCGGTAATACGTAGGTGGCAAGCGTTGTCCGGAATTATTGGGCGTAAAGCGCGCGCAGGCGGTCCTTTAAGTCTGATGTGAAAGCCCACGGCTCAACCGTGGAGGGTCATTGGAAACTGGGGGACTTGAGTGCAGAAGAGGAAAGTGGAATTCCAAGTGTAGCGGTGAAATGCGTAGAGATTTGGAGGAACACCAGTGGCGAAGGCGACTTTCTGGTCTGTAACTGACGCTGAGGCGCGAAAGCGTGGGGAGCAAACAGGATTAGATACCCTGGTAGTCCACGCCGTAAACGATGAGTGCTAAGTGTTAGGGGGTTTCCGCCCCTTAGTGCTGCAGCTAACGCATTAAGCACTCCGCCTGGGGAGTACGGTCGCAAGACTGAAACTCAAAGGAATTGACGGGGGCCCGCACAAGCGGTGGAGCATGTGGTTTAATTCGAAGCAACGCGAAGAACCTTACCAGGTCTTGACATCCCGCTGACCGTCCTAGAGATAGGATTTTCCCTTCGGGGACAGCGGTGACAGGTGGTGCATGGTTGTCGTCAGCTCGTGTCGTGAGATGTTGGGTTAAGTCCCGCAACGAGCGCAACCCTTGATCTTAGTTGCCAGCATTCAGTTGGGCACTCTAAGGTGACTGCCGGTGATAAACCGGAGGAAGGTGGGGATGACGTCAAATCATCATGCCCCTTATGACCTGGGCTACACACGTGCTACAATGGACGGTACAGAGGGTCGCAACCCCGCGAGGGTGAGCTAATCCCATAAAACCGTTCTCAGTTCGGATTGTAGGCTGCAACTCGCCTACATGAAGCCGGAATCGCTAGTAATCGTGGATCAGCATGCCACGGTGAATACGTTCCCGGGCCTTGTACACACCGCCCGTCACACCACGAGAGTTTGTAACACCCGAAGTCGGTGGGGTAACCCTTTTGGGAGCCAGCCGCCGAAGGTGGGACAGATGATTGGGGTGAAGTCGTAACAAGGTAGCCGTATCGGAAGGTGCGGCTGGATCACCTCCTTTCTAAGGATAAACACGGAATACAGATCTTTATCTGTAGCTTAACGTTTTGCAGTTCAGTTTTGAATGTTCATTCATTTGAGCATTTCAAACTTGTTCTTTGAAAACTGGATAAAACGACATTGAAAGCAACAAATTCAAGAAATTCAATTTGTAATCACATTCGTGATTATTTTTTGTGTAGTACTTTTAACTACTATATTTGAGGGTTTCAAGACACAAGCAGTTCGAGGAAGCGAGTGAGTGAACACCGGAACGTACTAACGTACGTGAGGATGTGAACGAGCGAAGCTGACGAAGAAATGCGCCGTGTATTGAAAGCCGAATTAGGTTAAGTTAATAAGGGCGCACGGTGAATGCCTTGGCACTAGGAGCCGAAGAAGGACGGCACTAACACCGATATGCTCCGGGGAGCTGTAAGTGAGCTTTGATCCGGAGATTTCCGAATGGGGAAACCCACTGTTCGTAATGGAGCAGTACATTTGCGTGAATACATAGCGCATCTGTGGCACACCCAGGGAACTGAAACATCTAAGTACCTGGAGGAAGAGAAAGAAAAATCGATTCCCTGAGTAGCGGCGAGCGAAACGGGAAGAGCCCAAACCAAGAGGCTTGCCTCTTGGGGTTGTAGGACACTCAGCATAGAGTTACAAAGGAACGAGTTAGACGAAGCGATCTGGAAAGGTCCGCAGGATAGGGTAAAAGCCCCGTAGTCAAAAATTCGTTCTCTCTTGAGTGGATCCTGAGTACGGCGGAACACGTGAAATTCCGTCGGAATCCGGGAGGACCATCTCCCAAGGCTAAATACTCCCTAGTGACCGATAGTGAACCAGTACCGTGAGGGAAAGGTGAAAAGCACCCCGGAAGGGGAGTGAAATAGACCCTGAAACCGTGTGCCTACAAATAGTCAGAGCCCGTTAATGGGTGATGGCGTGCCTTTTGTAGAATGAACCGGCGAGTTACGATTACATGCAAGGTTAAGTCGAGGAGACGGAGCCGCAGCGAAAGCGAGTCTGAATAGGGCGAATGAGTATGTGGTCGTAGACCCGAAACCAGGTGATCTACCCATGTCCAGGATGAAGGTAAGGTAACACTTACTGGAGGTCCGAACCCACGCACGTTGAAAAGTGCGGGGATGAGGTGTGGGTAGCGGAGAAATTCCAATCGAACCTGGAGATAGCTGGTTCTCTCCGAAATAGCTTTAGGGCTAGCCTCAAACGCGAGAATCTTGGAGGTAGAGCACTGTTTGGACTAGGGGCCCATCCCGGGTTACCGAATTCAGACAAACTCCGAATGCCAATGATTTATGTTTGGGAGTCAGACTGCGAGTGATAAGATCCGTAGTCAAGAGGGAAACAGCCCAGACCACCAGCTAAGGTCCCCAAGTATTTGTTAAGTGGAAAAGGATGTGGCGTTGCTTAGACAACCAGGATGTTGGCTTAGAAGCAGCCATCATTTAAAGAGTGCGTAATAGCTCACTGGTCGAGTGACGCTGCGCCGAAAATGTATCGGGGCTAAACAAATCACCGAAGCTGTGGATTGATACCTATGGTATCAGTGGTAGGAGAGCGTTCTAAGGGCGTTGAAGTCAGACCGGAAGGACTGGTGGAGCGCTTAGAAGTGAGAATGCCGGTATGAGTAGCGAAAGATGGGTGAGAATCCCATCCACCGTATGACTAAGGTTTCCTGAGGAAGGCTCGTCCGCTCAGGGTTAGTCGGGACCTAAGTCGAGGCCGATAGGCGTAGACGATGGACAACAGGTTGATATTCCTGTACCACCACCCCGCCGTTTGAGTGATGGGGGGACGCAGTAGGATAGGGTAAGCGTGCTGTTGGTTATGCACGTCCAAGCAGTGAGGTGTGAGTGTAGGCAAATCCGCACTCTGTAACATTGAGCTGTGATGGCGAGGACGAATGTCCGGAGTTCCTGATTTCACACTGCCAAGAAAAGCCTCTAACGAGGCGGGAGGTGCCCGTACCGCAAACCGACACAGGTAGTCGAGGAGAGAATCCTAAGGTGAGCGAGAGAACTCTCGTTAAGGAACTCGGCAAAATGACCCCGTAACTTCGGGAGAAGGGGTGCTCTTTTGGGTGCATAGCCCAGAAGAGCCGCAGTGAATAGGCCCAGGCGACTGTTTAGCAAAAACACAGGTCTCTGCAAAACCGTAAGGTGAAGTATAGGGGCTGACGCCTGCCCGGTGCTGGAAGGTTAAGAGGAGTGCTTAGCGCAAGCGAAGGTGCGAATTGAAGCCCCAGTAAACGGCGGCCGTAACTATAACGGTCCTAAGGTAGCGAAATTCCTTGTCGGGTAAGTTCCGACCCGCACGAAAGGCGTAACGATCTGGGCACTGTCTCAACGAGAGACTCGGTGAAATTATAGTACCTGTGAAGATGCAGGTTACCCGCGACAGGACGGAAAGACCCCGTGGAGCTTTACTGTAGCTTGATATTGAATTTTGGTGCAACTTGTACAGGATAGGTAGGAGCCTTAGAGCCCGGAGCGCCAGCTTCGGAGGAGGCGTCGGTGGGATACTACCCTGGTTGTATTGAAATTCTAACCCATACCCGTAACCCGGGTAGGAGACAGTGTCAGGCGGGCAGTTTGACTGGGGCGGTCGCCTCCTAAAGTGTAACGGAGGCGCCCAAAGGTTCCCTCAGAATGGTTGGAAATCATTCGAAGAGTGTAAAGGCAGAAGGGAGCTTGACTGCGAGACCTACAAGTCGAGCAGGGTCGAAAGACGGGCTTAGTGATCCGGTGGTTCCGCATGGAAGGGCCATCGCTCAACGGATAAAAGCTACCCCGGGGATAACAGGCTTATCTCCCCCAAGAGTCCACATCGACGGGGAGGTTTGGCACCTCGATGTCGGCTCATCGCATCCTGGGGCTGTAGTCGGTCCCAAGGGTTGGGCTGTTCGCCCATTAAAGCGGTACGCGAGCTGGGTTCAGAACGTCGTGAGACAGTTCGGTCCCTATCCGTCGTGGGCGTAGGAAATTTGAGAGGAGCTGTCCTTAGTACGAGAGGACCGGGATGGACACACCGCTGGTGTACCAGTTGTTCTGCCAAGAGCATCGCTGGGTAGCTATGTGTGGACGGGATAAGTGCTGAAAGCATCTAAGCACGAAGCCCCCCTCAAGATGAGATTTCCCATTACGCAAGTAAGTAAGATCCCTCAAAGACGATGAGGTAGATAGGTTCGGGGTGGAAGCGTGGCGACACGTGCAGCTGACGAATACTAATCGATCGAGGACTTAACCAAATATTAATTTGCGAGCATCAATGTCTTTTATCCAGTTTTGAGTGAACAAGCACTCTAATAAGAGGGTTTCTAGACACGAGTAATTCAAGGAAACGATTGAGAGAGGAAAGGAGCGTACTCAAGTACGTGACTGACCGAACAAATGAAGTTGACGAAGAAGTACGATGTGTATGGAAAGCCGAAGAGTCTAGTGATGATGGCGAAGAGGTCACACCCGTTCCCATACCGAACACGGAAGTTAAGCTCTTCAGCGCCGATGGTAGTTGGGGGTCTCCCCCTGTGAGAGTAGGACGTCGCTGGGCAATTGAAAAGTCGTCACCGAGTAATCGGTGACGACTTTTTTTGTGCGGAAAGAAAAGGCCAAAGGCAAAGAATTGTAGATATACTTGCAAGGAAGAGAGTCTCATAACGTAGGACAGAAGAAAAAATATGTCATCTCAGAGAAAGTGAACTCTTTATAGTGAGAAATGGTCGCTTTCATTATCTAATTGATTGCTTTTAAATTCTCCTTAGTCGCTTATACGACTCATTTGGTTGCTCTAACAGAAAAACTAGTCTCCCTTATCCATAATATTACTGAAATTACTTACGAAGAATCTATCAACGAGTAATTTGTGGCTACTTTTTATTAAAAGTGATGATTGGTCTCGATTTCACAAGAATTGGTCTCGAATTTAAGAATTTAGTCTCGGTATTGTTCAAAATAGTCTCGGTTTCAATAAAATTAGTCTCTTACTGACCTTTAATGGAAAATTTATTAAGGTATTGGATTACATAGTCTAATACTAAACTCGAATATTTATATCCTATAGTATAATGGTCATCTCTTATACAACATGTTCGTTACAGAAGTGAATTTAAAACCGTCTGCTCGTTTGTTCATGTATAATAGAGGAAGGAAATATGATCGAAACAGTGGGGTAATAACGAATGCAAGAGAAACGTCCATTAGTTGAAGCAATGGAAAAATTTCATAAACAAAAAAATGTATCCTTTCATGTTCCTGGACATAAAAACGGATTACTATCTAACTTGCCCGGAGCACTGAAAGAGAGTATGCAGTATGACTTTACAGAGCTTACTGGGTTAGATGATTACCATCATCCTGAAGGAGCAATAAAAGAGGCTGAGAATCTTTTAGCTTTGGCATATGGAACTCAGAATAGCTTTTTCTTAGTAAATGGGACAACTGTAGGAAATCTTGCGATGATTTATGCTATTTGTCAGTTCGGCGAGCAAATTATTGTTCAAAGAAATGCACATAAATCAATTTTCCATGCAATTGAATTAGTAGGGGCAGAACCTATATTTGTTACTCCTGAATGGGATGAAAAAACCAATACGGCATCCTATGTTTCTATGGAAGTTATACATAAAGCACTGGAGGCATATCCTTTTGCTAAAGCTGTTGTACTTACATATCCCAATTACTATGGCGTTGCTTCTTCTGAAATAGAAAGCATTATTAAGCTATGTCATGCAAGTAATATTCCAGTACTTGTGGATGAAGCTCATGGCGCTCATTTTCATGTAAATAGAGGATTTCCGAAATCTGCACTAGAATGTGGAGCTGACGTAGTCGTTCAATCCGCACACAAAACATTACCTGCGTTCACAATGGGTTCCTTTTTACATGTTAATTCTACCTTCATTGATGCAAAAAAAATAAATAATTATTTGAGGATGCTACAATCAAGCAGTCCATCCTATCTTTTGTTGGCTTCTCTAGATGATGCTAGGAGTTATGTAGAAAGATACAATGAGATAGATTTTAAACAGTTTATGTATAAAAGAAAATTATTTATAGAGGCTTTAGAAGCAATCACCCAATTAGAAATAGTACAAGTAGACGACCCGCTAAAGTTATTAATTAGAGTAGATAAGTATTCAGGTTTTCAATTACAGAAAGTATTGGAGCAGCAGAATATTTATGTTGAGTTAGCGGATAGCTATCAAGTATTAATGATATTACCACTTCTAAAAGTGGAGCATGAATATCCTTTTGCTGAAATTAGAAGAAGAATAAAGCATGCAGTAGATGAATTAAGGAAAGAAGTTCCAAACAGTCCGACTATCACTCAATTTGAAAAGCAAAAATCTATTTCCACATTGCATATGAATATTGGTTTATTAAATGAAAAACAAGGCGAATGGATTCCATATGTACGAGCTACAGGAAGGATATCTAAAGCAAGTATAATTCCTTATCCACCTGGTATTCCAATAATGGTGCCTGGAGAGAAAATAACGATAACAATGTTGACTGATTTAGAGGAATGGATGAATAAAGGTGCGTTATTTCAAGGTCAACATCGTCTAGATGAAAAGTTAATATATGTAGTGGAGGAGTAATTGTGAAGAAAAAAGGGTATTTTATTTCTAGTGAAGGTCCTGAAGGTGCTGGGAAAACCACCATCATGAATTTACTAGGCAATAAATTAATAGAAGAAGGCTACGATGTTGTTATGACTAGAGAGCCTGGTGGGATAATGATTTCTGAAAAAATTAGAAACATAATTTTAGATAATAAGCATACAATGATGGATAGCCGTACAGAAGCTTTATTATATGCTGCAGCTAGAAGACAGCATTTAATAGAAAAAGTACAACCTGCCCTAGAGGAAGGAAAAATCGTTATATGTGATCGCTTTATTGATAGTTCGCTTGCATATCAAGGTTATGCGAGAGGGATTGGTGTTGAAGAAATACTAGCGATTAATAAGTTTGCAATTGGTTCAACAATGCCAGATAAAACAATTCTTTTTGATATTGAGCCTAGTGTTGGACTAGCAAGGATCAATGCGCATGATGACCGAGAAAAAAACCGTTTAGATGTAGAAAGTTTAGCTTTTCATGAAAAGGTAAGAGAGGGATATCTATCACTAGTAGATCAATACCCAGAACGGATTCAACTAGTGGATGCGTCACGGTCTTTAGAAGAAGTATTAAATGATGTGTATAAAGTTATAAAAAAGGGAATTAGAAGTTATTAGATAATTCATGTTATAATAGAAAAAAAATAATAGGAGTGAGTATCGATGAAATTGATAGTAGCGGTTGTGCAGGATCAGGATAGTAACCGATTGTCTAATGCTTTAACAAAAGCGAAGTTTAGAGCAACAAAACTTGCGAGTACGGGTGGGTTTCTACGATCTGGAAATACTACATTTTTAATCGGTACCGAGGACTCGTTAGTATCTTCAGCATTAGAGTTAATAAGAGATAATTGTAGAGCACGTGAACAAATGGTTGCACCTGTATCTCCAATGGGAGGAAATGCAGATTCGTATATTCCATATCCCGTAGAAGTGGAAGTTGGAGGAGCTACGGTATTTGTTCTACCGATTGAACAATTCCATCATTTTTGAAAATGAGGGAAGGGGTAGAAAAGATTGAAAATTAATCAAGACTTACGAGTAGGAATGGATAAAATCCGAAAAGACACTACTCTAAACAATACACAGTCTGCAAAATTTGGACAAATGGTAGTAAAGCATGATCAAAGAATGCAGACCGAGACAATGACTAAGTTATTAGGGGACATTTCAACAGCGGGCGATCGTCTTGCACGTTCAAGAAATTTACGTGACATGGCAAAATTTAAAATGCTAATACGAAAATTTTTACATGAAGCCGTGGATTTTGGTATGGGATTAAAACAATCGCATACTTGGAATCGTTTTGGTGAAGGTAGAAAACTGAAAATTGTTGAGACAATTGACGAAAAATTAGTAGAGTTAGCAGAAGAGATTCTTAACCAAGAGAAAAGCTCCATTGATTTATTAGACAAAATTGGAGAGATAAAGGGTCTACTTATTAATCTATACACGTAGATTTCCCGTGTTTTCGCAGTACGCGAGACACGGGATTTTTTCAAGATTATTTGACCAGAGAGGATGATGGACATGGAAGACTGGTCGATAGAAGGAATAGAAAAATTGCAACCTTTCGCTATTAAGCAGATAAAATCTATTGTGACGAAAAATCGAATAGGACATGCTTATATAATTGATGGAGCCAAAGGAACCGGAAAAACAAAGGTAATGCAATTTTTTGTTCAACTCGTTTTATGTGAAAATCCGATAGAAAATGTTCCATGTGAAACATGTCGATCATGTAAAAGACTAAAATCGTATAATCATTTAAATTTTATGCATATAGAACCTGATGGCCAATTTATTAAAAGAGGTCAGATTGATGAGTTAATACATGAGATGAGTAAGACAGCAATTGAAACCGGACGTAAAATATATGTCATTCACCAAGCAGATCAATTAAATTCAAGTGCAGCAAATACTTTGTTAAAATTTTTAGAGGAGCCACAAAGTGAGATTACGGCAATTCTTCTAACAGATAAAGTCCATGCACTTATTCCAACAATTCGGTCTAGATGCCAACAAATCAGCTTAGCTTCCATACCGCAATCTATCTTAAAACAGAAGCTAGTAGAGGAAGGTATTACAGATTCGATGGCTTCTACAGTTTGCAGAATGACTAACTTAGTAGATGAAGCTGTAGAATTAGCAAAAGACGAGCAGTTTGGACTTGCTAGGAAATCAGTGTTAAAATTGGTTGAAGCAAGTGGTAAAAGTGTTCAAGATGCACTAATGTGTATTCAAGAGGATTTTGGTCCACTTCTTAAAGAAAAAGAGCAAGCAGAACAAGCATTAGATTTACTACTGTTCGCCTATCGTGATATAGTAGCAATAAAAGCAAGTCCCATCGCAGAATGCACTTATCCGGACATGAGCCATTATTGGAAGCAAGTTGCACTACATTCAACATATGAGCAACTCTCCCAACAATTAGAAACAATCTTGCATGCAAAACAAAATTTGCATAAAAATATGAACCGGACATTGATGATGGAGCAATTAATGCTAAACTTGCAGGAGGGAAATACTTTTGTATAATGTTGTAGGTGTCCGCTTTAAAAAGGCGGGTAAAATATATTATTTCGATCCAGTGGATTTTCATTTAGAGAAAGATGACTATGTCATCGTAGAAACTGCTAGAGGAGTAGAGTATGGCAAAGTTGTTGTACCGATCAAGCAGGTAGGTGAGCACGATGTTGTGCTTCCGTTAAAGCAAGTAGTTAGACCTTCTAATGAAAAAGATCGAATTCAAGTTGAAGAAAATAGAGTAGAATCTGCTCAAGCTCTAGCATTAGGGACAGAAAAGATTTTGGAAAGAGAACTAGAAATGAAACTTGTGGATGTTGAATATACTTTTGACAGAAACAAGATTATTTTTTATTTTACTGCAGAAGGCAGAGTTGATTTTCGCGATTTAGTAAAAGACTTGGCTTCTGTTTTTAGAACTCGTATCGAATTAAGACAAATTGGTGTACGGGACGAAGCAAAAATGTTAGGTGGCATTGGCCCATGTGGTCGTATGCTTTGTTGCTCAACATTTTTAGGTGATTTTGAACCAGTTTCTATCAAAATGGCGAAAGATCAAAACTTATCTCTGAATCCTTCTAAGATTTCTGGACTTTGTGGTCGACTCATGTGTTGTTTAAAATATGAAAACGATGAATATGAGACAGCCAGAGAGCAAATGCCGGATATTGGCGATAAAGTAGAAACACCAGATGGATTAGGAAAAGTAGTTAGCATGAATATATTAGAAAGAATACTACGTATAGAATTACATGATCCACTTAGAGTATTAGATTACACGTTAGAAGAAATAATAAACCATGCGGAAAATCCGGTACAATGGACGGGGCAATGAGGTGAATGTGTGATGGACCGAAATTTTTTTGATACAATTACAGAATTTGAAAAACAATTAGAGTCCACGCAGCTGCAATTTCGCGCTTTAAAAGAATTTGTAGCGATAATGGTAGAAGAACGTCAAGCGCTGCAGCAAGAGAATAGTCATTTAAGACAAAGACTTGATGAAATGCACGAAAGAGAAGTTTTACTTGAAAAAGCTCAAGAAGAAAAAGATCGACTAAGCAAAAAGGATATTGGAGAGGGCTATGACAACTTAGCACGACTTTACCAGGAAGGCTATCATGTATGTCATGTTCACTTCGGAAGCTCTAGAAAAGAAGAGGATTGTCTATTTTGCTTGTCATTTTTAAATAAACAAAACATCTAATCAATGGACTGATGCCACTCCCAAGTGGGTGTCAGTCTTTTGTTTTGCTGGAGGAATAAAATAATGGAACAATGGATAAAGGACGATGAAAGACTCGATTATTTATTGGCGGAAGAGTTAAGAATCATTCAAAGTCCCTCTGTTTTTTCTTTTTCTTTAGATGCTGTTCTGCTTTCTAGATTTGCATATGTACCAATAAAAAGAGGAAAAATAGTAGACTTATGTACGGGAAATGGAGCAATACCGTTATTTTTAAGTGCTCGTACGGATGCTGAGATAATTGGAGTTGAACTTCAAGAACGGCTAGCGGATATGGCAAAAAGAAGCATTCAATATAATAAATTAGAGGAACAAATTACAATCATAAAGGCAGATGTAAAAGGTATTGCTAATCAAATAGGCTTTGAAAAATATGATGTAGTAACCTGTAACCCACCATATTTCCCTGCACATGAGGCAAGCGAAAAGAATCTTAAAGAACATTTAGCTATAGCAAGGCACGAGATACATCTAACATTGGATGAAGCGGTGCGTTCTGCAAGTGAATTATTAAAACAAGGTGGAAAAGCAGCATTTGTTCATCGGCCAGGAAGACTTTTAGACATTGTGACTTCCATGAGAGCCAACCGTTTAGAACCAAAGCGTATTCGTTTTGTATATCCGAAAGAAGGTAAGGAAGCTAATACCTTATTAATAGAAGGAATAAAGGATGGCAAGCCAGATTTGAAAATCTTACCTCCTTTATATGTATATGGGGAGAACGGTGAGTACACAGAAGAAGTGAAAGAGATGCTTTATGGAAAAGAATGAAAAAGCACATACATTTTACGTGCTAGAATGCAGCGATGGCTCTTATTACGCAGGATATACGAATGATTTAGAAAAAAGAATAATCGTACATAATAAGGGGAAGGGAGCAAAATATACGCGGGCAAAACTCCCAGTATCGTGCATTTTCTATGAACAGTATGAAACAAAACAAGAAGCCATGAAAGCAGAATATGCATTTAAGCAATTCACAAGATCACAAAAAGTACAATATATGGGAGGGCAATTAAAGGATGAAATCTCAAAAATCGACCGAACACGAACAAAGTAGCTGTTTGTATTTAGTTGCAACACCTATTGGAAATTTAGAAGATATGACAATGCGTGCCATTCGAATATTAAAAGAAGTAGATATGATTGCCGCTGAAGATACACGAAATACAAAAAAACTTTGTAATTATTTTGAGATATCTACACCACTTATGAGCTATCATGATCATAATCAACAAGTAGGTGGAGAAAAAATATTGGATATACTTCGACAAGGTAAGCGTGTTGCTTTGGTGAGTGATGCCGGCTTACCTTGTATTTCAGATCCCGGAGCAGACATCGCAGCAAAAGCTGTTGATGAAGGAATTGCGGTCGTTCCTGTTCCAGGAGCAAATGCAGCTCTTAGTGCATTGATTGCTTCAGGATTATCGACCCAACCCTTTTTCTTTTATGGGTTTTTAAGTAGAAATAAAAAAGAACGAAAAGAAGAAATTACAAAGATTCAAAAAAGACAAGAATCCATTATATTATATGAATCTCCTCATCGCTTGAAGGATTCCTTAAAAGATCTACAAGCATTGATGGGGGGGGATCGTAAGATTGTACTTGCAAGAGAACTGACAAAAAAGTTTGAGGAATTTTTAAGAGGTACTATAGACGAAGCAGTAGCTTGGACTGAGCAATCTGAAATCCGCGGGGAATTTTGCATTGTTTTAGAGGGTACAAGTGAAGATTATATAGATGAATCGGAGTCTCCTTGGTGGGAATCTTTGAGTATTGAAGAACACGTAAACTATATAATAGAAGAAAAGCAATATAATTCAAAAGAGGCAATAAAGGAAGTAGCCATTCAAAGAGGTTTATCGAAGAGAGAAATTTATCAAGAATATCATGTGAAATGAATATTAATCTACTAAATAAGTAAACATCCGTATGCCATTTAGGATACGGATGTTTGTTTTTCTTATTTTAAGTTGCTTTGAATTTCTTTAATAAGTAATTCTGCACCTTCTGGGCTTAAAATTAATTTTCCTCCAACTAGACGAAGGTTGTCGTCTGACACTTCACCAGTTACAGCACAAGTCATGTTTGGCATATATTTTTTCAAGATGATTTTGTCATCATCTACATAAATTTCAAGAGCATCTTTTTCAGCAATTCCTAATGTACGACGAAGTTCGATTGGAATAACTACTCGTCCTAATTCATCAACTTTACGAACAATACCTGTAGATTTCATTATTAATTTTTCCCCTCTCACGAGTGCATTTTTTTCGTCAAGATTCGACATAAATCTCTTTGATGTAAACTATCATACCAAGTAATACCATTTCCGTCAATAATTAAATTGCTAGTAAATTATGATTTTTAATAAAAAAATGATATGAAAACCTATGTAATAATAAAAAAACGTTATCTTTTTAGTGAAATAGGAATTATTTTGATATATTAACTATTTAAATGCAATTCATAAATTAGATACTAATTTTCGACAAATGGCTATATTTATTAATTAATTGAAACAATTTCTTCATTTCGATAGAATAAAGAGAAAGTAGAATCAACATTGGAGGCATCCTTACATTGAAAGATCAACAGAAAACATTTTATTTAACGACACCGATTTATTATCCAAGTGGAAAGTTCCATATTGGTACGGCATATACAACGGTGGCATCTGATGCAATGGCACGGTACAAAAGACTTAGAGGTTATGATGTTCGTTTTCTAACTGGGATGGACGAACATGGGCAAAAAATTCAAGAAAAAGCCCAAGAAGCTGGTATGGAGCCTCAAGTATATGTGAATGAAATTGCAGAGGCCGCTAAGAAAGTTTGGGCCTTAATGGATATTTCGTACGATGATTTTATTCAAACAACAGAAGAACGTCACACGAAAGCTGTCGAAAAGATTTTCCAAAAGTTTTTAGATAACGGAGATATTTATAAAGGGCAGTACGAAGGATGGTATTGTACACCTTGTGAGTCTTTTTTCACAGAAACACAATTGGTAGATGGGAATTGTCCAGATTGTGGTCGACCTGTCCATAAAGTGAAAGAGGAATCCTATTTCTTTAATATGAAGAAATATGCTGACCGGTTATTGGCTTATTATGAAGATAATGTAGAGTTTATTGAACCAGAGTCAAGAAAGAATGAAATGATCAATAATTTTATTAAACCTGGCTTAGAGGACTTATCTGTTTCCCGAACTTCTTTTGATTGGGGAATTCCTGTTCCGGGAGATCCGAAGCATGTCATTTATGTATGGGTGGATGCATTAACAAACTATATTACTTCACTAGGATACATGTCTGAGGACGATTCATTGTTCCAAAAATATTGGCCAGCAGATGTACATGTTGTAGGAAAGGATATTGTACGTTTCCATACCATTTATTGGCCAATTTTTTTAATGGCTTTAGATTTACCACTTCCCAAAAAAGTGTTTGCTCATGGATTTATTATGATGAAAGACGGTAAAATGTCCAAATCGAAAGGGAATGTTGTTTATCCAGAAATGTTAGTAGAGCGTTATGGTTTAGATGCAACACGCTACTTCTTATTGCGTGAACTTCCCTTTGGACAAGATGGTGTTTTTTCTCCAGAGTCATTTGTGGAACGAACAAACTTTGATTTAGCAAATGATTTAGGTAACCTATTAAATAGAACAGTTTCCATGATTAACAAATACTTTGATGGAAAAATTCCAGCTGCTTTAAGCGAATCTACAGAATTTGATGAAACGCTTCGCAATTTTGCGAAAGAAACAGTAGAAAAATATGAAACAAGTATGGAAAAAATGCAATTTAGTGTTGTATTAGGTGACTTATGGGCGTTTATTTCTCGCACAAATAAGTATATTGATGAAACACAGCCATGGGTACTTGCAAAAGACGAAGCTTTGAAAGGGCAATTAGCTGCAGTTATGACTAATTTAGCAGAAAGCTTACGACAAATAGCGACATTAACCCAACCATTTATGACGATGGCACCAAAAGAAATAATTTCTCAGCTAGGTTTAAGAGAAGAACTTTTAAACTGGGAACATTTAGGGCATTTCAATGTAATTGAGGATGGAACAGAAGTAATTAAAACAGGGGTTCCAATTTTCCCGCGTCTAGAAGTGGATATTGAAGTTGCCTATATAAGAGAACAAATGAGAGGTTCTGTCCAAACTTCACAAGAAGAGGAACAGCAGGAAGAAGAGTCACAAGCCGAAGAAATTACTATCGATGATTTCTTTAAAGTAGATCTCCGAGTAGCTACTGTTTTAGAATGTGAACAAATTCCAAAAGCGGATAAATTGTTAAAACTTCAATTAGATTTAGGATATGAAAAGAGACAAGTAGTGTCTGGAATAGCACAACATTATAAACCAGAAGATATTATTGGAAAGAAAGTAATTGTAGTAGCAAACTTGAAGCCCGTAAAACTAAGAGGAGAATTATCTCAAGGGATGATTCTTGCAGGCGAAAAAGACGGATATTTAACACTTGCCACTGTGGATCAAAAACTTGAAAATGGAGCTCAAGTAAAATAATTAATAGAAGACCTGTCACAAAATTTGTGGCAGGTCTTTTTTAAAAATAGTATTTTAAAATACTATACCGCTCTAAATTAATTTAAAAAATATACCTAATAAGGTATATATAAGAGGTAATAAACCAAATAACGTGACTTTTTAAATACGTTTTTATAATATGGATTGTAAATGTAATTAACGGGAGGGAAAAGAGAAATTGTTTATAGACACTCATGTGCACTTAAATGCGGATCAATACGATGAGGATCTTCAGGAAGTAATTAATCGAGCTATCGAAGCGAAGGTTCATAAAATGGTTGTAATAGGGTTTGATCGAAAAACAATTGAACGCGCAATGAAGCTTGTAGAAGATTATTCATTTATTTATGCGGTAATCGGGTGGCATCCAGTAGATGCGATTGATTGTACAGAGGAAGACTTACAATGGATTGAAGAACTCTCTGCGCATGAAAAAGTTGTAGGTATTGGAGAAATGGGACTAGATTATTATTGGGATAAGTCTCCTAAAGATGTACAACAAGCATTATTCCGAAAGCAAATACGATTAGCCCAAAAAGTAAATTTACCGATTATCATACATAATCGCGAGGCGACAGAAGATGTAATTCGAATTTTAAAAGAAGAAGAAGCACATCTAACTGGAGGAATTATGCATTGTTTTGGAGGAAGCGTAGAAACTGCTAAACAATGTATCGACATGAACTTCATGATTTCACTTGGTGGTCCTGTAACGTTTAAAAATGCAAAAAAACCTAAAGAGGTAGCAACTGAAATTCCACTAGAATATTTGCTAATAGAAACAGATGCGCCATATCTAGCTCCACATCCTCATCGAGGAAAAAGAAATGAACCATCACTGGTGCCTCTTGTAGCAGAAGAAATAGCAAGATTAAAGGGTATTTCTATTGAGGAAGTAGCGGTTGCAACTACTGAAAATGCAGAGAAGTTTTTTAAGCTTATTGATTAAAAAATGAAAAACTTTTCCGCCTAGTTTAAAAGTATTTTAAGCTTGTTTTGGGTGAATGAAATATCCATAAGAGTTGACAAGCTGAAAAGTACTCTATATAATCACACGAGTGAACAAGGAGGCGTTTTTCATGTCAAATAATTCCATGAAAAACCTGTTCTTTCATTCATTGAGGAGCAAGAAAACATTAGTAACGGTAGCATCATTACTATTGTTTCTTGCAGTGGTTTCTTTCGTTTTATTCGAAGGAACAAAGAAAACCGTTGCTTTAACAGTAAACGGTGAACAACAAGAGATACTAACGCATGCAAATACAGTTGGAGAACTATTAGAACAAAATAATATAGTTGTAACCAACAAAGATTTTTTACAACCCTCAGTGAACACATCAATCAAAAATAATTTAGCGATTGAGTGGGAGCAGGCAAGACAAATAGATATCACAGTGGATGGGAAAAAACAAACAATTACCACAGCTGATGATGTAGTTTCAGAAATACTTGCAAAGGCAAATGTTCCAATAAATGAACATGATGCAATAACACCTGCTGCAGATGCAGAGGTTGGACCGGATAATAAAATTGCAATCGAAAAAGCATTTGAAGTAACACTTTTAGATGGCAAGGAAGAGAAGAAGGTATGGTCCACTTCGACTACGGTCGCTGACTTTTTAAAACACCATAACATTCAAATGAATGATTTCGACCGAGTGGAACGGGAAATGGATGAACTAGTAAGTCCGAATTCTGTAATACAAGTAGTGCGAGTAGAAAAGGTCACCGATGTAGTTGAGGAAGAAACAAATTTTGCAGTTGAAACGAAAAAAGATGACTCGCTACTAAAAGGGAAAGAAAAAGTAGTGCAAACAGGAGAAAAAGGTTCTGTTTCACGAACATATGAAGTCGTAAAAGAAAATGGCAAGGAAGTATCTCGTAACGTAATAAGCGAGAAGATTACAAAAGAGCCGACCAAAAAAGTCGTAGCAGTAGGGACAAAAGTTGTGACTGCTAGTGTTTCTCGAGGAGAAAATTCTTCATCCGACTCCACAGATGGAAAAGAGTTTTACGTAACGGCAACAGCTTATACGGCGAATTGTAACGGCTGTACTGGTGTAACAGCTACTGGTATTAATTTAAAGGCCAATCCTAACGTAAAAGTAGTTGCGGTTGATCCTAGTGTCATACCACTTGGATCCAAAGTATGGGTGGAAGGCTATGGTTATGCAGTAGCTGGAGATACAGGTGGGGCGATTAAAGGGAAAAAAGTTGATTTATTCATACCATCTAAATCGCAAGCCTATGAATTCGGCCGTAAAAAAGTACGAATAAAAATCTTAGATTAAATTTATTTATAATTTACAAACGAGTATCGCATCTTCGGTTACTCGTTTGTATTTGATTGCCCGATTAGAAAGTGATGGTTTGCGCTTTCTAATTATATAGCTTTCCCTTTCGTTGATTGGGGAAGCTTTTTTGCGTTATGATAGTAAGAACTAGGAAGAAAAGAAAAGAGGAAGTATGTTTGCGTATAAAAGAGTTAATAGTCGTAGAAGGTAAAGATGACACAACTGCAATTAAACGGTCTGTTGAAGCAGATACTATAGAGACGAATGGTTCTGCAATCTCAAAAGAGACACTCGTTAAAATTCAGCATGCGCAAGAAAAAAGAGGAGTAATTGTTTTTACGGATCCAGATTATCCAGGACGACGGATACGCGCTATAATCGAGGAGCATGTACCGGGCGTAAAACACGCATTTCTCTCAAAAGAAAAAACAATCGCTAAAAATGGTAAAGGGTTAGGTATAGAACACGCGAAAGAGGAAGATATCCGACAGGCGCTTGCCAATGTTTATACACCAAAGACTGAACTGGACGTTGTACCTGAAATTCCTTTAGAAATTTTAGTTGAGGGAAAATTAATTGGACATCCAAATTCAAAAGACCGAAGAACGAAAATTGGAGAATTATTAAAGATAGGATATACAAATGGAAAGCAATTGCAAAAGCGTCTTTCTATTTTTCAAATAAGCAGACAGCAGCTTGAGGAAGCAATCTTGCAGCTCAATATGGAGGATAATTAATTTATGCAAAAAGATATAGCAACACCAATTCGAACGCAAGAAATATTAAAAAAGTATGGCTTTTCCTTTAAAAAAAGCTTAGGTCAGAACTTTATAATCGATCCAAATATTTTACGAAATATTGTGAGTCATGCGGATCTCACGAAAGATTCAGCGGCAATTGAAATTGGACCAGGTATAGGAGCGCTAACAGAACATTTAGCAAGAGCTGCAGGGAAGGTAGTTGCCTTTGAAATAGACCAAAGATTGCTGCCTGTTTTAGAAGATACACTTTCTCCTTATGATAATGTGGAAATTATTCATTCCGATATTTTGGAAGCTAATGTGAAACAAATTTTTGAGGATAAATTGACTGGTATTAAAGATGTTATGGTAGTTGCAAACTTACCTTATTATGTTACCACTCCGATATTGTTGAAGTTACTGATGGATCGTTTACCTATACGTGGAATGGTTGTAATGATGCAAAAAGAAGTAGCTGATCGTATTACAGCAGTTCCTGGTACAAAAGCATATGGGTCACTTTCAATTGCTATTCAATACTATATGAAGGCTGAAGTGGCAATGGTTGTGCCTAGAGGTGTTTTCATGCCACAACCTAATGTAGAATCGGCAGTTATTAAGCTCACTCGCCATGAAACTCCACCAGTTCAAGTTATGGATGAAGACTTCTTGTTTCAAGTATCGAGAGGGTCGTTTGTCCAAAGAAGAAAAACAATTATTAATAATCTACAGTCGTCTTTACCAAATGGTAAGGAAAAGAAGGAAATCATCATTGAGTGTTTACAAAAAGTGAACATAGATCCTTCAAGACGAGGGGAAACTCTATCTATTGAAGAATTTGGACGCTTAGCAGATGAGCTATATCCTTATTTTCATTAATTTTACTTGTTACAATATTAGTACTGTTTATAAAAAAATCCATTCGAGATATATGAAAAATATATTGACAAGTATGCGTCTTGCTTGTTAAAATGTTTTGTTTGACAAAAATATAAATAGATGGTATAGTAATATTCAGTGAGGTGTAAGCAGAATGCCAAAAACTTTAGCTGATATTAAAAAGTCATTAGATCATCATTTAGGCAAACGTTTGCAATTAAAAGCAAACGGAGGACGTAAGAAAACGATCGAACGTGCTGGTGTTTTAAGAGAAACTTATCATGCCGTATTCGTTATCGATTTGGATCAAGATGAAAATTCTTTTGAACGTGTATCTTATAGTTATGCAGACATTTTGACAGAAGCAGTAGAAATCACTATTTTTGACGAAGCAAATAATTTAATAGTTGTAAAATGATTGTTTAGAACTTTTATTTTTACTTTTATATTTCGAAAGAAGCTCCTTTTTTCATTCATTTGAATGGAAAAGGGGTTTTTTTCTGTTTGTAGCACATACTAAGTAAGCTAGTTGTTCAACTGATACAAATTCGCCAAAGCGTATTTAAAAGGGAGGATTCACCATATGGCTAGAAAAGGTATTATGTCTAATGAATTAAAAGAAGAGATAGCAAAAGATCTTGGAATTTATGAAGTAGTCAAGACCGAGGGCTGGGGTGGAATTAAATCACGTGACGCTGGTAATATGGTAAAACGAGCAATTGAAATGGCTGAACAACAAATGAAGTCACCAAAATAAATCGTAGAGTACCATGTTGGTTATATGCCAAAAAGCATGCGAAATCCAAAAAAGTAAACAACTAGCAGGCGGAGAAATCCGCCTTTTCTTTTTCATATAACATATGCAGGGATATTTTTTCTGACTTTAACTATTGGAACGCTAATAAGTACGCCTCGTCAGTATACGCACTTCCGCTTTTCAGATGCACTATGGTAAAATAGTGGACAACCTAAGTTTAAAAGGAGCAGAAGGAATGTACTATGTAAAAGCACCTGCTAAAATAAATTTAACACTCGATGTCTTGAATAAACGTCCCGATGGTTATCATGAGGTTGAAATGATCATGACAACAGTCGATTTGGCAGACCGTATAGGGCTAGAGTTAAGAGAAGATGGAAAAATACATATACTATCCGTTGACCGATTTGTTCCGAATGATTATCGGAATTTAGCATATCAAGCAGCTAAGCTATTAAAAGAAATGTATTCTATAAAATCTGGAGTAACTATAAAGATTGAAAAAAATATTCCTGTAGCAGCTGGCCTCGCTGGCGGAAGCAGTGATGCTGCGGCAACCTTAAGAGGGCTAAATACTCTTTGGGGTTTGGGGTTATCCTTAGATGAGTTAGCTGAAATTGGAACGAAAATAGGTTCAGATGTTGCATTTTGTGTGTATGGTGGAACGGCACTTGCGACTGGAAGAGGAGAAAAGATTCAAGAGCTTCCATCCCCTGCAAATTGCTGGATCATCCTAGCTAAACCAACATTGGGTGTTTCTACAGCAGACGTTTATGGAAAGTTAAATTTAAAACGTATAGAACATCCAGATACGAAAAAAATGATCGAAGCGATTGAAACGAAGGATTTTGAAAAAATGTGTGCATCTGTAGGAAATGTACTAGAGAGCGTCACATTAAAACTATATCCAGAAGTTGCAGGTTTAAAAGAGCAAATGGAAAAGTTTGGTGCAGATGCTGTTTTGATGAGTGGGAGTGGCCCAACAGTGTTCGGAATAGTGCAACAAGAATCCAGAGTGCAAAGAATATATAATGGCCTGCGTGGGTTCTGTGACGAAGTTTATGCAGTTCGATTAATAGGAGAACGAGATTCACTTGCTTAAATGCGTATGATTGTGATAAGTTTTCATTAAAACATTCGTGTTTGGAGGTGATTGGATGAAGTGGAAAAGAAGTGAGCGACTTGTAGATATGACGCAATACTTAATGGAACATCCCCATAAATTAATACCTTTAACGTTTTTTGCTTCTTTATATCAATCTGCCAAGTCCTCGATCAGTGAAGACTTAACGATTATAAAAGAAACTTTTGAAGAAAGAGGAAGAGGATTACTCATTACAGTCCCTGGAGCAGCGGGTGGAGTAAAATTTATTCCTACGATGACAAGTAAAGATGTAAAGGAAATAACTGCGGAGTTAATGGAACAGCTTTCCAAATCGGAACGTTTGTTGCCTGGAGGGTATCTGTATATGACAGATTTACTCGGAAATCCCTCACTTATGAATAAAGTAGGAAAAATATTTGCATCTGCTTTTGCCCATGAAAAAATAGATGCCATTATGACGGTTGCTACAAAGGGTATCTCCATTGCACATGCAATTGCAAGACATTTAAATGTTCCTGTTGTAGTAGTACGAAGAGATAGTAAGGTGACAGAAGGTCCAACGGTAAGTATAAACTATGTATCTGGATCAGCTAGACGTATTCAAACGATGGTCCTTTCAAAAAGAAGTATGGAAAAAGGCCAGCGTGTATTAATCACAGATGACTTTATGAAAGTCGGAGGAACGATTAATGGGATGAAGAGTTTGCTAGAGGAATTTAACTGTGAGCTTGCGGGTATTGCTGTACTAGTTGAGGCGCAGCATGAGGGTGAGCAACTCGTGAATGATTATTTATCTTTAATAAAGTTACATGAAGTGAATGAAAAAGATGGTACAATTGCTTTAACAGAAGGAAACTATTTTGAGAAGGGTGGAAATCTTAATGAAAGCAGTATCAACAACTAATGCACCAGCAGCTATTGGTCCATATGTTCAAGGAGTAATTGTAAACGGAATGTTTTATAGCTCTGGACAAATTCCATTAACTCCACAAGGGGAAGTAGTAGAGGGCTCTATTACGGAACAAACTGCACAAGTTTTTGCTAATTTGGAAGCCGTACTTACGGAAGCAGGCTCTTCTTTATCGAACGTTGTCAAAACACTTGTGTTTTTAAAAGATATGAATGATTTTGCTGAATTTAACGAAGCATATGAAAAGCATTTTGCAGGGCATAAGCCAGCTCGTTCAGCTGTGGAAGTAGCGAGACTACCAAAAGATGTTAAAGTTGAAATAGAAGTAATAGCAGTAGTATAAAGATAGAGTATGCCTTCTTCGGAAAGCATACTTTTTTTATTTAAAATAACTTTGTTAAACTTCAATATTACTAATAAAGATTTGAATAGATAAACCTAATCTATAAGCATTCGCGCTGGCCACACGTCCGCTGCATGCACAAGCACATTTAGCTGTCTCATACGGCACGTGATGCGGCTGGGAACAACTTCTTGCTGTATAAACATAATTTTCAGGAGGTGCGCCTTACAGGCCGCAAGAGCGCGAAGAATGAGGCCACGTAAAGGAGCGACTCATCCTGCGGAGGCTCATGCGTAGCGTGCGGCAAGCACACATCCGAGTTCTACTTTATAAAATGCCTCATCACAATAGTGCACCGCAATTATAAAAAGAAAATAAAAAATCCAATTTATAGTAAATTCAATAAAATAGATTAGTAATTTATATGGATAATTATGGATTTCGAGTAAAGCAATCTAATTATTTTATAATATTAAAAAGATTCATAAAAGAAGAAGGATATTTATAAGTTTCGTGGAATAATAATAAAAGAGTTTTTTACTATTAGAAGAGGGGTGCTGTAAAATGGAAGTAACAGACGTAAGATTACGTAAAGTACTATCAGATGGTCGTATGAGGGCTATCGCTTCCATTACACTGGACAATGAGTTTGTTGTACACGATATTCGAGTTATTGATGGGAATGGAGGATTATTTGTAGCAATGCCTAGCAAAAGAACTCCTGAGGGTGAATTTAGAGATATAGCTCATCCAATAAATTCTGGAACTCGTACAAAAATTCAAGATGCAGTGTTATACGCTTATCATTTAAGCGGTGATATAGAGGAGCCGGTAGCAGAAGCTAGTTATTAATAATTAGGTGAATAATATGCTGCTTTTAGGCAAAATATATGAATCAACTAAAACCATTTCTAGCATGAGATGGTTTTTTTGTGCAGAAAAATTATTTATAATACTTGTTTTGTCATGTATTTGTCAAGAGATATTTCCTTGAAAAATGGTTTCATTTCCGCTATAGTCAAAAGAGGAAATTAGCCCACTGGAGGGAAAACGGAAAATGACAAATACTTATGCGGTTGTATTAGCTGCTGGTAAAGGAACTCGTATGAAGTCAAGTCTATATAAAGTGCTACATCCTGTTTGTGGGAAGCCAATGGTGGAACATGTTGTTGAAAACATGGAGAAACTTGGTGTAGATAAGATTGTAACAGTCGTTGGTCACGGTGCAGAAACGGTTCAAAGCGAATTAGGTAATAGAAGTGAATATTCCTTACAAGCAGAACAATTAGGAACTGCACATGCTGTACTACAAGCAGAGACAGCACTTGCAACCCTTTCAGGCACAACCATTGTTATTTGTGGAGACACTCCACTGATTACTGCCGAAACAATGAGCGACTTATTGAATCACCATAAACAATCAGGTGCCAAAGCAACCATTCTTACAGCAATTGCGAATGATCCTACTGGTTACGGAAGAATTATTCGTTCAGAGGATGGAAATGTTAAAAGTATCGTAGAACAAAAAGATGCTACATCAGATGAACAACTTGTCAATGAGATTAACTCGGGAACATATTGTTTTGATAATCAAGCATTATTTAAATCGTTAAAATTAGTAAAAAATGAAAATGCTCAAGGCGAATATTATTTACCAGATGTAATTGAGATTTTACAAAAAGAAGGCGAAGTAATTTCTGCTTTTGCAGCAAAAGATTTTGATGAAATTTTGGGAATAAATGATCGAATCGCCCTTTCTCAAGCAGAACAAATTATGCGATCTCGTATTGCACATCATCATATGCGTGAAGGTGTAACAATCATAGATCCTCAGAATACATACATTAGTAGCGACGCAGTAATAGGTGCCGATACTGTTATTCAGCCTGGAGTCATTATTGAAGGGAAGACTATAATCGGAGAAAATTGCACAATTGGACCAAATAGTCATATTGTTTCAAGTGTAATTGGAAATGGAACAACTATTCATTCTTCGGTTGTTCTATCAAGCGAAGTAGGCGATCATACCTCAATCGGACCGTTTGCACATATCCGACCACAGTCAGACGTTGGAAATGATGTGAAGATTGGAAACTTTGTAGAAGTGAAAAAGTCTACAGTAGGGAATGGAAGTAAAATTTCACATCTAAGCTATATGGGAGACGCATCTATTGGTTCAAATGTGAATATAGGTTGTGGAACCATAACAGTGAATTACGATGGTAAAAATAAGTTTAAAACTACAATCGAAGATGATTCCTTTGTTGGCTGTAACTCCAATTTAATAGCGCCAGTAACAATTGGCAAAAATTCGTATGTTGCTGCTGGTTCTACTATTACAAATGATGTGCCTGGAGAAGCTCTTGCGATTGGTCGAGCTAGACAAGAAAATAAAGAAGGCTATGTAAATAAACTAAAATAAATTAACCCACTACTCAGGAGGATTATCATGCCAGAACAATATAAAAATTCGAAATTGAAAATATTCACTTTAAATTCTAATAAAAAGTTAGCAGAAGAAATTGCAAAAGAAGTAGGGGTTCCGCTAGGAAAAAGTACAGTTACTAGATTTAGTGATGGAGAAGTTCAAATCAATATCGATGAAAGTATCCGTGGTTGTGACGTATTTATCGTTCAATCCACTTCTGGCCCTGTAAATGAGCATATTATGGAATTATTAATCATGCTTGATGCAGTAAAACGTGCTTCCGCTCGTACTGTTAGTGTGGTTTTACCTTATTATGGATATGCTCGACAAGATAGAAAAGCACGTGCACGTGAACCAATCACAGCGAAGTTAGTTGCAAACCTATTAACTACGGCTGGAGCTACACGCGCAATCGTGCTAGATTTACATGCTCCACAAATACAAGGATTCTTTGATATTCCAATTGATCATTTAGTTGCTTCACCTATTTTATCTGACTATTTCTTAGGTAAAAACTTAGATCCATCCGAAATTGTTATTGTATCACCAGACCACGGTGGAGTTACGCGTGCTCGTAAAATGGCAGACCGTTTGAAAGCTCCAATCGCTATTATCGATAAGCGTCGTCCTCGTCCGAACGTTGCTGAAGTAATGAATATCGTTGGTAATGTAGAAGGAAAAACGGCAATTCTAATTGATGATATTATCGATACTGCTGGAACTATTTCTATTGCTGCTAAAGCATTGATGGAAAGTGGTGCAAAAGAAGTTTATGCTTGCTGTACACACCCTGTATTATCTGGACCAGCAATCGAACGTATAGATAACTCTGTTATTAAAGAGTTAGTTATTACAAATTCTATTCAACTTGCAGAAGATAAAACTTCACCTAAGATTAAAGAATTGTCTGTTGCAAAATTATTAGGCGATGCAATCGTCCGCGTTTTCGAAGAGAAGTCAGTAAGTACTTTATTTGATTAATCTTACCAGCGTTTGAAACATCCTCATAATGGGTATATATCTAATAAGGATAAGAACTTTTAGGAGGATGGATATAGATGAATACATTGGTTAAAACAAAAAAACGTGAGCATAAAGAAAATGCACAACTAAGGAAAAATGGTTTCATCCCAGCTGTAGTTTATGGTTTTCAAATGGAATCACAATCTATTGCTGTAGATGAGAAGGATTTAGCTAAAACCATTCGAGAAGTTGGACGCAATGGAGTCATGAAACTAGAAGTAGACGGAAAACAAGTAAACGTCGTTTTGAATGACTACCAAATGAATATCCTAAAAGGTCAAATGATCCATGCGGACTTTTTAGCGATTAATATGAAGGAAGAGTTAGAAGTGAACGTCTTGGTTAATGTCATTGGTGAATCGGTAGGAGTTTCTGAGGGCGGAACGCTTCAGCAACCTAACAGAGAAGTAACCATTACAGTAAAACCTTCTGATATTCCAGATAGTATTGACGTGGATGTAACGAACATGGCAATTGGTGATACAATCACTATTGCTGATATTCGCGACAAAACAAACTATACAATTTTAAATGAAGATGATTATACATTAGTGACTGTCTCAGCACCTCGCGTAGAAGAGGAAGAAACAGAGATGACAGATGCTGAAGCCGAAGAAAATAATGATACTGAAGAAGCAAAAACAGAAGAATAATTTTAAAAGAAAAGAGGTTGTCTCAAAAAGGCAATCTCTTTTTCTCTGTAGTTGTTAACGCATAAGAATCTGCGTTTCAGATTGAAGACAAAAGACTGTTGGATAAATGGTATCGTTGTTATTTTGTTTTTTTGTCATCATTTTCATTACATCAAGATTATTCTTCCTGAGTAAAATAGAAAAAAACAATAGGTATTGCTTAGCGAGGATACTGAAAAAGTCAATAGAATTTGACTTTACTAAATAATGTCGTCCGATAAATAGGAAAATCGTTGAAACGGCTCCCTTTCCGCGGGCGTTGCCTTAGCCTCCTCGCTACGCTGCGGGGTCTTCAGCTAACGCTATTCCCGCAGGAGTGTCGCCTTTTCCAACGATTTTCTATAAATACTAATTGAAAAAATATAAGTGATAAAAATTGCTCTATTAATGGCAGGATGGTTTTCTAATTGAAAAACTGATATTAATTGGAGTGGAAGGCGGCGACTCCAGCCGGAATAGCATGAGCTGAAGACCCTGGACCGAGCGAGCGAGGGAAGCGGCTGAAGCCATGCCGGCGGAACGCGTCCGCCTGGAACGTAAATACTGTTATGAAATCTCATTGAGGACTTTTTCAGTGCTCTCAGCTTAAGGAAGGAAGACTAAGTACGCCTCATCAAATGGAAGGCAATCTAAGTTCGCCGCATTCTACGGCAACGATTGCATGACCCACATCTTATGGGCCTCAACGCCTTCATGACCAACATCGTGTTGGCCCAAGCGGCTTGGCGCTCGCCTGCGGAAAGCGAGTGGTAAGATTCGAAAAACCAGTCTATCCTATATAAAATAAATTCGAGTTTGTCTACAGTCTGTAACGCAGAAGAATCTGCGTTTTTCTCTATGTATATGTTAAAATAAATGAAATACGTAATTAAAGGAATGGAAAACGAATGAAAATCATCATCGGTTTAGGGAATCCAGGTAAACAATACGAGGCAACCAGACACAATATAGGCTTTCATGTTATAGATGAATTAGCTGATCGATTAAATACTCCACTGACTCAATCAAAATTTAATGGTATGTATGGCGTTGCTCATATCGGAACAGAAAAAGTGATGCTATTGAAACCATTGACGTATATGAATTTATCTGGAGAGTGCGTTGTACCAATGATGGATTATTATAACGTTGAGAATGATGAGATTGTCGTTATTTATGATGATTTAGATTTACAGGTAGGAAAGCTCCGTCTTCGTCAAAAAGGAAGTGCAGGAGGTCATAATGGAATAAAATCTCTTATTCATCATTTAGGTACACAGGAGTTTAATCGAATTCGTATTGGAATTGATCGTCCTAAAAATGGAATGAAAGTACCTGATTATGTTTTATCAAAATTCACAGAAGAAGAAAAATCAGATATGGCACATGCAGTTAAAAAAAGTGCCGATGCATGTGAAGCGTGGCTATCAAAAACCTTTTTAGAAGTGATGAATATTTATAATGGTGCATAAATTATGACGTCTAGGCCTATACTTCCTAAAAAGGAGGTTTTGGGCATGACCATACGATATAAATGTCGACATTGTGAAACAGAAATAGGCCAATTGCCTTTGGACTCTATAGATGAGCATTTTTTGAAAAAAAATGAAATAACACCTGAAGAAAAAGATTTATATATAGAACTTGGAAATGAGGGGGATTTCACAGTACAGTGTATTTGTGAAGAGTGTCAAAGTTCTCTCCAAAAATTTCCGAATTACTATGCATTAAAAAAGTGGATACAGTAGAGTTGCTTTGGCACGGTATAGTGTGCAAAGCCTTTTTCTGTTTTGAAGTTGTCTATCAGGGTAGATAAAAGGCACCTACAGTTTTCTACTTTTTAATTGTCTAGTTACTGGTGCCAGCCGCTAAGTAGTCTAATACTAATCTTCTTATTATGCATTAGTAATAGCATTCGCGGCTATACAGGCGCCTTACGCTTTTCTTATAAAACGGGGGATTGAAATGGAGCTTTTAAGCAATATATTACGGGAAGATTCACATATACAAAAACTATTAAAAGAATTAGAGAGCGGCCAAGATCAGCAGCTCATAACAGGACTCTCTGGCAGTGCGAGAGCTGTTTTTAGTAAAATGCTCTATAGTACACGTAAAAAAGCTATTCTTATTGTTACACCAAATTTACTTCATGCTCAAAAGCTAACGGAAGATTTAGTAAAACTAGTTGGAGAAGATTTAGTACGCTTATTTCCTGCGGATGAGCTTATAGCTGCAGACATTTCCATAGCTAGTCCAGAGTTACGGGCACAAAGAATCGAAACGTTAGATCACATGCTATCGAAAAAAAATGGAGTATATATTGTGCCGATAGCTGGACTTAAAAAACATATGCCATCTGTGAAGGATTGGCGAGAGAGCACAGTCTCCATATCGGAAGGCGAGGAAATAGTGTTAGATACACTATTACAAAGTCTTATAAATATGGGCTATGTTCGTCAACCAATGGTTACTGCACCTGGTGAATTTGCTTTAAGAGGTGGGATTGTAGATATATACCCACTCTATTTAGAGCACCCAATTCGTATAGAGTTGTTTGATACGGAGGTAGACTCTATTCGAACATTTTCCGCAGAGGACCAACGTTCATTAGAAAAATTAAAGGATATTCGAATATTACCAGCTACTGAATATGTATTAACTGAGAATAAAAAGAAATTACTTGCCGATAAATTGGAAGAATCTTTAGCGGAAAGTCTAAAAAAAGTAAAAATAGCGGAAATGAAAGAGCAATTTTATCAAAATATCCAGCATGATATCGAACTTTTAAAACAAGGTGAGCAGCCGAAAGAATTTATGAAGTACGTGTCGTTGCTTGATGAACATAATAGCTTTTTAGGTAATTATTTCGATGCTAATGGAATGGTTTTATTTGATGAGCTTGGAAGAATTCAAGAAGTTACCGAAACACTTGAAAGAGAAGAAAATGATTGGTTTTTAGCTCTATTAGAGGAGGGTAAAACGGTTCATGATGTAAAACCTTCTTATAATTTAAAAGAGATTATTCAGATGCTTCCAAATGAAAAATTATATTTTTCATTATTTTCTCGTACGTTTTCAGGTATAACGATTAAAAAAAATATCGGCTTTTCCTGTAAGCCAATGCAAAACTTTCATGGACAAATGCATCTATTGAAAAATGAGATTGATCGTTTTTCACAAGGAAAGTTTCGAGTAGTAATTCTAGCTGACGGTAAAGAGCGTGTCCAAAAGGTTCATACTGTTTTAGAAGATTACGAAATAGTTTCAAAGATTGGAGCTTCTGGGGAGGATTTGAAAAACTCCGGAATTTTTATTGTGGACGGAGATTTGGAAGCTGGTTTTGAATTACCGCTCCAACGCATTGCTGTCATTACCGATTCTGAGTTATTTAAACAAAAACATAAGAGAAAAGCAAGAACACAAAAAGTAACGAATGCAGAGCGCATTAAAAGCTATTCGGAAATAAAGCCTGGCGATAATGTTGTACATATACATCATGGGATTGGGAAATATATCGGAATAGAAACGCTTTTAGTTAATGGTATTCATAAAGATTATTTACACATACGCTACCGTGGAGAAGATAAGCTATTTGTTCCTGTGGACCAAATTGATCTTATTCAGAAGTATGTTGCTTCTGGGGAGAAGGATCCGAAGCTACATAAACTAGGCGGAGCGGATTGGAAAAAGACAAAATCAAAAGTATCTGCAGCTGTTCAAGATATTGCGGATGAGTTAATAAAACTTTATGCAAAGCGTGAATCGGAAGTTGGATATGCATTTGAGCCGGACGGTGAAATGCAGCAATCCTTCGAGGCTGCTTTTCCATATGAAGAAACGGATGATCAGCTTCGTTCAATACAAGAAGTAAAAAAAGATATGGAAAAACCACGACCGATGGATCGTCTAATTTGTGGAGATGTTGGTTATGGAAAAACAGAAGTAGCTATACGTGCCGCCTTTAAAGCGGTAATGGAAGGAAAACAGGTTGCCTTTTTATGTCCAACTACTATTCTTGCTCAACAGCATTACGAGACAATGTTAGAACGTTTTCAAGAGTTCCCTATTGAAGTTGGTTTACTTAGCCGTTTCCGTACTAAAAAACAGCAAACAGAGACGATTAATGGATTAAAAAAAGGGATGGTAGATGTCATAGTCGGTACACATCGTATTCTATCCAAGGACGTTGTGTATCGAGATTTAGGGCTATTAGTTGTCGATGAAGAGCAGCGATTCGGAGTAAAGCATAAAGAAAAGATAAAACAATTAAAAACAAATGTAGATGTACTTACGCTAACTGCAACTCCAATACCTCGGACATTGCATATGTCAATGATTGGAGTGCGGGATTTATCTGTTATCGAAACACCGCCTAAAAATCGTTTCCCAGTCCAAACGTATGTGATGGAATATAACGGTGCACTTGTACGTGAAGCAATAGAAAGAGAGCTAGCAAGGGGAGGACAGGCGTTTTATTTATACAACCGGGTGGAAGACATTACTCGAAAAGTAGATGAAATTCAAATGTTAGTTCCAACTGCAAGAGTAGGTTTTGCGCATGGACAAATGCCTGAAACAGAACTAGAGTCTGTCATTATTAGCTTTTTAGAAGGGGAATATGATGTACTCGTAACAACAACTATTATTGAAACAGGGATTGATATACCAAATGTGAATACGCTTATCATACATGATGCTGATAAAATGGGATTATCGCAGCTTTATCAACTTCGTGGTCGAGTAGGACGCTCGAATCGAGTAGCTTATGCTTATTTAATGCATCAACGAGATAAGGTATTGACGGATGTTGCGGAAAAAAGATTACAAGCAATTAAGGAATTTACAGAGCTTGGCTCCGGATTTAAAATCGCAATGCGTGATTTGTCTATTCGAGGAGCAGGGAATCTATTAGGTTCTCAACAACATGGGTTTATTGATTCCGTTGGTTTCGACTTATATACACAGATGCTTGAAGATGCAATTGAGGAAAAACGAACAGGTATAAAGAAAGAAGAAATACAAGATTTAGAAATTGTTTTATCGACAGATGCTTATATTTCTGACGAATATATTCCAGATGGATATCAAAAAATCCAGATGTATAAACGTGTTAAAGCAATGGACAAGGAAGAGGAATATATGGACCTTGTTGATGAGCTGCAAGACCGTTTTGGAGACATTCCCCTGGAAGCAGAAAAATTGCTACGAATTGCTCGTATGAAAGTTTGGGGTAAAGATGTAGGAGTCGAATCAATCAAAGAAGTAAACAAGATTGTGTCTATTCGATTCAGTACCGAGGGTACACAAAACATTGATGGTGCCATGCTTGTTGAAAAGTCGATGAAATATGGTCGTGCAATTGGATTTAACATGGATAATCGAAATTTGGTCATTACAATCGATGAACGTAAAACAGGGAAGTTTAATCCTTTTGATGTGTTAGAAGAGATGATGCGGTTGTTGCCTGAGGCAAAAAAAGAAAAGTCTGAAGTGAATTAGCACTTTGCATATTTTATGGTAATGTGATGCATACTATGGCAGAAATGAAAATTAATACCCAATCAGTCGAAAGTGAGGCACATTACATGAAAGCAACAGGCATCGTACGACGCATTGATGATTTAGGTAGAGTAGTAATTCCGAAAGAAATTCGCAGAACGCTTCGCATCCGTGAAGGTGATCCACTGGAAATTTTTACGGATAGAGAAGGTGAAGTAATACTAAAAAAATACTCACCTATCAATGAACTCGGGGATTTTGCAAAAGAGTATGCAGAAACATTATACGAAACGCTAGGTACTCCGGTATTAATAAGTGATCGTGACGAAATGATTGCAGTGGCAGGTTTATCCAAAAAAGATTATCTAAATAGAAGACTAAGCCCAGATGTAGAAGAAATCGTTAGTAAACGTTCTATTGTTACGGAAAAACATGAAAACTCAGTAGAATGGGTACCAGGGGTTTTTGAATCAGTCAAATCCTACTGTATTGCTCCAATTATCTCATCTGGAGATCCAATAGGCGCTGTCTTTTTAATTTCTAAAGTCCATTTTGTTGGGGAAGCAGAGTTAAAAGCAGTCGAAACAGCAGCAAATTTCTTAGCAAAACAAATGGAAACTTAATTTATCGAAGGTCTTTTTCTATTAATAGAGAAAGGCCTTTTTCCATGTCTGTTTGTGTTGCTCATTCCCTGGAGATATGCTGTTTATTTTATATTCATGTATAATAGTTGCATTGAGAGATGGAAGAAGGATGAAGGAAATGAGTAACGAATGGAACATGAAAACGTATATGAAGGGCGCAGCCATGTTGACGATTGCAGCGATTATTGTAAAGCTATTAAGCGCTGTTTATCGTGTTCCATTTCAAAATTTGGTTGGAGATGAAGGATTTTATATTTACCAACAGGTTTATCCGTTCATTGGTATTGTAACAACTTGGACTTCTTTTGGATTTGCCGTTGCATTGTCAAAAATACTATCAGAATATAAAGCTACCAAAAATGATGAAGCTATTCCAAGAATTATACAAATTGCTTTCGTTTTTATTGGAATCATTTCAATTCTATTTTTTCTTTTACTATTTGCCGGAGCTGAATTTCTTGCAAGTACAATGGGTGATGTCCAGTTAGCTCCGTTATTAAAAGCGGGTTCCTATGTTATTTTGTTAATGCCAATGCTGGCTGTGTTAAAAGGAAAGTTTCAAGCAGATGGCAAGATGCAGCCGGTTGCTTATGCACAAGTGATCGAGCAAGCAGTACGAGTGATTATCATTTTATTAGGTACATGGATTGTCGTTTCTACTAGTTTTGATTTATACAAGGCTGGCAGTATGGCAATGTATGGTGCAGTGGCAGGGGAACTAGCAGGTGTTGTTTTTCTTTCTTATGTATATTGGAGAGGATTAGGAAATCTTCATACAAACAAACCGAAACAAGTAGTTCCAATTTGGCCAATTGTAAAGGATTTGACCATTGTTAGTATTAGTGCAAGTATTAGTGCGCTATTGTTTTTACTTTTTCAGTTGGTGGATTCTTTTACTATTTTTCAAACGTTAGTAGAAAGCGGCTTGGAAAAGCAACAAGCGATGGAGATGAAAGGAATTTATGATCGAGGACAGCCGCTAGTCCAATTAGGAATTGTTATTGCCTCTACTTTATCTTTAGCGATAGTTCCGTTAGTTGCACATCGAATCAATAAAGAAAAGGGAAGAACGGCTATCCCTTTCATGCAGCTTACATACCGTGTCGCTTTCACCTTTGGATTTGCTGCAGCATTAGGGTTGATTGTAGTTTTACCTTATGTAAATGAAATGTTATTCCAAACTAGAGCTGAGTCCTTCACTTTGATGGTATTTGCATGTCAAATAATATGGATGTCCTTAATATTAACGTTGATGGCTATGCTTCAAGGAAGTGGGAAAGTAAAAATCCCTACTTTATTTTTACTGGTTGGCGTATTTTGTAAATGGCTATTAAATGGTATGCTTGTCTCATCTTATGGGATTGTTGGTGCAGCAATAGCAGGAAATATTAGTTTAGCGATTGTATTTTTAATGATGTTTTATTATTTTAAAAAGAACTGGAACATTTCGTTTGCCTCTATTTCCTTTTATAAAGGCATTGGAATTGCTTCGCTTATGATGGTAATCTGTGTAACCGCGTATGTGTGGGTGGCAGATGCTATACTCTTCGATAGTTTATCCAGTCGACTACAGTCTGTCGTTATTTCTATTAGCGCTGTAACACTTGGAGCAACCATTTTCTTACTAATCATTGCAAAAAGACGTGTAATCGGAGAAAAAGAGTGGTTTTTATTGCCTTTTGGACGAAGAATGGCTACATTTCAACTATGGTTGAATAAAGAAAAGTAAGGTTGTGAGCAGATGAATGAAATTACCATTATTGGCCTCGGGGCAAGCGATTTAGATCAATTGCCTCTAGGTATATATAAAAAGCTAAAAGCATCAGAACATTTATATGTTCGTACGGAGCAGCATCCTGTTTTGCAAGAATTAAAAACAGAAGGACTTACATGGAAAAGCTTCGATGAAATTTATGAAAAGAATGATCAATTTGAAGGTGTTTATGAGGAGATTGTGAAAACTTTACTTCAGTTAGCAATTGCTAACCCTGTTACGTACGCAGTACCCGGACACCCATTAGTAGCTGAACAAACTGTACAATTACTTATTGAAGCGGAGCAACAAGGCAAAGCGAAAATTAATATTGAAGGTGGACAAAGCTTTTTAGACCCTATTTTTGGCGCGTTAAGAATAGATCCTATCGAAGGATTTCAGCTTTTAGATGGTACAAGCTTAAAACGTGACGACATTCAAATGAATGCGCACGTATTAATCGGACAAGTTTATGATGCGTTTAGCGCCTCCGAAGTGAAGCTTACGCTCATGGAAAAATATCCAGATGAATATGTCGTTACTATCGTCACTGCAGCTGGTTCAGCTCAGGAAAAGTTAACGAAAGTGCCTTTATATGAGCTAGATCGAGTAATGGAACTCGATAATTTAACAACATTATACGTTCCTCCTATACTCCAGCAAGAAAATAGATTAAAGGAATGGCAAACCCTACGTAAAATTGTAGCTGATTTACGTGGTCCTAATGGATGTCCATGGGATAAGGAACAAACACATACGACGCTAAAGAAATATGCCGTAGAAGAAGTGTATGAATTATTACAGGCAATAGATGAAGAAGACGATGATCATATTGTTGAGGAACTCGGCGATGTGCTATTACAAGTATTTTTACATGCTCAAATTGGAGAAGATAATGGATATTTCAGCTTAGAGGATGTACTAGAGTCAGTATCCAATAAAATGATTCGCAGACATCCCCATGTTTTTGGAGATGTGATCGCCACAAATTCAGAAGATGTGCTTCGTAATTGGCAGCAAATTAAAGCGCAAGAGAAGAAAGAACATAACGAGTCATTGCTAGATGGGGAATTGCGTGCAGATTCTTCGTTGCTTACTTCTTATAATTTTCAAAAGAAAGTAGCAAAAGTTGGTTTTGATTGGCCAGATGTATCTGGAGCATGGGAAAAGTTCGATGAAGAGCTAAAAGAATGGAAGAAAGAGTTAAAAGATGGCAATATAGATACGCAGACGGATGAGTTAGGGGATGTATTGTTTACGCTCGTTAATTTAGCTCGTTTTTACGGCTTATCTCCAGAGCAAGCGATCATGCAAGCAAATGAAAAGTTTAAAAGGAGATTCCAATATATTGAGTCGAGTGTTAAAAAGGGAAAAGGAGACTTTACTCATTATAATCTGGAAGAGCTCGATTCTTTTTGGAAAGATGCAAAGAAATTAGAGAGGTAGTGTTGTTATGAGATTAGATAAATTTTTAAAAGTTTCTCGATTGATTAAGCGTAGAACACTTGCAAAAGAGGTTGCAGATCAAGGAAGAATTACGATAAATGGAAAAGTGGCGAAGGCAAGCTCCGATGTAAAGGCGGGAGATGAACTATCTATTCGATTTGGTCAAAAGGTAGTAACTGCTATTGTTGATGCGATAAGAGATTCTGCTAAAAAAGAGGAAGCTGCATCGATGTTCACGATAACAAAAGAAGAGAGATTAGAAAAAGTAGATCCAGCATTTATTGATGATGAAGATTAAAAAATAGAAAACAAATAAATTTTATAAAATAAAAAGCGTGGCATTTGTCATGCTTTTTTTTTACGTGCATACAATACAAAGAGAGGACAAGGAGAGGAGAGAGTATAAATGCAATTTCAAGCAGAAAATCAAACAATTACTATTCCATCGGGGGACCACGTTATTTCCTTAAGAAATCGTAAAAGAATGGATCTAACATCGGTTAAATCTATTGAACGATTCGATCAACAAGAATTTTATGTAAGGACCTCACAAGGAATCCTCCATATTAAAGGAGAAGATTTAAAGATCGTACACCTAGACGTAGATAAAGGTCTCCTAACATTAGATGGGATTGTACGAGTTATGCAGTACGATGAAGAGCAGCAGTTAGACGGAGCAAGAGGATTACTTCATAAACTATTCGGATGACACTCTCTCTACAATTTCTAAGCTTATTATTGATGATAGCGAGTGGAATTCTAGTTGGTGCAATTATCGAAGGAACGCGCTTTGTAACGGAAAGCTTTTCAAAGCGTTCCTTCGTTTATAAATATCGAGTCGGTTTAGAGATAATTATATGGATTTCTCTAGGGTTGGGAACTTTTTACTTACTTTATGAAGTTCGAGATGGCATATGGAGAATATATGATCCACTTGCACAAATAGTAGGAATCCTTTTATACGAACAACTCTTTCAGCCAGTTTTTCGATTGGCGGGAAGGATTTTTTTAAGTTTAATCGTTAAGCCCATTTGGTTTATTATTCGTTTGTTCATAAAAATCATTCGCAAAATAATACAATTGATTGTTATTATAGTCTTATTTATAACTAAACCTTTTCAATACGTTTATAAAAAAACAATTCATTTGGCCCTTCAGAAAAAACCAAACTTCCGTTATAATAAAAAGTACACTAAAAATTGAAACAGTTTGACGGGAGAGGGCGAAATGGGAGAGAAGCAAAGAAATGTATCTACAGAGAAACGACTTGCATCAATTAATACCGATTATGTTCGTTCCATCGAACGTCAAGAAAATCGTAAACATGCAAAAAAAGTTCGTTTATACAGACGTTTAGCTACATTTACAGTGATGTCCATTTTAATTGTCGGGTTTCTGATTACTTCATTAATAAATAGTAATAAAACGTTAGAAGAAAAGAAACAGCAAAAAGAACAAGTTTCAGAAGAACTAGCTAAAGTACAAGAAGAGCAAGAAATATTGAAACTTCAAATTTCCAAATTAAATGATGATGAGTACATTGGAAAATTATTAAGAAAAGATTATTTTCTTTCAGAAGAAGGAGAAATCATTTTTACTTTGCCTGAAAATGAAGAAAAATAATATAAAAATAACGCTTCAAAAGAGTAGTCTTATTGACACTCTTTTTTTGTTAGCTATAATAAAGATAAGGTTTGTATGAAAAAAATCGTACAATCACGTTAAGAGTCGTTTAAATTTTAAGGAGGAGCATTTTTTTTATGTCAATTGAAGTAGGCAGCAAGGTACAGGGTAAAGTAACAGGAATCACTAACTTCGGAGCGTTCGTAGAGCTGCCAGGAGGCTCAACAGGTCTAGTTCACATTAGTGAAGTTGCGGATAATTATGTGAAAGATATTAATGAGCACTTGAAGGTTGGAGATGTTGTAGAAGTTAAGGTGATGAATGTTGAAGCGGATGGCAAAATCGGATTATCTATTCGTAAAGCGAAGCCTCAAGCGGAAAGACCAGAGAGACCAGAACGTCCTCAGCGTCCACGTAACAACAATCGCCCAAATGATCGCGATCGTCCAAACAAAGAAAATTTCGAACAAAAAATGGCTAGATTCTTAAAGGACAGTGAAGATCGTTTGTCTACGTTAAAGCGTGCAACTGAATCTAAGCGTGGTGGCCGAGGCGCTAAAAGAGGATAATTAGCTGTCTGTTTTATCGGTAGAAAAAATGTTTAATAGATGAGAAGGTGTTCAGCATTGCTGACACCTTTTTTTGTACTAAAAAATTATACTAATAAATATAATTGTATCTAGTACCTTTTTTTCATTAAAATGGATTGTTAATATATAAGTATCGTTTTCTTAGGTAAAACGAGTACGATTGTCAATCGTTAAAGGAGGTTTTTATATGGATGCAATTGATGTACTAACGAATTTAGATAATTTGAAAGCATATTTTCAGCCAATATTTAGTGCAGACGAGCATATTGTAGTTGGTTATGAAGTAACCGGAAAACTTCAAATGGATGACAAGTTAATAAACTTAACATCATTTGCATATGATGAAGATATTCCAGAAGAGTATCGGGTTGAAGTGGAACATAAAATATTGCATTTGGCACTTTCTCAACTTGCTGGAGAAGTGAAAGATTTTGATATTTACCTTCCATATAATGCAAACTTACTTATATTAGATTATGGTGAAAGTTATTTTGAAATTATAAAAGAGTATATTTTAGAAGAAAATCTCCCCCGCATTGTTCTTGTAATTTCAGAGCATAACTTTAAAGGAGATTTTAGCCAGCTTAATAATATCCTTCGCTATTTACGTACATACGGAATGAAGGTTGCTATAAATCAGGTAGGCTCCGAAAGCCATTTGGATTATATTAAGATGATCTCCCCAAATATCTTAAAAGTGAATATTGAGCAATTGAGTTATGAATCGTGGAGTGCACAAAATGATTTATTTACGTCCCTTGGTACGTTAGCTCGTAAAATGGGAGCGAATATGTTATTTGAAGGTATTGATACTGTACATCAGCTTCAATTTGCTTGGAAGAATGGTGGAAGATATTATCAAGGGAAGTACTTGTCTGATTCTGCTACAACGGTTATTCCAAAAAATCAGTTGAAGGAAAGATTTAAAAAGGAATGTCAGCAGTTTATTAAAATAGAAAAGCGCATGCTCGAAGAAAATTATAATGAATTGAAAAACTTACAAAATCTTTTAGAAACGACTATCCAGCATTCAAAGCCTGCAAGTGATAATAGCGAGCAACTTTTGGCGCTAGCCAAAGAACTTGATGTATATTCTTTCCGTATTTATATTTGTAATGAAGATGGTTTCCAAACTTCACCTAATATTATGCGCATGGATAAGAAGTGGACTGTTCAAAAAGAGGCTATTAATAAAAATTGGAGCTGGCGTCCATATTTTTTAAAAACAATTATAAAAATGCGCAATGATCAAAGTGGAGTATTTTCTGATGTATATAGCGATATCGACACTGGAGAATTGACACGAACATTTTCAATACCAATGAATGAAAGTGAATATCTATTTATTGATATTTCCTATGATTACTTATTTAAGCATAATATATTTAGATAAAGAAGTTTTTAGGGGGAAAAGGTGTGAATAAAGAAGATATTTTAAAAGCACATGTAGCGTATGTGAACTGGTTAGATGAACTTACTAATTTGAATGAGATTAAAGGAAACACACCATACAAAGAAGGTAAGTGGTCGCCGAATGAAATTGTGATGCATTTAGCCGAGTGGGATCGATTTACCCTAGAAGAACGAATGCCTTATATGAAAGAAGGTGCAAAGCTTGAAACGTTTCCAAACTTCGAAGACTTTAATGCAAAAGCCGCAGCCCGTGCTCATGAACAAACATTTACAGAGACCCTTGCTTATGCAAAAACTCAACGGCAAGCTATTATGGAACAACTCGAACAAATCGCTGAAATAGAATGGGACAAAATTTTCTATATTGGTAACCATGAATTAACTATACGTAGTTACTTCACCGATTTCATGGAACATGATCTTCACCATAAAAACCAAATAGCTTTAAAATAATTTATTGCCTAAGACTGTATATACTCAAGATTTTGAGTTTATACAGTCTTTCTACTTTTTCAAAATAGGCCAAATCCGTTTATTTCAGCTCTAGTAGGACGCTTTCCGCCGGCATGGCTTCAGCCGCTTCCCTTGCTCCTGCGCAAAGCTCGTCGCAAAAAACAATGCTCCTGCGCAAGCTCGTCGCAAAAATTAATTTCGCTACGCTCAGTCCAGGGTCTTCAGCTCATGCACCTGATGCTTCGCTTTCGGTGCAGAAAACATTTGCTATTTCGGCTGGAGTCGCCGCCTTACACTCCAATCTACTATTATCCGCTTTTCAATTTGAAAACCATCATGTCATTAATAGAGCAAGTTTTTATCACTTGAATTTTTTCAATTAGTATTACTAGAAAATCGTTGAAAAAGGCGATTCTCCTGTGGGAATAGCGTTAGCCGAAGACCCCGCATTGAGGGGAAGGTAATCTAAGTTCGCCGCATCCTGCTCCTGCGCAAAGCTCGTCGCAAAAGAACTTTTGCGGTAACGATTGCATGACCAACATCGTGTTGGCCTAGGAGGCTAAGGCAACGCCCGCGGAAAGGGAGCCGTTTCAAAGATTTTCTTATTTATCGGTCGACATTTTTCCTAAAGAAAACCCTTCAAATAAACGTCCCCCGTAAGGATGTAAAATATCCTCTACAAGTTGAATTACCTTATTTTTTTCACCAGTTTTATAATAAATATCAAATGATTCAACAAACCGATTGGCAAAATTCTCATCATGATGTTTTAATGCACGGACAATCCATTTAGAGGCACCACTCCATTTACCATTCGTTCGTAACACAAATTCACTTAATAATTCGGCTAGTGTATTTGCTATAAAAATTTCTTCTGCTCTATTAGTACTTCCAATGAAATCATCTAAGGCGTCCGTAATAAAGTATCGTTTTATATTAATAGTCTCAGGTGACCAAGTTTCTGGCCCTTTTGCTAACAGTTCTTTGGCTTCGGTTTTAATAGAATCTAAAATATCGTTGTCTTTCAAGATGAGCCCTTCCGCAACCATGCGGGGCAAAGAAGGTCTAGCTCTTTTGGAGTCACTTTCAAAAAAGGTTTTATAAGAAGTGAGATTATGAACAAAAACTTCAATCGGCCATCCATCTAAAAGAAGAGATTCTCTAAAAGAGATTTGACTATTGTTATAAAATACAACAATGTCTATATCTGAAGTTTTTGTAGTTTCCCCTCGGATTACGCTTCCTGCTAAAAGAGCACCTTGGCAATTAGGGTGATGTAAAGAGATAAATTGCTTTGCAGCTTCGATAGGTTCTAGTCTGTCAATATACACGTAGCATTCTCCTTTATTTATAAAATTCAAGGCTCCGTTATTGAATAAAGTTTATGAAGTGCATTGAAAAAAGAATGTGTTTCAAAATTCGCGTGTAGAAACGCGGATGTGCACTTGGGCACGCTAAGCACGAGTAGTAGCTCCCACATACAGCGGCTCATGCGCCGTGCGGTCAGCGCGAATGCTAATTAGAAATGTTTTATACTCATTTATTCTTAATAAATTTAACATACTCTAAGTTTCTGAAAACAACCACCATAAAGGAAGTGTCGCACCTATATTGCCTACATATGTTTGCAAATAACAAATTAAGATTTAGAAAGCCAAAATAAAAAAGCAGTTCCAAAAATTCGACTTTTGGAACTGCTTTTTATTAGATGACCCCTACGGGATTCGAACCCGTGTTACCGCCGTGAAAGGGCGGTGTCTTAACCGCTTGACCAAGGGGCCAGATTAATGGAAAAAATATGGCGGCAGAGGGGATCGAACCCCCGACCTCACGGGTATGAACCGTACGCTCTAGCCAGCTGAGCTACGCCGCCAATTTAACGAACAATTACATATTACAAGCGTTTGGGCCAAGTGTCAATACTTCTTGAAAAAATATTTTCTTTCTCCTATTATTTATTGGCTAAACGAGTCGAAAACTTTTTTGGAGAGGGTGTCAGAAACAGACATACTTCTTGTTCTAAATCTAGGTATACTTCCATCAATAGCTGAATAGGGGGTATATACTTTTGAAAACATTGTATGAGCAAAATCAAAAAAGAAATTTTTCGTGGAGAAAGGTTTTAGAAGAGATTCAAGTTCGAAAAGTAGCCATATCATTCGCTCTTATTTTTTTTATACTTGCTTTCTTCCTAGCGCAAGTCGTATTATTCGAAGCTTCCGTTCCATTCTTCCTTCCTATATGGGCATTAGTAAGCTTACGATTTAAACGTTTTTTACCTTGGACCATTGCAGGGGCTTTGCTTGGTAGTATGACGCTAGGACTTGGACAAGTAGTCATACACGCAATGCAAGCGTTTATATTTCCACTTCATTCAAAAAGATTGATCAGGAAGATACCATTACCCTTATTTGTATTATTAGATGTTGTTTTTATACAAGTAATATGGCAGTTAGTGTCCTATTGGGGACAGATTCCAGGTTCCGTTTGGCTAGCAATCGGCTATGAAGGCCTTTTGAGTTTATTTATGACTATATTTTTATTTCAATTATTTCTCCCATTGCCAGATATACTTCATAAAAGATGGACGGCAGAAAGAATGGGAGCTGCTTTATTAATAGGAGCATTAGTCTTAACGGGAATGTCCTCGTATATTTTTGGATACGTTTCGATTCCTTTAATACTTGCTCATTTAGTAATAGCAATTGCCTCTGCAGTAGGTGGAATTCAGCTTGCAACCGTCGTTGCAGTTCTAGCAGGGACAATATTAAGTATTTCAAAGCTAAGCTTCAGTGGCATGATAGCGGTATATGCCGTTACCGGCTTTTTAGCAGGGCTGCATAAACCATTTGGCCGACTTTGGCAGGCGTTTAGTATGCTAGGCGCTACATTTTTCTTTATTTTATACGACCGAACTTTACCACTAGATAGTGTTTATATAGGTTCATTGGTAACCGCTTCATTGTTGTTTTTTGCTATACCTTCCAGTTGGATTAAATCTTTAAAGGAGGAACTTTACCCGGATACTTCAAATATTCTTCTGCGCAGACAGAAGTGGATGACTGAAAAAGTAAACAATCAGTTACAGGAATTCCAACATTTCGTAGACTTCATTACAAGTTTCATTTCTGATCGATTTAACAATAAAGGAGCTGTTGAAAAAGAGCAAAACCAGGCATTTGAAACATGCCAGTCGTGTTTTCAATATGAAAAATGTTGGGGGGGAAAATCAAATGGAATCCCATCGCTGATGGCACAATGGGAAAATGAACCTAAAAAAAATAGAATACAAATTGAAAAGAGAATCGGTTATAAGTGTGTGAAACCAGTAAAAATTATTCAAGAATTAATAGAAAGGGAGGCAAAAAAACAACTAAACAACCAAATGCAACACGGTAAAAAAATGTACGCTTTAAAGCTACGTGATATTGGAAACCATATGAATGAACTTATAAACAATTTAGATAACAGTATGACTTTATATACATCTCACGAAGAAGAGATCAAACAGAAGTTTGATCAGTGCAATATCCCGTTTTTTCAAATTGACGTTTTAAATATTGCGGTAGGGCAAATGGAGGTTGTTATCTGCTTACCGGTAGAATCTAGAGCCAAAATGGTTGGTGAGAGATTAATACTGCCAATACTTTATGACTTATGGAAAGAACCATTTGAAATAACGTCCATGAAAGAAGTTCATCAACCATATGAGCATATTCAAATGACCTGTAAATCTTCTGTACGTTTTCAAGTAACACATGATGTTTATACATCATCCAGCAGAAATACGATATATTCAGGAGATGCCCATGCAGTATTTCCTTTACACCCTGGATTACTTGCGGTTATTTTATCAGATGGAATGGGGAATGATATCGAGGCACACAGAGAAAGTAGACGAGTAATGCAGTTTATGCGAGAATGCCTAAATAAAAAAATGGATCCTGAAACAACGATGCATACTCTTCATTACATGATGAGTTTGCAAGATGATACGGATAGCTATGCAACGGTAGATTTAGCATTGATCGACTTACAAAAAGGAGAACTGTGGTCTTGGAAAGCTGGTAGTATGTCTACTTATTTGATAAGGGGGAATGAGATGCGTAAAATTGAAAGTAAGCATGTGCCATTTGGTTTCCTGCCTACTTTTACTATTGAGGCAAGAAAAGTTGATATTAAAGATGGCGATATTCTGCTAATGCTATCGGATGGTGTCTTCTCATCCAATACGTCCATAGACAAACAAGAGCTGTATTATCAAAAAATACTCCAAGATCCAACGATGAACGCAGAAAGATTTGTAAAGAAATTAGAAGAAACTTATTCATTACCAGGAGACGACCGAACGGTTATCTTCATGCAAGTAAAACATGTAGTTCCAGAATGGTCTATTTTTTCACCACGTGAAGCAGCTAAATTCCAAGAAAAAATGGTACACTAAATAGAAAAGCGCAAGCGCCTGTCAGTGCCCCGAAAAGCAAATGGGAAGATTCGAAATCCAACCTGTTGGATGTAGAAGATTTTCATTTGACCTCGAGGGGCAAGGCGCTGGAGTCTGGACAAAAAGAAAAGCGTAAGTGCCTGTCACTGCCCCGAGCTGTGCGCAGGAGCAACGTCCTTTCTACGCCGAGCTGTGCGCAGGAGCAACGTCCTTCTGCGACGAGCTATGCGCAGGAGCAACATCCTTTCTGCGACGAGCTGTGCGCAGGAGCACCGTCCTTCCTGCGACGAGCTATGCGCAGGAGCAAGGCGCTATAAAATGAAAAGAGGTGAGAAGATGCTTTCATTCGCTCAAAAGGTAAAAAAGTATATCGACAAGCACAACTTGATAGATAAAGGTGAGCGTCTTCTTATCGCTTGTTCTGGTGGCGCAGATTCAGTTGCTTTAGTAAGAGTTTTGTATGAACTTCAAAAGGACTATGAAATAGATATTGCTATTGTGCATACCGATCATCAGTTAAGAGGAGAAGAATCTGCACAGGACATGCGATTTGTGGAAGAACTTGCAAACAGCTTGAAATTACCCTTTTACGGAACGAAAATAGAGGTACCCAGTAGAGTCGCTGAAGAAGGTGGGAATGTTCAAGTTATTTGTAGAGAAGAACGCTATGCATATTTTGAAGTAATTATGGAACAACATAATTATCCCAAATTAGTTTTAGGTCATCATGCAGATGACCAAGTAGAAACTGTCATAATGTCGTTAGTGAGAGGTACACTATCCTCCTCTATAACTGGGATACCAAGAACTCGAAATTTTTCAACAGGAGAAATTATTCGGCCTTTTTTAGGGGTAACAAAAGAGGAAATTTTCAACTATGTTCATTTACTAAATCAACGTTTTAGACATGACCCAAGTAATGACAAGCATACATATACAAGAAATCGGATTCGACATAAAGTAGTACCTTTATTAAAAGAGGAGAATGCTTTAGTAAGTGACAGAATTCAGTTATTTGTTGAGAAGCAACAACAGGATGATACACTTCTTCAAATAATGGCAAAAGAAAAATTTGAACAGCTTGTGACGGTTGATTCAAATCATTCCTTTTTTCTTGATACAATGCACTTTAAGGAAGTTCCCATCGCTTTACAAAGAAGGGTAGTTCTACTACTATTAAACTATCTCTATAATGAATCCGATACATTTCTAAACGATCGGTTAATTGAGTCGATCCTTTTCGCTTGTAATGAGTTTGAAGGTAATTCAGTAATTCATTTACCAAAATCTTTTTTCCTTGTTCGGCATTACAATAAGGTCCAATTTACATCCTCCATCAAGGAACCTGCATTAATGGGTAAAATGGAAATACAAGAGGATTGTTGGTTTGAGGTTGGTGCTGGTTTTTCCATCTATTTAACGAGAAATATAGAGGCAAATATTTCGGAAGAAAAATTTTATGTCCAGTTGGATCACGATCAGCTACCACTTTTCATAAGACAAAAAGCTGAGGGAGATCGTATCCATATGAAAGGGATGTCCTCTCCTAAGAAAGTTTCTCGGTTATTTATCGATGAGAAAATTACAGCCGAAGATCGCTATGTTTGGCCACTACTTGTAAGTAAGAACAATGATATACTAGCAGTAATTGGGCTTCGTTACGAAGAGCGATTTTCGAAGGAGTATCATGGACAGAATTTTGTCCTATACTTAAAAAAACATTAACTATTAGGGGGGACTAAAATGTTAGAAAAAGACATTCTAGAAGTATTATTAACAGAAGAACAAATTCAAGAAAAAACCCGTGAACTTGGTGCGGCACTATCAGAAGAATATAAAGATAAGTTCCCGCTAGCTATTGGTATTTTAAAAGGTGCTATGCCATTCATGTCCGATTTGATGAAACGAGTAGATACTTACATTGAAATGGATTATATGGATGTATCAAGCTACGGTAACGCTACTGTTTCTTCAGGTGAAGTAAAGATTGTTAAAGACTTAAATACAAGTGTAGAAGGACGCGATATTTTAATAATCGAGGATATCATTGATAGTGGAATGACACTAAGCTATTTGGTGGATTTGTTCAAATATCGTAAAGCAAAATCAATAAAATTGGTTACACTGCTTGATAAACCGTCTGGTCGAAAAGTAGATTTACAAGCAGACTATGTTGGCTTTGAGGTACCAGATGCATTTGTAGTAGGATACGGATTAGACTACGCAGAAAAATATCGTAATCTGCCATATGTAGGTGTGTTAAAGAAAGAAGTTTATACTTTTTAATTTTAATGGTGAAATAAAAGGCTTTTCATTGTACGCCCAAAAATTCGTATGATAAGATTACATATAGTTTTTCTGTTTACCTTGTGAGGAGGCTAGGAATGAATCGAGCACTGCGCTACGCTATATTATACCTATTAATATTTTTTGTGATTGTTGGAATTTTCGCTACGTTTAATACGAGCAATCAACCAACAAAAGAAATTCGCTTTGACGAATTTATGACTTCCCTTGAAAAAGGAGAAGTAACAAGCGTTGTTCTGCAACCTGAATCTGGAATTTATGTTGTAGAAGGCGAAATGAAAGGCTATGAAGAAGGGGAAAAATTCTTAGCTAAAGCCCCATATAGTGAAGATTTACAATCAGAAATTAGAACACTGGCAAAAACACACTCAGTTCAAGTTGATTATAAAGAAACGCCAAAAACAAGTGGCTGGGTACAATTTTTCACAGGGTTATTACCATTCCTGATTATCATTATTCTATTCTTCTTCTTATTGAGTCAATCACAAGGCGGTGGTAACCGTGTGATGAACTTCGGTAAGAGTAAAGCGAAATTGTATGACAATGAAAAGAAAAAAGTAAGATTTACAGATGTTGCTGGGGCAGATGAAGAAAAGGCTGAACTAGTAGAAGTAGTAGATTTTCTAAAAGATCCACGTAAATTTGTGGAGATTGGAGCACGTATTCCGAAAGGGATCTTATTAGTAGGTCCTCCAGGTACAGGTAAAACATTACTTGCTCGTGCGGTAGCCGGAGAAGCAGGCGTACCTTTCTTCTCTATTAGTGGTTCGGATTTTGTTGAAATGTTTGTCGGTGTTGGGGCATCTCGTGTGCGTGATTTATTTGAGAACGCGAAGAAGAATGCACCATGTATTATTTTCATCGATGAGATTGATGCAGTAGGTAGACAACGTGGAGCTGGTCTTGGTGGAGGTCACGATGAGCGTGAACAAACACTAAATCAATTACTTGTAGAAATGGATGGTTTCGGTGCAAATGAAGGTATTATTATCATTGCTGCAACGAACAGACCGGATATTTTAGATCCTGCACTTCTACGTCCAGGTCGTTTTGACCGTCAAATCACAGTTGGTCGTCCAGATGTTAAAGGACGAGAGGCAGTACTTAAAGTACATGCCCGCAATAAGCCACTTGACGAATCAGTGGATTTAAAAGCGATTGCACAACGTACACCAGGTTTCTCTGGTGCAGATTTAGAAAACTTATTAAACGAAGCAGCACTAGTTGCAGCGAGACGTAATAAGAAAAAAGTAGATATGAGTGATATTGATGAAGCAACGGATCGCGTAATTGCAGGTCCAGCTAAATCCGGTAAAGTTATTTCAGAAAAAGAACGTAAAATTGTGGCATTCCACGAAGCGGGACACGTAGTAATCGGATTAACACTTGATGATGCGGAAATCGTTCATAAAGTAACAATCGTTCCTCGTGGTCAAGCAGGTGGATATGCGGTAATGCTTCCAAAAGAAGATCGTTACTTCATGACGAAACCAGAGTTATTAGATAAAGTTGCAGGTTTATTAGGTGGGCGTGTAGCAGAAGATATTACTTTTGGTGAAGTATCAACTGGTGCTCATAATGACTTCCAACGTGCTACTGGTATTGTTAGAAGTATGGTTACTGAGTATGGTATGAGTGACAAATTAGGACCAATGCAATTTGGTCAAGCACAAGGTGGAAACGTATTCCTTGGACGTGATTTTAACTCAGAGCAAAATTACTCCGATGCAATTGCGTATGAAATCGATCAAGAGATGCAAACAATGATTAAAGAGCAATACAATCGTACAAAACAGATTTTAACGGAAAAACGTGATTTGTTAACACTTATTGCTACTACGTTATTAGAAGTTGAAACACTCGATGCTGCTCAAATCAAACACTTAGAAGAGCACGGAACACTTCCAGAACGCGTATATGATTTAACGGATAGCGAAGCTGAAGTGGAAACAAAAGAAGAAGTATCGGATGCAGTAGGAGCTCCAGCAGACCCTTCAACTGGTGACTTACCAAAAGAAAATGGTCCTACAGATGAGCCGAAAAATCCGATTCAAGAAGAACGTAGAGATTAATAGAATGTATTAGCTGATTGTGAATCGCAGACTTGCGAGGCAATCAGCTTTTTTCTTTGTGACTATATATGGTATGATGTGTGGGAAAACTTACCGAGAAGTGGGGACAAGTTAGATGATACTCGTGTTAGATACAGGTAATACAAACATTGTACTAGGTGTTTACGATGATGATAAACTTATTCATCACTGGCGAATGGAAACAGATCGTCTAAAAACAGAAGATGAATATGGTATGCAAGTCAAAGCTCTATTTTCACACGCCAATATTTCTTTTGATCAAATAGAAGGTATTATTATCTCATCGGTAGTACCGCCAATTATGTTTTCTTTAGAAGCGATGTGCAAAAAATATTTTGGTATTAAGCCAATAATAGTAGGTCCTGGAGTTAAAACAGGGTTAAATATAAAATATGAGAATCCCCGTGAGGTTGGGGCAGATCGAATTGTAAATGCAGTAGCTGCCATCCATGAATATGGCAGTCCGTTAATCATTGTAGATTTTGGAACTGCAACAACTTATTGTTATGTCAACGAAAAAGGTGAGTATATGGGAGGGGCTATAGCTCCTGGAATCGGTATCTCCACAGAGGCACTTTTTACTCGTGCAAGCAAACTTCCTCGTATTGAGCTAACTAGACCGGAGCATGTCATTGGGAAAAATACTGTTTCTGCGATGCAAGCTGGTATTGTGTATGGTTATGTAGGACAAGTGGAAGGAATTGTGAATAGAATGAAAAAAGTATCGAAACATAACCCTAAAGTGATAGCAACAGGTGGGATGGCATCTTTAATCGGGGATGAAACAACCATTATGGACGTAATTGATCCTTTTCTAACATTGAAAGGTTTGTATTTAATTTATCAAAGAAACTTAGATGAAAGAGGTTTGAAATAAATGGGAGATTACTTAGTAAGAGCATTAGCATTTGAAGGAAATGTCCGTGCATATGCAGTCCGCACAACAGATACTGTAGGGGAAGCGCAACGACGTCATCAAACATGGCCAACTGCATCAGCGGCCCTTGGTAGGTCAATGACTGCTGCTGTTATGATGGGGATAATGTTAAAAGGGGAAGACAAACTCACAGTAAAAGTAGAAGGTAATGGCCCAATCGGACCAATGATTATTGATAGCAATGCAAAAGGGGAAGTTCGCGGGTATGTCACTAACCCACAGACCCACTTTGATTTAAACGAAGTTGGGAAATTAGATGTACGTCGTGCAGTAGGTACAGAGGGTACATTGACTATTGTTAAAGACCTTGGTTTAAGAGATTTCTTTACAGGTCAAGTACCTATCGTTTCAGGTGAAATTGCTGAAGACTTTACGTATTATTTTGCTGTTTCTGAGCAGGTACCTTCCTCTGTTGGTCTTGGGGTACTCGTAAACCCAGATAACACAATTTTGGCAGCGGGTGGTTTTATCATCCAGCTAATGCCTGGTACTGATGATGAAACAATTACTGTTATCGAGGAACATTTAAGCAAAATGGAGCCTGTTTCTAAAATGATTGAAAAAGGATTAACTCCTGAGGAATTGCTTTTTGAAATTTTAGGGAAAGATAATGTGCAAATTTTAGATTCTATCCCTGTATCATTTGAATGTAATTGTTCTAAGGAACGTTTCGGTAGTGCGATTATTAGCTTGGGAGTAAGTGAAATTCGCGATATGATTGAGGAAGACGGAGGGGCAGAAGCACATTGTCATTTCTGTATGGAAAAATACCAGTACTCAGTAGATGAATTGGAGTCGTTTATCGATGAAATCAACGCGTGATAACTTTAATCCACAACAAAAACGACATTTAAAAACAAAACCAGTGCTTTTGTTACTTGGTATTCTTTTGTTTGGCAATTTACTCTGGTTTATTGCTTGGCTAATACCAAATGAAAAGGCAAATGGAACGGAACAAGTCGCCTCTGTTGATGGGAAAGGTATTACGAAAGAACAATGGATGGCTTCTATGGAATCAATGTACGGGAAAGAAGTGCTGCTAGATCTCGTTAATGCAGAAGTGATGGAAGCAGCTGCAAAAAAATACGAAATTAAAGTAACTGATCAGGAAGTGGATTTAGAGGTAGCTCTTATTCGTTCTACCCAAGAAGGGACAGATACATCTCTTCAAACGTTAAATGAAGAATCGATGCGTGCAAAAGTTCGTTCACGTTTAATTTTGGAAAAGGTTTTAGCCAAAGACATAGTGATAGAAAAAGATGCTATAAAAGCTTTTTATGATGATAATAAAAACTTATATAATATTCCGACATCCTACCGTACAAGTGTTATTTATGTTTCCTCAGAGGAGGAGGCTAAGGAAGTTGTAAAAGAATTAAAGAATGGTTCTTCTTTTGACGGTCTGGCAAGGGAACGATCAAAAGACACGAGTTCCGCTAGCTTAGGTGGAGACATTGGATATGTTTCAGAAGGAACGAAGTCTATAGATGATGAAATTTTATCTGCGCTACCAAACATAGAAACAGGTAAATGGAGCGATGTGATTAGCTTAAAAGACGGTCGGTTTGCTGTCGCGCAAGTAGTGAGTGTTTTTAAAGGTGAATCATTTTCTTACGACGATGTAGAAGATCATATTCACCGAGAGCTTGCGCTTGATCAGCTGCCCCAGTCGGTTACGCCGGAAGTGTTCTGGGAAGAATTTGATGCGCAATGGTCGTATAGCGAAAAATAGTAACAACAAAGCTTATAATTTAAGTTTAAACAGCGTATTCTATGGAATGCGTTGTTTTTTTAAATAAAATTGAGTTTGAATCTAATTTTATTGACAATGAATCTTTTAAATTGGTATTATTAAGAAAATAAAACCTATTAATATAGTAGGGATTGGGAGTGTAACGATGACGAAGTTTGCGCAATCAGTAGTAGATTTAATTGGAAAAACACCAGTAGTTAAACTAAACAGAGTGTCAAACCCTGAGGATGCAGAAGTATATGTGAAATTAGAATTCTTCAACCCAGGAAGCAGCGTGAAAGATCGTATTGCATTTGCAATGATTGAAGCTGCAGAAAAAGAAGGAAAATTAAAAGATGGTAGCACACTTATCGAGCCTACTAGTGGAAACACAGGAATAGGACTTTCTATGATTGCTGCTGCGAAGGGTTATAAAGCGGTATTAGTTATGCCTGATACAATGAGCTTAGAGCGTAGAAACTTACTTCGTGCTTACGGAGCTGATTTAGTATTAACTCCAGGAGCAGACGGGATGAAAGGCGCTATCGCAAAAGCGGAAGAACTAGCAAATGAAAATGGTTGGTTCATGCCACAACAATTTAATAATGAATCAAACCCGGAAATTCACCGTTTAACAACAGGTCCTGAAATTGCAGAAGCATTTGATGAACTACATGGTTTTGTGGCAGGAGTTGGTACTGGAGGTACAATCACAGGTGCGGGTAGCGTATTGAAAGAAAAATTCTCAGATATTCATATTGCTGCAGTAGAACCAAAAGATTCCAATGTTCTATCTGGTGGTAAACCAGGTCCACATAAAATCCAAGGAATTGGAGCGGGATTTGTACCAACAGTTTTAGATACAGAAATGTATGATTCCATTATCCAAGTATCGAATGAAGATGCTTATGCAACTGCTCGCGAAGTTGCAAAATTGGAAGGTATTCTTGGTGGGGTATCTGGAGGAGCAGCTATTTATGCAGCACTTCAACTTGCAAAACAACTAGGAAAAGGGAAAAAAGTTCTTGCGATAGTTCCAGATAACGGAGAGCGTTATTTGAGCACACCACTTTATCAATTCGAAGACTAATTCAGACGAAAAACGCTCGCATTCTTCGTTGCTCCTGCGCAAAGCTCGTCGCAAACAAGAGAGAGTTTGCTTGCACTTCGTTGTAAGCTCATGAACTTTAGTTCTATTCGCTTCCGCCTCGTTGCTCCTGCGGTTACTCGTCGCAGAAAACCATTGCTGGCGCGCGGGCCCACAGGATGTGGGTCATGCAACCGTTGCCGCAGGACGCGGCGTACTTAGGTTGCCTCGACTGACAAGCGTTTTCATCCAGTCTGAAAAGAACTTCTTCAAATTTTAGAAAAAAATGAGCTAAATTGAGCGGGAGCATAGTGCTTCCGCTTTTTTATGTGGCGAAAAGTACTGGTTTCAAGTTAAGATGAAGGCAAACGTTTTTAGGAGGATTTCAAGAATTGGATTTACTTACATTACAAACTAAGACCTTTAATATGTCAAAAGAAGATTTTTTCTATGCTTATAAAGAAATCACAAAATCGGAATCACATCATTTATTTTTAGAAAGTGGTAGAGGTGGCCGTTTGAGTGTTGCTGCTTGGAATCCTTTGGCGATTACTAAATCTTTAGACACTGGATTACATATAAAATGGAGAAACGGGGATGAAGAGATACGTCATGGAGAGGCGCTTACGGAGTTAGAAAAGCTTGTTGAATCCTACCACATCCCATTTCAAGAGAATTTGCCTGATTTTCAAGGTGGTGCAGCTGGTTTTATAAGCTATGATTATGCACGCAAAATAGAAGTGCTACCAACATTAGCTGAAGATAATCTACATACACCTGATATCTATTTTTATTTATTTGATTTCTGGGCTGTACTTGACGTGGAAACTCAACTTGTTACTTGTATGAAACTCTCTACGAGTAATATAAATTTAGAGGATATGGAAGATGCTTTAAAGACTGCAAGTAGCAATGCAGAACGTAAATTTTCATATGAATCTGCCGCAGAAGTAACTAATGATGATGCGGAGTTGCTCGTCTCTGTGAGTGGAAATGAATTTGAGGCTGCTGTCCGTCAAGTGCAGGAGTATATTGCTCAAGGGGATGTATTCCAAGTGAATTTATCGGTTCGCCAATCTAAAAGGCTAAATGCTGAGTCGATTGCTATGTATGAGGCACTTCGTGCATTTAATCCATCTCCATATATGGCTTACATTCAGTCACCAGATTTTGCAGTTGTTTCAGGATCACCAGAGCTATTAGTGAAGAAAAAAGGAACTGAATTATCGACACGTCCTATCGCTGGAACGAGACCACGTGGTAAAAGCGATGAAGAAGATATCACGTTGGCTAATGAGCTTATACAAAATGACAAAGAGCGAGCAGAACATGTTATGTTGGTGGATTTGGAAAGAAATGATTTAGGACGGGTCTCATCCTATGGAACTGTTGAAGTTAACGAATTTATGGTCATCGAACGCTATTCGCATGTTATGCATATTGTTTCCAATGTAAAAGGTACACTTCGTCTAAGTACATCGAATACAGAGATTATTCAAGCGATGTTCCCAGGAGGTACGATCACAGGCGCTCCGAAAATCCGTACGATGGAAATAATTGAAGAGCTTGAACCGGTTCGACGCGGATTATATACGGGATCAATCGGTTGGTTAGGGTTTTCGGGTGATTTAGAATTAAATATTGTCATTCGCACTGCTTTTATTCAAGACGGAATGGCACACATTCAAGCGGGAGCGGGAATTGTAATCGATTCTGTTCCGGATGCAGAATATAAGGAATCCTTAAATAAAGCAAAAGCATTATGGCAAGCAAAAGCTATGGCAGAAAGAGGTCAGCTATGATTTTAATGATTGATAACTATGATTCCTTTACTTATAATTTGGTGCAATATATTGGTGAACTTGGGGAGAAAGTGACGGTTGTTCGAAATGATGAGCTAAGTATCTCGGAAATAGAACAGTTATCTCCATCTATAATTGTTGTTTCTCCAGGCCCTTGTACACCTAATGAAGCTGGTATTAGCCTGGATATCATTACTCATTATGCAGGAAAAATACCTGTTTTTGGTGTTTGTCTTGGACATCAGTCGATTGGACAAGCATTTGGTGGTAAAGTAATACGCGCAGAAAGACTAATGCACGGAAAAACCTCTCCTGTTTATCATGATGGAAAAGGAGTTAATACAAATATGCCAAATCCTTTCCAGGCGACAAGATATCATTCTTTACTAGTAGAAAAAGAATCATTACCTGATTGTTTAGAGGTGACTTCTTGGACAGATGAAGGAGAAATAATGGGGCTTCGTCATAAAGAGTTCGCAGTAGAAGGTGTACAATTTCATCCTGAATCGATTATGACAGAGGAAGGTAAAAAACTAATTCAAAACTTTTTTGAAGCATATAGCCCTGCAGTAAGGGAGATTATTTAATATGGATGCTTGGAAAGATGGAGAATATTATCGAGCGGATGAACTTACAATTTCTCCTTATGACCATGGCTTTTTGTACGGGCTAGGGTTTTTTGAAACATTTCGTACGTATGATGGAAAAGTATTTTTATGGGAAGAGCATTGGAATCGACTTGCTCGAGCACTAGCTGATTTTCGTATTACAATGCCTTTTGATCAAAAAACAATTATGGAAGCTGTAAAAGTATTAACTACTATGAATAACGAGGAAGACGGTTATTTTCGTTTAAACATTTCAGCAGGTGTCCATGATATCGGGCTACAGCCTAATAGTTATGACAAGCCGACTGTTATTTTATTTCGAAAACCTTTACACACTGTACCTAGAGGAACAGAAAAGTCTGCCGTTTGGTTAGAAACAGTGAGAAATTCGCCGGAAAGTGGCACACGTCATAAATCTCATCATTATGCGAATAATATACATGCTCGATTCGAGGTTGCATCACTTGCGTCACTAGAGGGTATCTTTCTAACTTCTGATGGTTTTGTAGCAGAAGGAATTACGTCCAACTTATTTTGGGTGAAAAATGGGAAGTTATTTACACCTTCTTTGGAAACAGGAATATTAGCAGGCATCACACGTGATTGGATCATTAAAAATTCACCAATAGTAGTAGAAGAAGGTTTATTTAAACAAGATGCATTGAATGAAGCGGACGAAGTATTTATTACCAATGCAGTACAAGAGATTGTGCCTATAAAAGATATAAGCGAAAAGCATTATTTAGGAAACCAAGGACCCGTTTATGCTACGCTTCATGAGATGTATGTAAAGTGTATTCAGAAAGAAGGATAAAAACATGAACTTACAATTTAATACCAAGCCTTTTGAAGCTGGTGGGGTTAAGTTAGATTTTCGAAAAGAATCAATTGTTATGGGGATACTAAATGTTACACCGGATTCCTTTTCGGATGGTGGAAAATTTAATAACGTCGAAGCAGCAGTAGCTCGTGCAAAGCAAATGGTTGCAGATGGCGCCAAAATCATTGATATTGGTGGTGAATCCACAAGACCTGGGTACACTATCATTTCAGATGAAGAGGAAATAGCGCGTGTCGTACCAGTTATAAAAGCAATTACTGCGGAAGTAGATGCGGTCATTTCCATCGATACATATAAGTCAGAAGTTGCTAGAGCAGCAATACTGGCAGGTGCACATGTCATTAATGATATTTGGGGCGCAAAAAGAGATTCAAAAGTTGCCAAGGTAGCTGCAGAATTAGGAGTTCCAATTATACTCATGCATAATAGAGATAACGAAGAATATACAGATTTTTGGCCAGAAGCAAAACGAGATTTAGAGGAATGTATTCAAATTGCAAAAGCAGCAGGAGTGACCGATGAAAATATTTGGTTAGATCCAGGTATCGGCTTCGGAAAGACAACAACTCAAAATGTTTGGATGATGCAGCACTTAGATGAATTAGTAGATATGGGTTATCCAGTTTTACTTGCAACATCTCGAAAACGTTTAATCGGTAATGTATTAAATCTTCCTGTAAACGAACGAATGGAAGGTACAGGGGCGACCGTGTGCTATGGTGTTCAGCTTGGTTGCCATATGGTGCGAGTACATGATGTGAAGGAAATTGCCCGTATGACAAAAATGATGGACGTGCTAACAGGAAAGGTGCAATTTAAGGAAAGTGAGGCTTAATTTTTTATGGACTATATACATCTGAATGATTTAGAATTTTACGGGTTTCATGGTGCGTTACCTGAAGAAACGAAGCTCGGTCAAATTTTTCGAGTAACCATCACACTAGCTTGTGATTTAAAAAAAGCTGGTGAAACCGATAACTTAGATGAAACAGTAAATTATGCAGAGGTATTTGAGCTTTGTAAGGAAATAGTAGAAGGCAAGCCATATTTATTAATAGAAGCAGTTGCTGAAAATATCGCTGCGCGTATCTTATCAGAATATGAATCTAAGGTGAGTGGCTGTCGCATACAGCTAGTTAAGCCTAATCCGCCTATTGCAGGCCATTATGCTTCTGTCGCGGTTGATATTACGAGAGGTATACTATGAATATAGCGTATTTATCATTAGGATCTAATATCGGAAATCGATTTGATTTTCTTAGAAAATCTGTTCAATTACTAAATGATTCTGAAAGTATACAAGTAACGCAAGTTTCTTCTGTTTACGAAACAGATCCAGTTGGGTATGTAGATCAAGCTGCCTTTTTGAATATAGTGGTGGAGCTTGAGACATTATTTACACCGCAGGAATTATTAAAGAGATGCAATGAAATAGAGGCAGAACTAGGTCGTACTCGTGAAGTTCGTTGGGGTCCTCGAACTGTAGACCTTGACATTTTGTTGTATAATGAAGAGAATATGAAAACGGAGAACCTTATTATTCCTCATCCAAGGATGACGGAGAGAGGCTTCGTGCTCGTACCTCTTGTGGAGTTAAATTCGGATTTAGTTGAGCCTCTTACAAAGCGTTCTTTATTGGAGCTTGCACAAGTTCAGAAAGAAGGCGTTCATATATGGAAAACGTTCGATGGGGTAGACGCATTCGTGCATTTCGACGCTTAAAAAGGTTGAGTCAAGTTGAACTGGCGAAAGAAATGGAGATGTCTGTGTCTATACTCGGGCAAATAGAGCAAGGGAAAAGAGTTCCAAGTGAACGGCAGTTAGATAAAATTGCTTCCTTGTTAGATATACCGATAGAAGAATTAAAAGGAGAAATAAAGGCAGGTGAATGATTTTGACAAAAGCAGCGACAAAACCATTTAAAATTGGAAATTTTGAAATGGATAATCGTGTCGTGTTAGCGCCAATGGCAGGTATTTGTAACTCTGCTTTCCGATTAACTGTTAAAGAGTTTGGAGCAGGGTTAGTTTACGCAGAAATGATTAGTGACAAAGGAATCGTTAATAAAAACGAAAAGACTTTGAGCATGCTTTATATAGATGAGCGAGAAAATCCTCTATCACTTCAAATTTTCGGGGGAGAAAAAGATACACTTGTAGCAGCTGCCAAATACGTAGATCAGCATACTTCTGCGGATATCATTGATATTAATATGGGGTGTCCGGTAAACAAAATTATTAAGTGTGAGGCTGGAGCGAGATGGCTTCTTGATCCTGAGAAAATTTATGAAATGGTTTCTGCGGTAGTCGACAATGTAAATAAACCTGTTAGTGTAAAAATGCGTACAGGTTGGGACGATGATCATATTTACATTGTGGATAATGTTCGTGCAGTAGAACGTGCTGGCGGAGCAGCGGTTGCCGTACATGGTCGTACTCGTTTACAAATGTACGAAGGGCAGGCGAATTGGGATTTGATTCGTCAGGCAAAGGAAGCTGTGAATATACCGGTTATCGGTAACGGTGATATAAATACTCCACAAGATGCAAAGCGTATGCTAGAAGAAACAGGCGTCGACGCTGTAATGATAGGGCGAGCAGCTCTAGGAGACCCATGGATGATTTATCGTACGGTGGAATACTTGGAGACAGGTGAACTTAAGCCTGAACCTACAGTAGAAGAGAAGATTGAAGTGTGCTTATTACATTTTGATCGTTTAACTGCATTAAAAGGAGAAGGTATCGCTGTAAGAGAAATGCGTAAACATGCTTCTTGGTACTTAAAAGGTATTCGTGGTAATGGTAAAGCGCGTAATATGATTAATCAAACAGAATCTGCACAAGAGTTAAAGGATTACTTACGTTATTTTGCGGAAGAAACATCAAAAGAATATAATGCTGACTCTGTTCTTGCTTATTAAAATGAGGGCTATCACTTACTAGTGATGGCTCTTTCCGTTTTAAAAGATAATCAGAATAGTGAAATATATTCTTTCGTGTAGGAAAAAGGTGAACAGCGTACAGAAATTGTGTACAATAAGTTCAACGTAATAAAAGATAGTTGCGGATAATAGGTAGTGGAGGAGTGACAAACATGTCTAATGTAGAAGAATTAAGCGATCAAATTTTGGTGAGAAGACAGAAGATGACTTCTATACAAGAAAAAGGATTAGATCCTTTTGGTAGCAAATTTGAGCGTACCCATTTAAGTGATCAAGTAATTGCTGAATATGATCAATTTACTAAAGAACAATTAGAAGAAACACCTCATGAAGTCGTAATTGCAGGACGAATTATGACTAAAAGAGGAAAAGGGAAAGCTGGATTTGCACACATTCAAGATTTGGGCGGTCAAATTCAAATTTATGTACGAAAAGATGCAATCGGAGAAGAAGCGTATGAATTATTTAATACAGCTGATTTAGGAGATATTGTAGGAGTAAGAGGGAATGTATTTCGTACACAAGTAGGCGAACTATCGGTGAAAGCGGTAGAATTCACATTCTTAACAAAATCCCTACGTCCAATGCCAGAAAAGTTTCACGGTTTAAAAGACGTTGAGCAACGTTATCGTCAACGTTATTTAGATTTAATGACAAGTGAAGAAAGTAAAAATACATTTATTGCTAGAAGTCGTATCATTCAAGCGATTCGTCGTTATTTAGATGGACAAGGCTATTTGGAAGTTGAAACACCGATGTTACATACAATCGCTGGTGGAGCAGCTGCTCGTCCTTTTATCACGCATCATAATGCATTAGATATGGAATTATACATGCGTATTGCGATTGAATTGCATTTAAAACGTCTAATCGTAGGTGGATTAGAAAAAGTATATGAAATTGGTCGTGTTTTCCGAAATGAAGGTGTTTCAACACGTCATAACCCAGAATTTACAATGATTGAATTGTATGAAGCGTATGCTGATTACCAAGATATCATGAACTTAACAGAGAATCTTGTTTCTCATGTTGCTCAAGAGGTATTAGGGACAACTACTGTTACTTACGGTGAGGATCAAATTAACCTTGCTCCTGGCTGGAGACGTTGGCATATGGCAGATGCGGTAAAAGAAACTACCGGTGTAGACTTCTGGAAAGAAATGACCAAAGAAGAAGCGCATGGTTTAGCAAAAGAACATGGTGTTGATGTAAAACCTACGATGGAAGTTGGTCATGTATTAAATGAGTTCTTTGAACAAAAAGTAGAAGAAACATTAGTGCAACCTACATTTATATATGGACATCCTGTAGAGGTATCTCCTCTTGCGAAGAAAAATCCGGAGGACGGTCGTTTTACAGATCGTTTTGAATTGTTCATTGTTCGTCGTGAGCACGCAAACGCATTTACAGAACTAAATGACCCTATTGATCAACGTCAACGCTTCGAAGCCCAATTAGCTGAAAAAGAAGCAGGTAATGACGAAGCGCATGAAATGGATGAAGATTTCTTAGAGGCATTAGAATATGGTATGCCGCCAACAGGTGGTCTTGGAATCGGTATTGACCGTTTGATTATGTTGTTAACTAACTCTGCATCTATTCGCGATGTATTATTGTTCCCAACAATGCGTCATAAAGATTAATCGTTTTATAAAGTTCTATATATATGAAGGAGAGATGCTACTATTTGTAGTGCCTCTCTTTTTTTATAGTTACTATATGTAGTATGTAAAATAGGAAGGGAAGTATTTTAAAAAAAGTTAATAAAAACGCTTGCCATAAGTTAAAGAGGGTGGTATAGTTATCAAGTTGTCATTTTTATTACCGATTCACATCGAAAATAAAATAAAAAAGTTGTTGACATAGATAACGAGATTTGGTATGATATTAAAGTCGCCAAAACGACAACACAATAAATTTTAAACATGAACATTGAAAACTGAACATGCAAAACGTTAAGACATATAGCTTGATAGACTAGCTTCGGTTAGTCGGATAGCAAACAATTTTGACATCATTTAATGATGATGCCAGCAAAACAAAATGAGCTTTTTAAGTTCTCTATTATGGAGAGTTTGATCCTGGCTCAGGACGAACGCTGGCGGCGTGCCTAATACATGCAAGTCGAGCGGATGATGAAGAAGCTTGCTTCTTCTGATTTAGC